>RZYP01000021.1 GCA_009930275.1 Negativicutes bacterium
GCTGCCTCTATCTCAGCAGGCTTAAGCCGGTCATTTTCCACATGCTTGCTGCCGCCATGGATTGCATTGACCTTCTGCCTCGAAATATCATGCAAGATTGTAATTTCACCCTCTGGCTTAAGCAAAGCTTGCACTCTTTCTATGAACTGTCCTTTATCCCTGATGTGCGGATAAAAATTCATGCAGGTTATCTTGTCGAAGCGCTGTTGAGGCTTATAGGAAAGAATATCCGCCACAACATACGAAACATTGTTTAGGCCAGTAAACTTTTCCCTGGCCTTTGCCAACATTTCAGAAGCGAAATCAACTGCCGTTACAGTTTTTGCCAAAGGTGAAAGATATGGCAAAAGAACGCCTGTGCCGGAGCCAAGGTCAAGCACCGCGTCTTCTTGTCTAATGCCAATCATCTTAATCAGCATAGTCAGTTTTGCCGCATTTATTTCACGCATATTATCCCAACTGGCTGCCAGCTGATTAAAATATGCCGCTTCAGGAATGGTTGTTTTAGTCATGTTTCCTCCTAGAATCTTTGCGTATAAACAACACTGGTCAAGCGTCCGCTCATCGGATATCCGTATTGCTCAGCATACTCCTTGTCCAACAGATTGTCCACATAAACCGACAAATCGCTGTTTTTGGTTAACGCACGAGTAATGCCAAGGTTATGCACTGCATAGCCACCGATCTTCTTTAATGTTCCAGACAAAGCTTCCTGCTGCTCGCTGACATAATTGACGCTGTAACGCACATGCCAGTCGTCAGTATCATATAAATATGAAAGACCGATTTTGTGGCGAGGACTGTAATCTAATTCCCCTGACAGACCAATCTTGTCATAACTCAAAACGCCGCCTTTTTCCGTATGCTGGTTGGTATAATTAAAGAGCAGTTTGTTTTGCTCATTAATTCTGTACTCATTCTCCCACTCAAACCCCCAAATCTTTGCGTTGTCTATATTGTAGCAAAGAAATGGCCAAGTATGACGGAAATTAATATAGTCTGTCAGATCTTCGTAGAAAACTCCTAGCTTGCTTTGATATGTATCATCAAAAACATGACTCATCGCGATTTCATAGCTCATGCCTTTTTCCGGCTTTAATTGTTTATGATAAGTCGGATTATCGTTACCGGCAATTTTTGCATTCTCATAATTCTGTGACCACCAATAATACTCCGCCATAGAAGGTGCCCGCCATACCCTGTTCACTGAAAAGAAAGTGGTAGTATTGGCATCATTTTGGAAAGAAAGATTAAGTTTAGGTGATAAACTGTCCGTGTCGTAATCTCTCATGGTCGTTGCCTGCTCGGCATCCTTCCTGCCGCTGAACTCATCATAACGCAGACCCAGATAAGCATTCCAGCGTTCGTTTAGCTCCCAGGAATCTGCTAAATACGCGCCAAACAGATCTATTTTTTGCGACGGGTAAATACCCATACCGGTGCCAATATTGTAGTGGCCATAGCCATAGCGCAGTCTTTTATATTCCAGGCCGTAACTATAGGTATGCTGTCCTGATTTTTCCTCGCCTTTAACGCCAAAATAATCAGATTTATCACTGGGAATTACCCTGTCAAGCACGGTAACGCCTGTATCATCTTTTATAATGTCACGTCGAGTCTCATCGTTGCGGTAATAATCAATCTGCCAGAAACCATTGTCGTGTTTCTTCTGATAACTCAAGTCATAATACTTATTATCCTTTTCCCAGTAAGAACCGTCCTTCAAAGGGAAAGACGTGCTTGGCAAAAGGCTGTCGCCCTCAGCTGCCGGCCACTCCGGCGAATAATCGGCTGAACCGATCTTATTGGGGATGATGAATCCTCTTTCAGCCTTTGTCCTTTGATAGCCTGCACGAAAAATATCATTAACACTTGCTTCATAGTTCATCTGCAAACCATATTGATCAGCGTCATAGTCATTATTGCGCAAAAAAGCATCTGCGCCTACTTCGTTCGCCATTACCTGCATATTCAGTTTATCCGCCTGAACGCCATAATTGAAACGATATTCGTAGCGGCCTTGTTCGCCTGCCAGTAAGCTGGCACTGCCGCCAAAAGCATTCTTTTTGGTAATAATATTAATTGTGCCGCCTAAAGTATTACCGTGTTCGGCTGTTTTGCCGCCCTTGATGATTTGAATTTTTTCCACAGTATCAAGAGGGATGCTGTTCCAGTCAATATATTGTCCGCCCATTACACCTGCGGAATTAATCTGTCTGCCATCCAACATAACAATATAGCGCCTGGCGTCAAAACCGCGAAGTTTTACAGTGCTATCCTGATTGTCGCCATAAATCGTTCTTTGCTGTATATCAATGCCTGTACATTGTTTTAATAACTCAGGTATGGTTGCAGCCTTGCCCGGGCTAATATATTTCGTATTAATAGTATCTTTTGCAACAGGGCCTTCTATAACTTTGGCTGTTACAATTATTTCCTGCATGTCATAACTCGGTAAATTAGCATGCGCCGTGCCGGCAATGGTTAAAAGCACCCCTGCCAGAATAGGCAAAACGAGCCTTTTACGCTTCATCTTCATCATTTTTACCCCTTCCACTTTCCCATAATTATTGTTTCCAAACGATATACTAATAAAGGTACCAAAAGGAGCTGCAGAACAATTCCCGGCAAACCTGTTACTATCGCTCCTGACACATAATACAAAGGCGATAATTTAACCCCCAATATCCACATCAACAAAAAAGCCCCTGCCATAGCCGCAATCCGCCCAGCAGCCATAGCTGCCAAAAGCGACTTAAACACAGACATTTTGCAGTCATAATAAAAATATCCCCCTGCAAAACCATACACTGCAAGTTCAAAGACCATTATGGGCAAAATGGGAAACAAAGGAGGCATCGCTGTTAAGAGGCTGCTTAGAATTGGCGTAAGCGCACCCACCAACACCCCACTGTGGCTACCAAGCAAAAGCCCCGCCAATAAAACCGGGATATGCATAGGCAAAAATATTGAGCCGGCAGCACCGAACATATGGAACAGTGCCGGCACGAGCACGCCCAAGGCCACACATAAAGCGCTCAAAACCATCTTTTTCGTATCCATTTATCTTTTAATCCTCCAAAATAAAAAACCACAAAAGGCGCAATCATTGCGTATCCCTTCATGGTTTCGGTTTTATCCCTATTTAATTATGCTGGTACCATTTTTTTGCAAACGGCAATGCTCATTATTGCCTCTGAGCCGCTTCATACGGCACTATTGGATTTTACCACAACGCATAGGTTTTATCAATACTTTATCCTTTGCTTAATTTTTGTAAAGTTTTTTGTAATTAGTGTCCCTCCAATACTTTTCGAATTTTTCTGTTAATTTTTCGTGAGGGAACAAACAATTTTTCGAATAAAATGATATTAACAGGTTTAATAACAAAAAATGTGGGAAAATAAGCTTTTCCCACATAGTTATCCACAGAACATCTGTTTTTGTGCATAAAGTTGTTTATAACTTGTCCGCCATACCGGGCGGCAAGCTCCACTCAACGCGCACAGCAGTAGCTACCCATAGTCTTGTCAGGCATGTTTTAAAATTTTTCAAACTCTCTAAAGGATCCAATGTGTAGGTTGAAAAATCACGGATATCATTATCACCGGGCAAATCCATTGTATGTGACTTACTTAAAAATTCTTTGACCTTGGCGACCGCTTCAGGCGCGCCATCAATTACCACTTCCGCTGTTTTTGTTTCTTCGTCATATTCCGCATAACCATAATGGCAGTTCCAATTTAAAGTAACCCTGAATTTACTCATAGTTGCCTCCTCAAAATCGTCTACAAATTCTTGTTCAAAATATTATACCATATCCTTTTTAGGATAATCCTGGAAAAAATCAATCATCTTTACGGTAAAGCGGTTTCAGCCGCCTTGCGATGCTCATCTTCTTGACTTTGCCATTAGCCTTAGCCATTTCGTACAGCAGCCCTTGGGAACTTATGGTGCCCCCTCCGTGCCGCGCTGTTCTTCTATAAGTTCCGTTAGACTGCATAATATGAGCACCTGAATTATCTTTTAAAGCCAAGTCGAGAATGCCTTTTATCCTCTTGATGTGCCTTGCGCTTTCCACGGGGAACAAAAGTTCAACGCGGTCATTCAGATTCCTCGGCATCCAGTCCGCGCTCGCCAGATAAATAAGCTCGTTTCCGCCGTTGGCAAAGTAGAATATACGACTGTGCTCCAGCTGACGTCCAACAATGCTGCGAACTGTAATATTTTCACTTATGCCTGTCAGCCCCGGCCTCAGACCGCAAATCCCTCGAACAATCAGTTCTATTTTGACACCGCCAATTGAGGCCTCGTAAAGCTTCTTGATTACGTCTTGGTCAATCAAAGAATTCATCTTGGCTATTATATGTCCCTCTTTGCCTTTTTTCACCTGGGCGATCTCATTGTCCACAAGCTCGTAAATCTTTTTGCGCATACCAAGTGGGGCCATCACGAGCTTATTCCAGACAGGAGGGTCCGAATAGCCCGACAACAAATTAAAGAAGGCAGAGGCGTCGCTGCCGAACTGGTCATTAGCCGTCATCAGGCCAATATCAGTATACAGTCTCGCCGTAGTATCGTTATAGTTGCCTGTGCCCAAGTGAACATAGCGTTTGATACCGTCAGGTTCCTTACGGACTATCAGAATGATCTTGGCATGCGTTTTTAGGCCCACCAAACCATAAATTACATGGCAACCGGCTTTTTCAAGTCTTCTTGCCCAAATTATGTTGTTTTCTTCGTCAAAACGCGCCTTAAGCTCAACCAATACCGTAACTTGTTTGCCGTTTTCTGCCGCCCGAGCCAAAGCGGCTACTATGGGCGAATTGCCGCTGACCCGGTATAAGGTCTGCTTGATGGCCAAGACATTAGGGTCATTGGCCGCATCGTTGACCAGTTTAATGACGGGTTCAAAACTTTCATAAGGGTGATGCAGCAGAATGTCGTGCTCGCGTATCCGATCAAAAAGGTCGTCCGGCTTAGGCAACTCCAAGGGCTTTTGCGGAACAAAAGGTTCGTACTCCCATTCCGGCACATTTAAAAGTTTGATGAATTTAAAGAAACAAGTTAGATCCAGCGGACCGTTAATTTCATAAATTGCCTGTTCATCAATGAAAAGGCTTTCGGCCAGGAATTTCTTAATACTTTGGTTGCGTGTTTTTACTATTTCCAAACGAACTGTTGCCCCACGCTTACGTTTACGCAGGGAAATTTCTATTTCTTTCAGCAAGTCTTCGGTATCTTCCTCATCAACATCCAGGTCGGAGTCACGGGTAATCCGGAAAGGAACAATATCAAGGATTTCGCAGCCTTTAAAAAGATCCTGGCAATGCGTAATGATAACTTCTTCCAAAAATACGAAGGTTCGCTGTCTGCAACGCTCAACTTCGATAATGCGCGGTAAAACAGAAGGAACCTGCACAAAACCTCTGTTCAACTGCCCTTCTTTATTGATAAGCTCAATTGCCAGGTTCAGCGTCCTGTTCATGAGAAAAGGGAAAGGCCTTGAGGCATCGACAGCCATCGGCGTTAAAACCGGGTAAACTATCTCGCGATAATATTCCTCCAGCCATTCCTTGCCTCCGGGTTCCACCTCGCCAACTCTGGTGAGAAGAATCCCTTCCTTCCTCAACTCTTTCAGGATGGAAAACAAATAGCGATACTTCGCCTTCATTTGCATATGTGCCGATTTGGCAATAAGACGCAATTGTTCTTCAGCGGTCAGACCGGCAGGATCTTTTTTGCTGATCCCATTTTCAATCTGCCCGTAAAGACCTGCCACCCTGACCATGAAAAATTCGTCAAGGTTTGAAGCCGAAATGCAGACGAATTTAAGGCGTTCCAAAAGCGGTATCGCTTTGACGCCGCCCTCGCGCAAAACCCTTAGATTGAACCGCAGCCAGCTTAATTCTCTATTTATATAATATTCCGGATTATTCAAGTCCACCATTATCTTTTCTCCCACCTACCCGTTCCAATACGGGAGTTAGTCCGAATACTTCCACAAAGAAGCTTTTCTTGTTGTCGAAGGTCCACTCTTCAAGGGTCAAATCTTTTCTGCTGACCGCATGAATAACCATTTCGTTACCTTTCAATGTCACCTTGCATTTTTCAATCTTCTGCATGTAACTGCGATCCATGGCATCCGCCAGACGCAGAATGGCGGCTAATTTCGCGACAAGGGGCATACAGGACTTGTTTACCCTTGGCCGGCCCTCGTTCTGATTTTCGAACAGCAAATGTGAATGATAATACGCTGTCAAGGCAACGACCCGCTTGTCCATATCACTGAAGCCCAGAATATCCGAGGCCATAATCAATTGATAGGAATACAAAGCGTGGCTCCTGAGACAGATATACTTGCCGATATCATGCAAGATACAAGCAGCCCTCAGAAGCAAGCGGCTGTGTTCATCCAAGCATTGTTTTTTACTAAGCTTGTCAAACATTTCCAGAGCCAGCATCTCAACCTGTTTAACATGCGCATAATCATAACCATAGCGCTCGCCTATGCAATGAATAAGGCTCATCAATTCTTCATGAAGTAGATCAGCGTACTCGTCACTAGTCCGGCTGGCAATAGATAGAAGCATCATGCCGTCAATGAAGCGGTTTGGCATGACTATTATCTCCTGTGCCGGCACAAGTGCCAACAATTGCTGATACAAAATAATTGTCGGGAAAATTATTTCCGCAGAAGTTTCCTCAATATTAAAAACTTTTATGATTTGCGAAAGATTCATGGTGCGAATTTTGTCATAAAAAGCTATGAAATCCTCTGCCTGCACCCTTTCCACCCGCGATTTACCGCTGTCTCTGCCCAACATCTTTAAAATAAGTTCGGTTTCTGTACCGGAAAGAACAAAGTATCTGACGTCCTCCTCCTCGAGATCCTTGCGTACCGGACCTATAGTGCTGGAAATGTACTCCGTCAGTGCACGGCTGAAGAAAAGCGAAGACTTCTGTGTCCTGTCAAAATCTTCCTTGATCCTGATGATGCCGATATGAAGATTTTGCTGATATTTTATTTTACCATCGCTTACATAGGTAATCCCAAGGCCGCCTGAAGAAATATCTACCAACAGCACACCACAGCCGTTACCTATGCCTTCTTTAGTCAAAGTCCGTTGAATCGCTGCATATTTAGTGTAAATCTCCCGCGGCATATCAACAACGTCGACCTTGAGGCCCGTCTTAGTATGAATCTGGTCAAGAAAATAGACCTGATTCTCGGCCTCGCGGACTGCTGTCGTGGCTTGAACAGTGTATTCCTCGGTTCCATATTCTTCCATCAGCCGCTTATACCCCTTGAGGAGCTCGCATATTTCGCTGACCATGCTGAAAGGAATCCGCTTATTCTTAAAGGTTTCTTCCCCTAATTTTACGCGGTGGGAAGCCTGTTCCAATATTTTTATTTTTTCCAGATCACGATATTCAACAATTTGCAGGCTGATCATTTCCGAGCCTATATGAATTGCTGCCAGTGTCTTATATTTACTTTTATTCACAGCGCCTACCCCCCTATTCGTCTTTTAATTCGACAGATATCGCAGAAATCCTTGCTTTTGCCGACAAACGAAAAATATTTGGTTTTCGCAAACAATTTATTAAAAACATGCAGGATTTTTTCGTAAAATGAATAACTATATACGGTATCCATTAAAAATCAAAAAATCTCGAAATGAGTGTGGTTTTATGCAACGGATAGCTATAATAGACGTGGGTTCAAACTCCGCCCGCCTGGTTATCACACAGATTTACAAAAACGGCGCATACAATATGGTCTACAATCAAAAAGAAGCCCTCAGGCTGAGTCAGAAGGTTGACAAAAACGGGATGCTGACCCAAGAGGCTTTTGCCGACACGCTCGAATGCATGCGCAGTTTTGCTACCATGTGCAAACTTTTTACAGTTGATAAGATTGTTGCTGTAGCCACTGCTGCGATGCGCAACGCCAAAAATGGCAAAGAGCTTACGGCTCTTGTGGAAAAAGAAACAGAAATCCATTTGCACATACTCGGCGGCAAGGCCGAAGCCTACGCCAGCTACTTGGGCGTAATCAACACGATCAACGTCAAAGACGGCATCATCTTTGACTTAGGCGGCGGCAGTACAGAACTGGTTCTTTTTCGCGACCGCACTATTGTTGATTCGGTCAGCCTGCCCTTTGGCTGCGTTAATCTGACGACGATGTTCAATACCAAAGATGAAATGCCTTCTACAGTTTTCAGCGACATAAGTTATCTTGTCATGAGTCGCCTGGAAAAATATCCCTGGCTGAAAGATTCGTCTTTGCCTCTTATCGGCGTCGGCGGCACAGCTCGTACAATCGCGAAAATCGAACAAAAAAAGAATAAGTATCCTGCTTCAAAAATACATAACTTCCAATTTACCTCCCAGGCCTTTCGCGCCACCTTCAAATATTTGCGTGAGACTAACCTGGAGCAGAGGCGTAAACTTTCCGGTCTTGGCAGTGACCGTGCCGACATCATCCTGGCTGGCGCCAGCGTTATTCAATGTCTTCTGGAAGTAACCGGCGGGAAAAAGATCATCGTATCCGGCTGCGGCATACGCGAAGGCCTCTTCCTTGACTATTATGCAAAAAAAGAAAAGAATCCGGTTATTGCCAAAGATATTTTAGAGGAAAGCACGCGCAATATTCTCCTGCTCTATTCGACCGATATCAGACACAGCGAGCATATAACCGCCTTGGCTCTTACAATGTTCGATGCCTGGAAGCCTATCCACGGCCTCAATGTTTCTTGGCGCAGATTGCTGAAGACAGCTGCCATATTGCATGATATCGGCATTACTATCAACTATTACAGCCACGCCCGTCACAGTGCCTATATGATAGAAAATGCTCGTCTTTTCGGGTTAACGCACAAAGAGCAGGTAATTGCCGCGGTAATTGCGGGCTGGCATAACGGCGTATCGCGCAACTACCTTCGCAACAAGGTCTATAAATATTTCTTAACAGACGAAGATCTGGCAAAAATTGCCAAACTGTCTCTCTTGTTGGCGTTAGCGGAAAGCATGGACTATTCCCAGACCATGCAGATCAGTGAAATCCGCCCTGAAATCAAGAACAAAAAAACAGCTTTGCTACATTTAAAGGCTGACTGCCTCCCTAGCATAGAACTGCACCAGATCAGACAGCACCTGCCATGGTTCAACAAAGTTTTCAATATGGAACTATTGATTGAACCCGTACAAACTTGTTCGCAAGTCTGCGATGTTGCGAACAAATAGTCAAACCCGTTAAACATTCCAAAAATTCGGATGTTTAACGGGTTTCTTTTTCGATATTGCCGCGTTTTATAATTTTTTCGCCAAACCTGTTTTTCAAAGAAGCAAGTACTGCATTTCTTTTGCGCATTACCGCATCGTCTGCCATAGCAACCAAAGGCTCGCCTCCCTCCGGTACTAGTTTTGAGAGAGACACTCCCAAAAGTCTGACCGGTTCCGTCCATGAAACCTGGTCTGCCAGGCGGTTGATTATTGCGAATATTTCTTCGTCAAGGTTTACGGGCACTTCCATGGTAGCGCTGCGCGTTATTGTCTTAAAGGAAGCATACTTGACCTTTAAGGTAACGGTATGGCCGGCAACGCCTCTATTACGAACGCGCCAACCAACCTGTTCACACAAATCCAATAGTTCCGAGCGTCTTTCTGTCGAGTTAGTTAAATCCGCCGCGAAAGTTGTTTCTTTCCCTATAGACTTTATTTCATGGAAACATGCCACAGGACGTTCATCTTTACCCTGTGCCAGTAAATGAATGGTATCGGCGTTATTTCCTAAAACCTTTTTTAAAAATCTAGGCTCGCAGGCAGCCAACTGGCCAATAGTTGTAATGCCCAATTGCAGGAGGCCCTTTTCAGCTTTTTCGCCAATACCGAAAATTCTTCTCACTGACAAGGGAGCAATAATTTTTTCAGCTTCTTCCTCGCGAATAATAACCAACCCGTCAGGTTTTTCCAGATCAGAGGCTAATTTTGCCAGAAACTTGTTGGGCGCTATGCCAACCGAAGCTGTTAAACCCGTCTGAACTTTTATTTTGTCTTTGACCTGTCGACCCAGTTTATTAATGTCGCCGACAAGATTATCCATACCTGTCAAATCAAGAAATGCCTCGTCAATAGAAAGCGGCTCGATGCAAGGCGAAAACTCTTTGAAAATATCCATAATAATTGCTGATACTTCCGCATACCGTGACATCCTGCCGGTTACAAAAATAGCATGGGGACAGCGCTTGCGGGCTTCAACCATAGACATAGCTGAATGTACACCGTATTTCCGTGCCTCATAGGAACAAGTTGAAACCACGCCTCGGTCAGACTGTCCGCCGACAATAAGGGCTTTCCCTCTGTATTCGGGATAATCAAACTGCTCCACCGACGCAAAAAAAGCATCCATATCAACATGCATAATCCAACGTTTCATCTTTTAAACATCCTCTATCAGTTATGCCGCACTATAATAAGCTGCGGCTCAAGGCCGCTTTGCTTTGAACTAGTAAATAGTTTTATTCTCGCTCTGATAACGACGCAGAACATCAATTGCTTCCTCGTGTCCGAGTTGCCTGAGCTCCAGCACCTCGGCGTCGGTGCATTTACCTTCGATGAAATTATAAATATAGTCATCTCGAAAGCCGATTGCCGCTACCTCTTCTGACGAATTGGCATAATAGACTATCTTGATATTGGCCCAGATAATAGCACCCAGACACATCGGGCACGGGTAAGAGGATGCGTATAGTTCGCAGCCGGTCAGGTCATATGTGCCCAAATAGCGGCAGGCCTCGCGGATAGCCTGTATCTCGGCATGGCAGGTTGGGTCGTTGTTTTTCAATACCATATTGCGTCCTCTGCCGATAACCGTACCGTTTTTGACTACGACCGCGCCGAAAGGCCCGCCATCATCGGCAAGAAGATTGGCTTCTGCTTCCTTGATTGCTTCGCGCATCAATTTTATCGACATCTCGCAACCTCCTCTTACTTGTGGCCAAACCTATTTAAATAGCCAAAGCGTTCTTAATTTCATCGTCCATAAATGGCAGCGCACTGTTTTTAATATCTTCCGGAATACCATAATACGCTTCTGCGATACTTCCCGCAACAGCCGCCAGCGTTGCGCTGTCGCCGCCAATAGAAACCGCATTGCGAAGGGCATCCTCGAAATCCTCAGCCTCCAGGAAAGCCACTACGGCAGGAGGCACAGTCCCTGCGCAAGTCGGATTAAAAGTATAGCGCATTCTGATGTCTTTCAGCGCAAAATCAAGCTTGTAATATTTTTCTTCAATATATTTCTTGATTTCTTCTTTAGATCTTTTTTCTCTGGCCATAAAAATTGCTGCTGCCACGGCTTGGGCCCCTTTGATGCCTTCGGCGTGGTCGTGGGTTACTTCCGCCGTCATTTTGGCGAGTTCCTCTGCTTCCTCCAAAGAAACGGCCAGCCAGCCGGCAGCGGAAACTCTCATAGCCGCGCCTGCCCCTGCACTGCCATAAGAACGTTGTTCATCAGCAAAAAGCCAGGCCAAAAAATTTCTTCCGTAGTTGATGTCAGGATAAAGCCAACCAAAGTTCAGCATTTCTTCCGTTAGTTCCGCTTGCAAATCAATCTTTTTGCCGCTTTGCACGTATTTCTTTAATGCTTTGGCCACCGCACAAGTCAAAACAGTCGCCCCTGAGAATTTGCACCTGACATCGAAAAGTTCAAACTTTTTCGTTCTGATGTTGTTCCACGCATGAATGGACCCAACAATATCCCCTATACTCGCCCCCAACAATATAATCACCCCTATAAATAATTTCCCTGGCTTTTTTATTCGCCGAAGTGTGCCTTGTTTCCTTTAGTATATTAACAAATAATAGATAAGCGAGGCAAGAAGCAAAAAAACAGCTTATTCAAGGAATATTTCTTATTATTAATTCTGCTAAAGCGCTTTTTCAACATATTCCTCATCTTCTTTGCTCAGCTCGACAGCTTTGTTTAAAGTCTCAGTAAGCCAGTTTTCTATATCCTGTTTGGCATCCATTTCAAATTGAATCAATATTTTAGCGGTACTGCCATACTCAACGCCGCTAATTTGAAAAAGCTCTTGCTGATAGAGCAAATTCAGCACCTTACCTACCGAATTTATATCCTGAATAAAAGAAAACGTCCCAAAAAGCACCTTTTCGGCTATACCCGCTTTCTCTACTGCTTCAGCAACGCTATTGGTATAGGCACGGATCAGCCCGCCGGCGCCAAGCTTGATACCGCCAAAGTAGCGCGTAACTACGGCCGCAACATTATGCAGATTATTTTTCCGAAGCACCTCCAGCATCGGCAGACCTGCTGTTCCGGAAGGCTCGCCGTCATCGTTCGACCTTTGCGCAGCGGCATTTTCTCCGACAATATAGGCCGAGCAGTTGTGCGTTGCATCCCAATATTTTTTTCTGGTTTCTTTAATGAAATCCAGTGCTTCTTCCTCCGTCGAAACTTTCTTCAGAGTGCAAATAAAACGCGATTTTTCAATAATTATTTCGTGTTGATAGTCACGCACGATAGTGTACAGTTTCATAGCATTTCCTCCGCTTATATTCTTATAATTATAACACATAACCCTTTTAACTCTTTTACAAATGCATGTATTCCTGATATAATTCTGCTAATGTTCGTTTGACCGGCGAATGTTAATACACACATTTGAAAGAAGGTCTTATCGCAATGAAAAAAATCTGTGCCCTTATTGGAAAGTATTTTGGTCTTTTAGCAGTACTCTTTCTGGTTATGGGACTGGTAGCCCCCGAACAATTCAAATGGGTTGTTGGCAAGGTCGGCGGCATCAGTGTTTTATCCCTGCTTCTTGGAATTATAATGTTTGGCATGGGGATGACTTTAGACCCCAAAGATTTTGCTCTTGTACTTAAACGCCCCCGCGATATGGCTATCGGCGCCCTGGCTCAATTTCTTATTATGCCTGGTCTCGCTTACATGATTGCCCGGGCATTTGACCTTGACCCCGCCCTGACAGCCGGCGTTGTCCTTGTTGGCACGTGCCCCGGCGGCACTGCCTCCAACGTTATTACCTTCATGGCCAAGGGAGACGTTGCTTTATCTGTGGCCATGACCAGCGTATCGACAGTTTTGGCTCCAGTCCTGACTCCGTTCATTACTTACCAGTTGATTGGCCAAGAAATTACTTTTGATCCGATCGGCATGTTCTGGAGCATCGTGCAAATCGTTATCATCCCTATCTGCATAGGTCTGGCCGTCAAATCTTTCTTTCCAAAGTTTGCAGAGGAATCAACGGCCTATACTCCGGCGATTTCCGGCATTGCTATTTCTCTCATTATCGCTGGGGTAATCGCTATCAGCCGCGATAACATTCTCAAAACCCCTGGCACCATTATACTGGTAGTCATGCTGCACAACCTGCTGGGCTATACTTTGGGCTTTACTATTGCCCGCATAGTTGGCCTGAGTTGGAAGAAGGCAATTGCGTTAGCAGTAGAGGTGGGCATGCAGAACTCCGGCCTTGCCACCGGCCTTGCTAAAACTCATTTTGCCGCTATGCCGATGGCAACCGTTCCCGGAGCTATCTTCAGTGCCTGGCACAATATATCAGGAGCACTCTTAGCTTTGATTTTCCAAAACTATCTTACACCAAAATTCGGACCTAAAGAAAAAGCTAATTAAGCATAAAAATGCACCATGGATTAATTCCATGGTGCATTTTTTCTTAACACCGCCAATTACCGATAACTTTGCATACTGGCAAACCTTTCCAAAAAAGCATCACCGCTTCTTGTCGGCAACAACACATCGCTTACAACAACCTCCATAACCGCCATACGCTGGTAATCCCCATTCAGATCCTCTGCGCCATAGCTGCCTAAGGCATGGATAACATAGGGCATTCCGCCCCTGGAACCCAAATAAAGCATAACGTGATTAGGCATAAAAATTGCACTGCCCAAAGGAGACTCACTTATTTTCGCTATCTTTTCCTCCCGGCTGTATCCTGCCAAGTCAATTTTTTTACCGGTATTCGCTTCTTCCTGCTCGTCGGCATTGCGTGGCAAGGCAATACCTACCGTGCGATAGACATCTGCAACAAAGCTCGAGCAATCAACGCTCTCTTTCAGCCCGCCCCATCCGTAGGGACTGCCTAAATGTTTGAAAGCCTGTCTGATCAAATTATTCGTAGTATAGGGAAGATAACCTTCGTGCAGGTTTTCGCCATATTCTGCCTCTTGTTTTATTATTTGCAAGCGACCGCTGTCATCCCGCACAGGCAGTAACAATAACTTGCCCTCAGTTGGTATTCTGCTGCCCATTTGAAAAATCCACTTATTTTTGCCTTGGAAAAGCCGAAAGATTCTTTGAGTTACAATGGCAAAGCTTTCCGGTTCAACATACCTTAGCCAATTATCGCGTTTAGTCTGGGCAATCGCCTCGGCAGGCAACCAACCCCTATAGTTCCTTGTTTGGACATAAAAGAAATCATTCTTTTTATTATTGTGCAGTATAACGACCGGTTCGGCAGGATCTACTACCGTTTCCTGCCACATATCAAACTCTCTGTCTGCCGGCACGGCAAAAGACTGTAAAAGGATAGGCAGTGTTCGCAAATTAGCCCTCTCGACAACTACACCATATTTTGTCTTCTTCTCTTGCGGTAATTGCTCGGTATTCCTATCCTCATCCAGTTGAGCAATCTGATTTTGAGTGAGCCTTTTGCCGCTGACAAAAAGTTCCGCATCAATTTCATATTCCTGCAGATATTTTTTTAAAAGCTCCCTGCCGATTACGGACGGATAATATTTTAAATCAGGCATGTCGGCTGTTTGCATGCTTCTATTCAAATAATCAATATCGCTTTTTCCCACAAGAATTTTTTCTCCCTCTTGTTTATCCAGCCAAAACTCTGCCTGCAATAATGCCTTGTCAATACCAGGCATCATTTTGGGGTTGGCCGCGATGGCAAAATTATTAATAAAAAAGAATAAGATTATGAATATAAACATAATTGACCGCACAATTAATCACCTCTGGAATTATTATACCATTTCAAGCCCTCTGCTAGCCGCAGTTAATCATTTTTCGTTGCTACTACGATGTTTCTTGTGATAGAATTGATTTGTCAGGATTGTATTTTGCGAGAAGGAGAATACCATATGATACAAATTGCCGTTGTAGATGATGTACAAACAGAAAGAGAAAAACTGGGAAATTATATTACCCGCTATTGCGGCGATAATAATGTTTCCTATAAACTCGTTTGCTTTTCCTGCGGTGAAGATCTGCTGGCTTCACCAGACGGTTCCTTCGATCTAATTTTTCTTGACATCTATATGACCGGACTTAACGGACTGGAAACAGCAAAAAAGATACGGGAAAAAGACAGCGAGGCTCTTTTGATTTTTTCCACAACAAGCTCAGATTTTGCAGTAGGCAGTTTTCGTGTCCGGGCTTTTGATTACCTGGTTAAGCCCTACTCATATGAGCAGTTTGCGGAAATTATGACTCTCTGCGAAAAAGCGCTCCGCCAATCATCACGCTATATTGAAGTAAAAGAAAGCCGCGAAATGGTTAAGATATTGATTCGCGATATTTTGTACGCCGATTATGATAATCATTATATGCAGATACATACGAATGTGAATATTATAAGAACATACATGTCTTTTCCTTCTTTTGCGCCGCAATTACTTAAGTATCCCCAGTTCCTTAACTGCTATCGCAATTGCATCGTCAATATGGATAGTATCTCCTCCTTATTTGAAAATGATTTTGTCCTCACTAATGATGAACGCATACCTATAACACGTGAAAAACGTGCGGAGATAAGACAGCTTTACGCTAATTATGCTTTTCAAAAACTGAACGGAGATGTTTAAATTGGGTCTGCTGTTTTTAGTAGCTGCAACTTTGGTAAGGATAGTGCCCTACATGGTGCTGGTTTTCCTGCCTTTTCGCGCCTATTATCGCTATTCCGTACGCAAAACGCTAACGGCGTCTCTGTTTTTCATCCTTATTTCAATTTTTGGAGCCCACTTTTTTCTTCCCGAAGGCAGTACCTTTACGGAATGGCAACTTTATTATTCCATCATTGCCTCTATTTTGGGACTTTTACTTTGTTTTTTCCTGATTAAAGGCAATTTTTTCAAAATTATTTTCAACTTTTTTGTTGTCCTTTGCTACACGCGGGACGTCGATTACTATAGTCTTTACTTGCAATCCTATATTCTGGACGCAAAAACGCTCGGAACAGATGTCGGTGCCCTTATTTTTTGCCACATTCTTGTTCTGGCCTTTACCTTTCCTTTCATGTGGCTTTTCATGACCAAACTGGTTCTTCCGGTCATTCAGGACAAAGAACAGCCGGCCTTTTGGAATTTTCTCTGGGTTATACCTTTCGCCTTCTATGCTCTCTACAAAATAGGCATGGATCCCGACGATTCTATCACCAGTGCATTTCTTGGCGCAAAAAATGCCCTGCCTATTCAAACTGCCTGGAGTATAGGTACTTTCTTGTCATTCGGCATGATGCTGCAAATGTTTAAAGAAAATATCAAAAACGACTTGCTGAACAACAACCTCAGAACTGCCTCCTTTCATCTTGATTTGCAGCGCAAAGAGTACGATCGTCTGAGCAACGCCATCGACGAAACCAGACGCACTAAGCACAACATGCGGCAGCATTTCGTTCTGCTTAATCAATATGCCCAGGAAAACGACATAACGGGCATCACCAGCTATCTTAATAAATACCTCAAAGCCTTCGATACAGCGGCAAACATCATTATTTGCGACAATAAATCGTTTAACGCAATAATACAGTATTATGCCTCGCAAGCTCAGGAAAAAGATATCCCTGTTGAATTGTCCTTTAATCTGCCTGCTGATCTGTCTTTACCGGAAACTGATACCGCAGTCTTGCTCGGCAATATGTTTGAGAATGCCTTAGAAGCCTGCGAGAGGCAAACCAGCGGCAGGCGCTTTATTAAAGCTAAAGGTGCCATGGTTAGCGAAAACATGCTGGCCATTACCATCAAAAATAGCTTCAACCACGAAATCCGTAGGAACGGAGAAGCCTTTATTTCTTCCAAACGTGATGCAAAAGGAATTGGTACCGAATCTATACGCAGCATTGCCGAACGTTATCATGGTCTTGCTAAATTTTCCTGCGATAACGAAGTTTTCGAAACCTCCGTCTTGCTCAATACTCAATTATAAACATTCATTTTAATATGTACTTTTTGTCAGAGGTCCTTTCTGAAGGCTGCATGCGAGCAATCCTTCAGAAAGGGCTTTTTTGTCTTACCCTGTCTTGTACACGTATATTGTATAGTGCTATACTGATATTAGAATATTCTTGTAATTTGCGCGAGGGGGTTTTAATGTGGCAATCTTAGCATTACCCGTAGATCAGCGAGTAATTGATATTGATTCAAGACGCTTCGCCTCTATCGAAAAGGCTTTGGTCGAGCTTATTACTAACAGCGACGACAGCTATTCCCGTCTCGAAAAACAAAATATACCCGTCAGCGGCAATATCACCGTTTGCTACGACAGGCACCAGAATGGCGCAATACTAACCGCATCAGACCAATCAGAAGGAATGTGCCTGGACCGCCTTCGCTCCGTTCTCTCCTATGGCGGCGCCCATAGCCTGCTTTCTAAAGGCGAAGCCAGCGGCAGAGGGTATTTCGGACGTGGCATGAAGCAGGCCGTGTATGGCCTCGGACATGGCTGGATTGAATCAGTGTATAACGGGCGCTTCTGCCGAGTTGACCTCTTTCGTGCGGAACTCGGCAACTATGTTTATGACGACTGGGACGGTGACAAACCAGCTACAGAAGAGGACTACAACAGACTGAATATTCCAAACGGCTACAATGGGACGAAGGTAACAATCATCGTTGATAACCCTCAGGTCAATATTCCCTATTTCAGATCATTGGTCACAGCCGTAAATAATAATGTTTATTTACGCGATTTATTGGAACGCCGCAACGTCGAGCTTATCAATCGCAATCGCTCGGCTAAAACTTCAGCAAAAGTGCTGTTGCGTTACGAAGCACCAGAATCCGATTTGCTTCTCGGGCCTAATCTACCGAAATCCTTCGTTTTCCAGGAAACCGAATATCCCTTCTTTCTGACTTTGCGCAAAGCACATAATACGGATCTTATCTTAAAAGGTGATGAACGCACTAATGGCTTGCTGGTAATTTCCGGCACCGCCGTTTTAGACTGCCAATTCTTCCGTTACGAAAACCAACTTGGCACTGAATACCTCTTTGGCAAAGTTTCATGCCCGGGACTTGCAGAAATGTTAGGCAAAGGCCGCCCGGTTATCAGCGACGAACGTGATGGTTTAAATCTGAAAGAACCATTTGTCGAAGCTTTTGCCAAAGCTGTCAGTGATACAATTGAGCCTTTAGTCCAGCAGGAACGCTTCCGTTTGAGCCACATTGATCACGCGTCCACCTCGAAGCGGACCGGCGTGCTGATTGAAAAAATATTGCAGAAAATGAATACGATAGCAACTGAAGAACTTGGCATTATTTTGCCCCCCGGACCCGGTTCCGGCAAGAATGGACCATTTGATACAGGGCGATCTGCCGTTCTGAGGTTTACGACGCCCTTCTATTATAGGCAGGCTGGTCATCGTTTCCGCGTGACTGTCATTATTGATAAAGCACAGCTGATTGATCAGGACATCATTCTTTTTACCTATGATTTGCCGGAATCTATCAAAATTGAGCCCGCCCTTACAGAAACCACCGCCGCCAAGCTGCCTGCCGACGGCCGTCTGGAGTTTAACGTTATTGGTTCTGAAATTGGGGCCAGCGGTAAAATAACTGTAGCTACGGGCCCGTATTCCGCAACCAGCGAAATAGTTATTGCCGCAGAAGATACCGGCAAGGGCTATTCGCAGCCATCCGGAACCCCACCCGCAAAATTAAACAATGATAATGCGACTGCACTTTTTGTAGGCTATGAACTGCGTAATTTGGACAACGACATCGACCGCGCGATTTACAAGCCTGACGAACGTTTGATTTTGATAAACACCGAAGCTCCCACTGTCCGTCTTTATGTCGACGGGCAGGGACACTTCAGGGACGGAGCAAGGCTGCTCCTCGCCGAACTGTTTCTCGATGTCATCTCCGCCGAACTCGCCCAACTTTACGTCGACCGCACAACGCAAAAAGGCGTTCTCGAAGCCTACCACGAAGCCAAGCAAACCTTTATCAAACGCTACGGGGTCGAAATACACCAGATTATGATGGGCGGATAGAGTTGATTACCCATGTAATCCTTGCAGCACTTTAGCTGGATATTAATTTTTTCTATCATTTTACACAATATAAACATTTTAAGGGAGGCGTTTTTTATGTTAAAAAAGATACTTGTCCCAGTTGACGGTTCCTATATTTCTTGCAAAGCCTTGGATTATGCTATACATCTAGGCAAAGCGCTAGACAGCAAAATAGTTGTTTTACACGTAACAGACCCCTACGATTTATCTGTACTGCCAGAACCTAAAATGATTACAATCCCAACAGGCGAGCAATCTCCTGCAGAAAAGAAAAGAGCTGCCGTCGCAGCTCTTGCCATTGCCCAAGAAATTGCCAAGAAAGCGGGTTACAAAAACATTGCTTTTGAAAAAGCGATGGACAAAGACCCGGCAAACCGTATACTTGAACAAGCTAAAGAACTAAAAGTAGATGCAATTATTATGGGCAACCGCGGTCTGGGAACGGCAAAAGCTTTTCTGCTTGGAAGCGTAAGCTCGAAAATAGTCTCCTCAGCTTCCTGTCCCGTGTTCATCGTTAAGTAGTTTTTCATTAAACAAACCAAGGTCGCAGTAAAAAACAGGGTTCAGAGACAAGTCTCTGAACCCTGTGCTTTTTTATAATGGTTTTATAAACCTCTTTTTGTGTAATGCGTATGCAGTAAATGATGGGACATTTCGCCCAAAGGCTCTTTCAGGAAATCTCTATACAACTCTTGTATAGCGGGGTTTTCATGCGATTTGCGTAAAGGCATATCTTCATCAACTTGATAAACAGCATCCATTCGCGCCAGTCTTGTCTCTTTTTTAGTAACATAAGGCTGACCACCGCCGCCAATGCAGCCCCCTGGACAAGCCATAATTTCCACAAACGCGTAATCCGCTTCCCCATTTTTAATTTTGTCCATCAGCTTCCTGGCATTGCCGAGGCCGTTGGCAACAGCAACTTTTACGGGCAAACCATCAAGATCAATGGTAGCTTCTTTAATTCCTTCCAAACCACGTACCGACTCAAATTCCAATTTGGTGAGCTCTTTGCCCGTAACAACTTCGTAAACTGTACGCAACGCTGCTTCCATAACGCCGCCGGTCGTTCCGAAAAGTGCAGCCGCGCCCGTCGAAATGCCTAAAGGATTATCAAAAGAGCCATCCGGCAAAGCCGCAAAATCTACGCCAGCCTGACGCAGCATACGACCAAACTCTCTAGTCGTCAGAACGTAATCAACATCCTGATAACCGCTTGAATACATTTCCGGCCTGGTGCATTCATACTTTTTAGCTGTGCAGGGCATAACGGATACCACTACTATATCCTTGGGGTCTATGCCGCTCTTTTCGGCATAGTAGGTTTTAGCCAAAGCTCCAAACATCTGCTGAGGCGACTTACAAGTTGAAACATGGTCCAACTGTTCCGGGTAATTATGTTCAATGAATTTAACCCAGCCCGGGCTGCAGGAAGTAATCATCGGCAAGACGCCACCGTTTTTCAACCTATGCAAAAGCTCATTGCCTTCTTCCAGAATAGTCAGGTCAGCAGTAAAATCGGTGTCGAATACTTTGTTAAAGCCAAGCCTCCTAAGTGCGGTAACCAGCTTGCCTATGGCAATAGTCCCTGGCGCTTGTCCCATTTCTTCAGCAATAGATACTCTTACTGCCGGAGCCACCTGTACCACTACGTGTTTGGTTGGATCTTCAAGCGCTGCCCAAACCTTTCCTGTATCATCTTTTTCATGAATCGCGCCTACCGGACAAACGAGGATACACTGACCGCAAAGAACACAGGCAACTTCAGATAAAGTCTTGCCATACTCCGGAGTAATTGCGCCATTAAGCCCGCGATAGTGGCTGTACAAAATACCAGCTGTCTGGACATGGTGACAAACCTCGGCGCAGCGACCGCATTTTATACATTTATTAGGATCACGAACAATTGCAGCCGTAGAAGTATCTAACGGCAGCAAAGGCGTTGACATATCTGCCTTAATTTCCCGAATACCATGTTCGGCAGCCAATTCTCTTAATTCACAATTTTCATTGCGAATACAAGTAAGACATTCCTGGGGATGGTTCGCAAAAATTAATTCCAAAATAGTTTGCACTGTTTCTCTTACGCGTGCGGTATTAGTCTTTACCTTCATACCGGCCCGCACAGGCGTAGAGCAAGAAGCAACAAGATTTTTGCTGCCTTCGACTTCGACAACACATACCCTGCAATTGGCTTTAACCCTCTGATCCGGGAAATGACATAGTGTAGGTATTTTTATGCCGATACTTTTTGCTGCCTCAAGAATAGTAATATTTTCAGGCACGCTTATATTCTCACCATTTATAGTAATATCAACGGTTTTCAACACAATTCACTCCTCTCGTCAGTTTGTCCTGCAAAATCAACACAGCTTTCCTCATATTCTTTTCGGAAATATTTCAAAGAAGAAAGTAAACTGTTGCCTGCTGCCTGTCCCAGGCCGCAAAAAGACGCTTCCTGCATGCAGCGGGTAAATCTTTCTAAATTTGCTATATCTTTCAGTGTTGCCTCTTGCGCAATAACCCTGTCAATAATTCTGTTGACTTGGCGAAGGCCTTCACGACAAGGAGTACATTTGCCACAACTTTCGTGTGAAAAGAACTGTACGCGATTATGAACATTGCCCAGAATCGAACGTCTTTCATCCATCACATAGACAGCACCGGAACCAATCGTTATACCGCGCTCAGCACATTTTCCATACTCCATAGGGCAGTCAAGTTCTTCCGGAGGAACAACAACGCCCGAAGCACCACCGATATTTACTGCTTTAAGCGTATATACTTCTTTCATGCCACCGCCGTAGTTTTCGATAATTTCGCGAAAAGTCGTACCAAAAGGCACTTCATATAAGCCGCGCCTCTTTACATCACCGGACAAAGAAATCAATTTTGTTCCAGGACTGTCTTCTGTGCCCAAGGTTCTGTACCAGGCAGAACCCTTGGCAATAATGGCAGGAATATTAGCCAAGGTCTCTACATTGTTAATTAAGGTAGGTTTTCCCCACAGCCCGCTTTCAATCGGGAAAGGCGGTTTAACGCGCGGACGTCCTTTTTTCCCTTCGATTGAAGACAAAAGGGCTGTTTCTTCACCACACAAATAACTCCCTGCACCGCTGAATATCTTAAGGTGGAAAGAAAATCCGCTGCCCAGTATGTTATCCCCCAAAAGACCGGCAGCCTCAGCTTCCGCGATGCTCTTCTTAATAGTTTCCTGCGAAACTGGGTATTCGTGCCTGATATATATGAAGCCATTCTCAGCTCCCGCCAAAATAGCGGCAATAGTTAACCCTTCCAGCAATTGGAATGGTATATGAGTCATAATGAAGCGGTCTTTGAAGGTTCCGGGCTCGCCCTCGTCAGCGTTACAAACAATATAACGCTCTTTTTCTGCATTACCCTGCATCATTTTAAGTTTTAAACCAGCTGGGAAAGCTGCACCGCCGCGACCACGAAGACCGGCACGACAAATCTCTTCAACTGCTTCCCTTGTGTTTCCTATTGCCATGCGCAGGGCCTCATAACCGCCATTTTTCTGATATTCACTAAGGGAGACGCTGCCATCATAACTTCCGAAATTAAAAACGCGGTCATAACTGTCTAATTCATGCATCATACTCATTATTTGCAGCCTCCTTTATCTCACGAATAACCCTGACAGCTCCCGCGGGTGTCACATCTCCATAAACCGTGTCGTCCACCTTCATAGCCGGCGACATGTTACATGCGCCCAGACAACTTACGCCCTCCAGAGAAAACATTTTGTCTTTTGTAGTTTCCCCCATTTTTATACCTAATTCTTTTTCCAGGGCCGTTCTGATTTCTTCCTTGCCGGCATCCTCACACGGTGCGTTGATGCACAAACGCACGATATGGCGGCCTCTTGGCGCCAAAGAAATCTCACTATAGAATGACGCCGTGGAATAAACCATGCTGCGTGAAGTATTGAGAAGTCTTGCAATCTCATTAACTGCTTCTTCACTCACATAGTTTTCCGGACTTGCATCTTGAACCGCCAGCAAAATTGCTAAGAGCGACCCTTTCTCAGAGCCAAGTTCAGATACTATCTCGCCAACTGACTTTCCTAATTTTGCCATAATTCTCCCCCTCATCTTTTTGCCACTTTCTTTTTTTCTCTATGGCTTTTTCCCTGGATTCGCAAAATAGTGTATACCATTACAACATTAATATATACCATTAAGATATATGCTATTACTATACTTTAATGACAATTATCTGTCAATAGGTTTTTTAACACTTTTTTATGTATTCATGTATATTTGTTTTAATGATGAAACAATTTGGGTATTTTTGTTGCAATAGGATAATACGCTCATGCTAATTTGTCCGCATACAAAGGAAAGACCGGGTGGTCATTTGACGTCCCGGTCTTTTTCCCTTGTGTATTTTTTTATTTTTTGAAGGACAAGGCTTTCTGCGGGCACTTTTCCACACACCGGCCGCACTTCAAACAGTCAGGATCATTAAAGCCCTCGCTGCTTCCTTTAGCCATATATGGAGTTAACTGCAATGGGCAAACTTTCGTACAAATCTTGCAGCCAATGCAGTAATCAGCAACCATCAGCGGCAACGGCTTCTTTTTCGCTGCTACCCAATTGGCTAATGTACCCATCGGGCAAAAAGAACACCAAGTACGCTGATGATAAAAGAGTCCCAGCACTATGCCTACGAGCGTTGTTATAAAAATAACACGAAGGAATACCATGCCCATAGCGTCAAGATTACCCCACGCGTGATACATTTGCACACTGAAAAGCACCATAATTAATATCAAAGCTGCCGTGCGAAATAATTTTGTCCGGAAAAACGCCGGTATCGGCTTTTGCGGAGAAAATTTGGCTAAGATATGGTCATAAAAACTACCGCGCGGGCAAAAGTTGCCACACCAAAAACGCCCCTTATAAAACGAAACCAATACCGGAGCAAGCATACAGACAATAGCAAGCAAACCAATTGCAGGGTAAAATATGCCCACCACTAAAAATACCAATAATCCCCAAAACATGTATGGCTGAAATTTATTATTCATCTGATCTCCTACCTCACAATTATTCCTTATCCCCTCTGGTGGGGGATGGGGTATTAACAGTATAACTTACCTGAAAAACAAAGTCAATGCTTCTAATGAATTAAACCAAAACCTCTCTCTTATTTCCACTTCAATAGGCAAATTTGTCTCTTCTTCCCTATTTGTCTGAACTTTCAAAATCTTCTTGCAAGTCTGCTGTTTATCTGCTAGAATCAAAGTAGGGAGGGATACCGTTTTGGAATGAACTCTATTTACCAACAACGGTTTCAAATAATTAAGTGTTAATCAAAAGGGAGGCGAAAAAAATGTTGGGAAGAAAAACAAAGAATAGGTGGGCCCGTATCTCGGTTATTTTCTCTTGTCTTGCTGTCATTATAGCAAGCATGGCCCCTATCGTAGGCGCCGAGGCATTGACACCGGCAAGTAATACTATTAGCAATACCGTTACTACTGATACCCCATACGTACTCGTTGCAGCTAAAGGGGATAAGGGCATAGGCTCACAACAAGGCAATAACAATGGTAATAACGGTAATAATGGTGACAACGGCAACAACGGTAACAATGGTAACAACGGCAATAACGGCAATAACGGCAATAACGGTAACAATGGCAACAATGGTAACAATGGTAACAACGGCAACAATGGCAACAACGGCAACAACGGTAACAATGGCAATAACGGCAACAATGGTAACAACGGCAACAATGGTAACAATGGTAACAATGGCAACAACGGCAACAACGGCAACAACGGCAACAACGGCAACAACGGCAACAACGGCAA
>RZYP01000442.1 GCA_009930275.1 Negativicutes bacterium
TTTAAAATCAGGGCTATAGATTTTTTTCTTCTTACTCATACTCTCCATTCTATTCGGATGGAACCGGTTTGTCGTGTCTCAATTCCTGGGAGCATTATATTTTTCCGCCGCAGATGATATGCTTACCTTCTTTAGAGAAGAACAGCGACATCATACGGTCGGCATCATCACGGTTAGACGGCGGGCCAAAGAGCATATTCATCGGCTCTCTTTTTCTGATACGTACCACACAAGCGGTTGCATCATCACCGGGCTTTTGACCGTAAAGCTTATCACATTCATCAACAAGCATTGTTGATAAAGTTTTAGCGGTATAGCCTGCGTGAGAGAGTGTTTCCATAAAGGAAGCAATATCCTCACGCTTCCAACCGAAGTTATATGCCGTACCAATACCGGCATGAGGACAACCGTCACTCATAGCGACAAAAATATCGTTTTCCTGTAATTTGATAACCGATTTATAAATCTTTTTACCGCCGATATTCATTTCGGTTTTTGGATAATCCCAAACCTGTTCGTCACGGATAACAATAGCGTGAGGATTATCGTACTGAATAAGCTCGGCAACTTGATTATTCTTTAAGTGAATAATTGTAAATGTGGAATAAGCCACACCACGAACCGAACATACTGGCAAAGTTGCGGCAATGGTTTCAACGCATTCTTCCAAGGATAGCCCCTCTGCTAACATTGTTGAAATAATTTTAGAGGTAAGGGTTGAAAGAATACTTGCCTTAACACCGCTACCAAGTCCGTCCGACAGTACGATAACGGTGGAATCATCGCTCGGTTCTACAACGTCAACGTGGTCACCGCAAAGCTGCTCGCCGTAATGATTTATACTTTTGTATCCGATATCAGCACATAAATCATTCATCTTGGATTGACTTCTTTAATTTTGCGAGTGCAATTTTGGTTTCAGCGGCAGTTTCGCCGAGAAGCGATGCAATTTCCTGAACAATACGCATCTGCTTATCTACAACCTTATCAGCCACCTCAATGGTCTGACGACTAATATTTTCCTTCTTTTCACGCTCGTTTTGCTCATCGGTAATATCACGCATAATGGCAATTAAAAGATGTGAATCTTTATCGTAAACAGGCAGTGTCAATAGTTTTGTGTAAACCTCTTGTAATCCTGAAGTTCACTCATTCATTCAAAGAGCACCTCCAGTTCATAGGTGACACTACCGAAACC
>RZYP01000443.1 GCA_009930275.1 Negativicutes bacterium
CATGCCAAAACACGCTACCAGAACTACAAGCGTCTGGCAGAATAAGGTTTCTACCGTGCATATCAAAAAACGGCTAAAAGCAATTTTAGCCGTTTTTTTGTACCCGGACTAAATCCTTTTCCCCTTAAGTACGCTTCAAGCTCAAGAGCAGAAACCTATTTCCTCTATGCCAAGGCTTCGTCTCTTTGTGGCTACAGGCGGTCTCTGCCTCCACTATGCAGGTAAGATCTTTCATAAACTAAAGCATCTTCCCTTTCCCGCAGACAGTCTCTTCAATGCAAAGAACGGAGCGGTTTATCATTTTTGCCGAAGCGTTCTGTTCTTTTCACAGAAAAGTTGTTGCATTTTATCACCATCTAGTCAGACCCTAACAAGAGTAATTACCTATAGTCAACTTTAATTAGGAAAAAATCCTACAGGTAGTCAACCAAAATCAGGAAACTACAGTTCATCCACAAAAACAGCCTTTTATGTGGATGAGTTGCGGAAAATCCCAAGTATGTCCACAAAAACAGCCCTAAACGTGGATAGATTGCGGAAAATCCCAAGTATGTCCACAAAAACAGCCTTATATGTGGATGGAAGGGGGAAAAACTGGATGGATTGCCAGAAAATCAGAATTCTGTGATTTAAGTAGGAAGGAGGGCCACCGGCTTACTCCTCAACTATCAACTCGGGCAGGTTCTTGTATGCTTTCACACCCAACTCCCTGAGTTTGTTGGCTTGACCTATCAGATTGCCCTGACCTTCTTTTAATTGTCCCATAGCCGAATCGTAGGCTTCCTGGGATTTCTTTATGGAACCTCCCAAAGCGGTAAGTGTTTCTACAAAATTTTCAAACTTTTTCAGCAACAATTCTCCCCGCTTGGCGATCATCATTGCATTTTTGTTCTGCATTTCCCTGCTCCACAGATCGGACATCAGTTTCAGGCAAGCGATCAGGTTCGTGGGACTGATCAGTACTATACGCTTACGGTAAGCGTAGCTCCACAGTCCGGGGTCTTGTTGTATAGCAATTAAATAAGCTGGTTCAACAGGAATAAACATCATCACGAAATCCAGAGAACCCTGAAAGTTGTCGTACTGTTTGGCAGCCAGTTCGTCAATATGCTTTTTCATAGACACCAAGTGTTCTGTTAATGCCGGTTGCTGTTCTTCGGCAGAAGCACCGGAAGCATACCTTTCGTAAGCA
>RZYP01000444.1 GCA_009930275.1 Negativicutes bacterium
AATAATTGATGCTGTTTTTTATTCCTCTTCTATGCATTACCCGTTATTGTATACTACACAAGGGGTAGCCTTGGAACGCATCGAAGGAATTTCCAACACTTTAAAGTGGCACTCTGCCGGCGAGCTTTGTCATTTTGGTACTCCCGGTTACCGCAACAGCCAGTATGTTTCGCCTGAGGCCTCCGATGCATTGCTCTCTGTTTTTCCCAAAACTATTATTCCCGATAACAATGGCGTTGACGATATCACGGTGATTACCCTTATAAATACCCTGGAATATGAGGCTGCTGATCTTATGATTTATGATAAAAATGGCTATAAAATCAAGGTACTTCATAACAACTTGCTATTATCGGCCTGCAACCGGGAGGTGTGGGATGGTCGTGACGCCGGAGGAAATATTGTAACCTGTGGAATATATGTTCTGATCGCCGACCTTCGCGACTGTAAAGGAAACAAAAAGAGAATCAGAACAACAATTGGTGTTGGGCAATGAAACAGATTATACGAGATTTTTTTCATCTTTTTTTTCCGGAAGTATGTATGGCCTGTGGAAACAGTTTATATCATGGTGAGAAAGTGCTTTGCACCCGATGTATGTTAAAGTTACCCCGTACGCATTTTCATCAGCATGCAGAAAATCCGGTAAGTCAGCTTTTTTGGGGCCGGGCGCCCATCGATTATGCCACTTCGTATTTTTATTTTCGAAAAAGCAGTCATGTCCAGCACTTGCTTCATCAGTTTAAATACAAGGGGAAAAAGGAGATTGGAATATTTTGCGGTCAAATGTTGGGCAAGGCATTAATGGAATCATCTTTTTTTTGCGATGCTGATTTTTTAATTCCAGTACCCTTACATCCCAAAAAACAGGCACAAAGGGGATACAATCAGAGCGAGGTTATTGCCCGCGGAATGGCCGGGCGCATGAATGCCGTAGTTGACGTCAATACGCTCTACCGAAAAACCAACAGCGCCACCCAAACCAGAAAGAGCCGCTATCAGCGGTTTGAGAATATGGATGGTATTTTTGGCCTGAAGGATGGCTATCATTTTGAAGGGAAACATGTTATACTGATCGACGATGTTGTCACTACCGGCAGTACCCTGGAATCGTGTACCTTAACACTTTTGCAGATTCCTGCTATTCGTGTCAGCATAGCTACTTTGGCCTGTGCGTTGCTTTAAGCA
>RZYP01000445.1 GCA_009930275.1 Negativicutes bacterium
GAGCTGCGCATGGTGCCAGATGACGATTTTAATGAGTCAAAAGTTCAAAAGTATAAATTTCAAACCGTTGATGCAAAAACCTAACCGGAAATTACTGATTCGAAATACGTTATTTCCGAGTAAATTTCAATTTATTTCAGCATGTTGCCACATTTTCAGGGTCGACTAATTAAAATATAGATAATTTTTAAAAATTTAAATTTATTAAATACTTATATTAAATTAAATTAATAAATTCAATCGGTGGAAAATTTTTTACAGGCTTACACATTAATAAATCTATAGATACGCTACTTTGCTTATCTTTTACAACTCCTTTCAACGATACAATTTAAGTAAAACATCATGACACACGAAACAAACAATACGAAGTCAAATTTCAATGAGAGAATCCTTATTGTGGATGATGAAGAGCACGTACTGAGAGCCTTGAAAAATTGTCTGCGCAAGAATTTTTTTGTCACCACCGTGCAAGAGCCTACTGAAGCGTTGAAAATCATTGAAAATTCAGAGCCATTCGCCGTTATTGTAGCTGACTACAGGATGCCAGGCATGAACGGTGCCGAACTGCTTTCGTGGATCAGATCCCACTCCCCCGAAACCATCCGAATCATGCTGACCGGATATGCAGACATCAGCTCTGCCATGAAAGCAGTCAACGAAGGTCAGATATACAGGTTCCTGACTAAGCCCTGCCCGATGCAGGATCTGGCCAAAGCCATCGAAGACGGCCAAGAACTGTTCCACAAGAACATGTCCGAACGGAAATTCATTCTCGAGGCACTGAAGGCAACGATCAAGGTGCTCTCAGAAGTTCTGGCCGTGGCAAACCCCGAAGCATTTCAACGCACGCAACGCATCAAGGAACTGGCACATCGGTTGTCGCGCTTTCTCAAGCCTGAAAGTAGCTTGCAACTCGCACTGGCCGCAGCGCTTTCGCACATTGGCTGTATCACCCTACCTCGGGAACTTCTCGCTAAAGTTGAGCGCGGCATTGATCTTACCTCAGAAGAGTATGCAATCTTCGCCACCCACCCGAGACTGGGCGGGAATCTGGTCCGACGTATGCCCCGCATGGGCAGGGTGGCTGACATCATCGAAAATCAACTCGCCCCATCCATAGAAGGAAAGCCAGAAGAAACCGCCATATTGAAGATCCTTATCCAATACGATCGAATGCATCGTGAA
>RZYP01000125.1 GCA_009930275.1 Negativicutes bacterium
GCTCGGTATGTTTTGGTTCTTGTACAAAAAAGCGTATAGAACCGCGGCAATATTTTTCTTGGTTTTGGCTGCAATAATCGGCATTTATGAAATATTTGAAATTAAAGCCAGCGGCGCTTCTTTTGGTTTGGCTGTTGTCGCCGGAATGAGCGGGGCCGATTATGTTGAAAGTGAGTATAAAAGGAAATATGTTTATTGCGGGGATATTGAGGCCAGAAACGAGAGAAATGCTATTGTAAAGTTCAGCCTGTCACAAAATAGATGATTAATATAGGCATTCATTTTGCTGGGGTATTATTGAAAAAAGTTTAGAGATAATTTGTGATTCCTCAACAACTAAGTCAGTTAATGCTAACTTAGTTGTTGACAAAGATAAAAATCAAAGGTATAATCATCTTGTTAGCTTAGGCTAACCGGTTAGTTTTTCTCCTCTGTGCTAACCTCCCCTTATAATTAGAGTTAGAGACTGTGCATGTTTTAATGGCACAGTTTCTTATTTAAGCTTCAGTTAGCCTAAGCTAACTGAAGTATTTTATGAGGTGAATAATGAAAAATATTTTTCGCTGTTTAGCAGGATTGCTATTGCTGATTGTTTTTATAAGTATTTATTTTTTTACAAATAAACTGCAGCCAATGTCTGCAGAGGTTAAAGCCAGAACTGTCATCGATAGCGTAGGATGTGAAGTTGTTATACTTATACACCCGCATCGAGTTGTTATACTTAATCTTTCTAACCTCGAAATATATTATGCGACCGGCGGCGCTATCGTTACTACTGGCGCTGTATAGAGTACTTTGGTGGGATTCTTTTCTAATTGTATACAAGGTACTGTGGCATGAATTGCCGGCGGATTTCAAGGACACAGCCGTAACCATGTGCAAATTTGTTTCCCATATATGATAACAGAAAATTTATGAGGGGGAATTTTATGAATATTTTAGTAGCTTATTCTTCAATTACAGGCAACACACAAAAGGTCGCGGAGGCAATACATGCTGTACTGCCTCCGGGTTCAACCCTGACAAGTGCACTCCCTGCACCAGCAACAGAGGAGTATGATTTAGTGTTTGTTGGTTTCTGGGTTGACAAAAGCACTGCTGACCCAGTTGCTGCCGCAGTTTTGAAAAACTTGAAAGGCAAGAAAGTTGCTTTGTTTGCAACTTTGGGTGCTTATCCCGACACTCCTTATGCGGAAAAATGCATGAGAAATGCGGCTACACTATTGCAGCCGGATAATGTACTGGTTGGCGACTTTCATTGTCAGGGCAAAATTGATCCTAAACTCATCGAAAAATTCAAAAATTTACCGCCGGAACATCCTCATGCTATGAACCCTGAAAGAATAGCCAGGCATAAGGCAGCGGCTTTACACCCTAATCAGTCTGATTTTTTGGCGGCCGCATTATTTGCTAAACGCGTAATGGCACAAATGCAAATTGGAGAGATTGTTCAATGAGGTCTTGTGGAACTTCCCCTTGACAGAGGCAGCAAGAGCATTTAGGACAAATTGGTCTTTGTGATATAGTGCGCAAATTATTGGTGTTGAAACATATTATGCAAATAAAAAAGACTATCAGCCTGCAATGACGCATTACTTCATATATAAGTATTCGAAGTAAATGTATCAGCAGAACCTGATAGTCTTATTGTTTTTTAGGCAAGACGCTTTGTGGCTACCAGTACTTTTTTCAGCACTGCGGCAATCAGGCCGGCGCAAAGAGCAGTGTACAACATGCCGGGAGCAGCGGCAAGAACAAGGGGAATGGCGGCTTTGCCAACGACAACGCTCAGACAGATGCGGGCGGTAAAAGTGGCAATTGGCCCCGAAATAATATAGAATAATTTGTTTTTGCCACAAAAGTAGTAAATTATGGCGACAACTATACGAAAAATCATGGCAATAAGGACGTTAAAAATATTTTGGGTGCCCAGCATCAGCCCCACGATACTGGAAAGAATACCGGCTGTCAGATACTTCTTGATGCCGAAGACGCCACAGATAGCAACCGCAACGGGTGCCGATAACTGAAATTCTGTTCCCGGGAATAACCCTGGGAGCTTGAACGCTCCGCTGACCGTAATAAAAGCGGCCAGTAAGGCAGTTTCTGTAAGTAGCTGAATTTTTTCACGATACAATTGCTAACACCTCTTCGTTAACTAGTTTCATAAATCGGTTTACGATAGCATTGTATTATTCTTTTGAGATATTGTCAACTTACAAAAATACTTGTTTAACCAAAAAATGTTTAAAAATAAAATTAAATATTAAGCGTGTATTAAAGAATTACTCTTTAGCCTTTGCCTATCTTGGCACACTCAAAATAATTGGTCGAATTAGCTTTTCATAAAGTCAATCCTCATGCTAAAATTATAAAGATGGAAAGAAGGAGAATTATGCTGCCTTTTATAAAGGAAACAGAGACGGCTTGGGATAGGCTCAAAAACACAAAAAAACCGATAGTTTTATATGGCATGGGCAACGGTGCTGATAAGATACTTGACTGGTGTGAAGCCAACAACGTCGTGGTCGCAGACATTTTTGCCAGCGATGATTTTGTGCGCGGCCAGATTTTCCGAGGCCGCCAAGTATGCAAATATGCTGATATAGTTGCGCGATACGAAGATTTTTTAATTGTCATTGCTTTCGCCAGCGAGTCACCGGCTGTACTGGGGCATTTCTTTGACCTTGCGGACAGGCACGAAACCATAGCACCGCATCTGCCGCTTTTTGCAGGTGACGAAGTCGTAAGTTTTGCCTGGCTTGAGAAATATAATGAAGAATTAAAGGAAGTTTACCAAAAACTGGCTGATGAAAAGTCAAAAGAGGTATTTGCCGGGATAATCAATTATAAGTTGAGCGGAAAATTATTCTATCTTCAAAATATTACTACGGCTAGGGAAGCTGACTGCAGGGAAGTTTATTCCTTCGACAACGATGAAACTTATGTCGATCTTGGCGCCTATGACGGCGATACGATCAAAGAGTTTTTGAATTTCACTAAAGGTTCGTACCGCGAGATTGTTGCCTTGGAACCTGACAAAAAGAATTTTAAAAAGCTGAAGCGTTATGTAGAGAATGCAGGCCTTGAGCATGCCCATATAATTAATAAAGGTATCTGGAGCGAAGAGGGAACCATGAACTTTGCTGAAAGCGGCGGCAGGCAGTCTGCTTTTGCTGAGGCCGGTATGGTTTCTGTTCCTGTTGATTCGGTTGATAATATTATGAAGGGACGTTATGTTTCCTACATTAAATTTGATGTCGAAGGGGCTGAATACGAGGCACTTCTTGGTGCCCGGGAAGCTATAGACAGGTGGCAGCCAAAATTATTTGTGGCAGCTTACCATCGTGATTCTGATTTATGGCGGTTGCCTTTGTTGCTGTGGAAGCTTAATAAAAAATATGCGATTTACTTAAGAAAGCATCCCTATGTTCCAGCGTGGGAGCTTAATTTTTTGGCTGTGTCAAAGGAAGACACCTAGGGACAATAAGGGTCCATGGGGGATACAACATGTCCCTTTGTACTCTGGGAGAAGAAAGTTTTTTTCGGGAGACTATTATTTCAAAAAATATGCGAAAAAAATCAAAAATGTGTAAAATATTTTTCAATTGTAAGCAGGATTTTAAATAGGTTGAGCGAAATCTATTACAGATTGCAAAAATACACAAGGGAGTGGATGTTTGTGAAAAAGGCAAAATGGTTGATTGCTACCGCGGCGTTAGTGGCCATGGTAGTAGCAGCAGGTTGTGGCGGCGACAAGAAAGCAGCTGACACCACAAAAACTGCAAGCAAGGCAAAGGGCGATGTAATGGTTTACACTTCTATTTATCCGGACATTATCGACAATATGTGCAAACCTAATATTGCAAAAGCTTTTCCAGAAATGAAAGTATCTTGGTTCCAGGGTGGTACTGAAAACGTTATCACCAAAATTACGGGCGAAATCAAAGCTGATAAAGTTGCAGCAGACCTTTTGATGGTTGCCGATCCTTCTTACTATTTAAAACTCCAAAGTGAAAAACGTTTATTAAACTATGTTTCCCCGAACCTCAAAGACGTTGTCAGTGATAAGGACAAAGACGGCGCATGGGCTGCTGTTCGTATTTCTAATATGATCATTGCCTACAACTCTGATAAATTGAAACCTGAAGACGCACCAAAAACCTGGAAAGATTTGACAGACCCAAAATGGAAAGGCAAGATTGCTATGCCTAACCCTATGCTTTCCGGTACCGCTTATGTAGCAGTTGGCGCTTTGGCCGACAAATATGGCTGGGAATTCTTTGATCAACTGAAAGCAAACGATATTCATGTAGAACAAGGCAACTCCGCTATTCAAAACAAACTGCTTACAGGCGAATATGCTGCGGCAATGATTTTGGAAGAAAACATTCTTAAACTTGCTGCTACCAAGAAGGAACCATTGAAAGTAGTTTATCCTGGCGACGGCGTTATCATAGTTCCAAGCCCGATTGCCATTATGAGCACTACCAAGAATCCTGACGGCGCAAAAGCTGTTGTGGACTGGTGGCTGTCTAAAGAAGGTCAACAAGCAGTAGTCAAGGGCTGGATGCATTCTGTCCGCGCAGATGTTGAACCACCAACAGGCGCTCCTGCACTGAAAACCTTTATTGACAAAGCTGTAAAAGTAGACTGGCAAAAACTTGCTAATAATAATGCTCAAATCAAAGAGCAATTCCGCATGAGAGTAATGGAATAGTTCCTTAAGTCTAAAATATTAATTTTAGAAAATCAGGGACCGTTAAGCGACGGTCCCTGTTTTCCGATTTTTATCGGATTATAAAATATGGTTTGTACCGACGGAAAGAATGTCGGGGAAAGGAGCTCCAGTGGGCTTGTCTTCAAGAATCAACAGTAAACTGGTCGTCATTTTGATATCGGTACTGTTACTGGTATATTTTGTGGTTTTCCCTATGGGTGTTTTGGTTTTTGATAGTATCTACCAGAATGGAAGTTTTAATTTTAGTAATTATAAAGTTGTTTACAGCACTATTGTTAACTGGAGGGCATTAACCAACACCGTACAATTATCCTTGATGGTTATGGTAGCCAGTGTTATCATTACCTTTCCTTTAGCCTGGCTTGTTGGCAGGACGGACCTGCCCGGTAAGAAAACTTATCGTACTTTGCTGGTTGCCAGCTATATGATTCCCCCGTATGTCGGAGCTATAGCCTGGGTTCAGCTTTTGAATCCAAGCGTAGGATATTTAAATCAAGTTTTAAAATGGATGTTCAGTTTACAACAGGCACCGTTTAACATCTATACTTTTGGCGGCCTTGCCTGGGTTTTAACCCTCTTTTATTCACCGTTTGCTTTTATTACGATTTCTCGTGCAATGGAAAAAATGGACCCGACTTTGGAAGAAGCAGCCAGGGTTTCCGGAGCGTCACCACTCAAAACCTTATTTGACGTTACCCTCCCCTTAATGGCTCCAAGTATCCTAGCCGGCGGTTTGCTTGTCTTTATAGCAGCAGGCTCCTGCTTCGGTATTCCCGCTATTGTCGGTATGCCTGGAAATATTGAAGTTATGACTACCCGTATCGTAACCTACATATACATGGGTGATGACAAGGGTATTCGTGATGCAACGGCGCTTGCAGCGTCTTTGATGATTATCGCCAATTCATTACTGTTCTTTATGACCTGGATGCTTGGCCGCAAGGATTATACCACTATCAGCGGCAAAAGCACCCGCCCGAATATAGTTGAGCTGGGCAAATGGAAATGGCCGGCGTTTATCGGCGTAGGGCTTTACGCTACGATTGCTGTAATAATACCGCTTTTTTCCATCCTGCTTACCTCATTGCTGAAAAGCATGTCCAAACCGATTGGTTTTGATAATCTCAGCTTGGAA
>RZYP01000446.1 GCA_009930275.1 Negativicutes bacterium
TATCAGCCCTGGAAGATGAAGCCAGGGCCTTAAGTTTGATTGATGAAGCTGAGGAGGTGGCTAACGGTGAGGACGTATGAACTTAGAAAGCAACTAAGGAAGAAGATATCAGAAGTAATTTCTAATAATTATTATGACCAGGCACCGGATAACAAAGCCTATCCTTATGCAGTGTATGACCTCGCAGAGCTTAATCATTATGATGGCTTAACCATAATGGAATTAGAGACTAATCTTTTTGACTATGGAACTAATACAAGCCAGATTGAAGAATTAGCAGACAAACTGCAAGACACACTACATGAATACTTCTTTATCAATCATGCAATACAGTTTACCTGCTTCCGGGGTCTCCGGCAAAAGGTAGAGGAAGATGATAAACAATTAATTAGAAGAAGGCTCACTTTTGAACTAAGAGTCCATATTCTGGAAGGAGAATAAGAATATATGGGAGCATATACAGGATATACAAGTGAAACTCCTAAGAGCTTATTGCTTGATGCTGGTGCATTTTTCAAGAATTTCTATGTTGGAACGGATACTTTTGAATCAGCGAAAGCAGCTGGCAAGTTATTAGGAGCAACATCAGGTGGTGGCTCATTCTCAGCTATTCCAACATTCAGGAAGATTGAAATTGACGGGATTAAAGGAGCTGCGAAAGGATTACAAGTCCTTGACGAATGGGCTGTAACATTAACTGCGAACGTTAAAGAAGTTAAGAGATCAACATTAGAAGCGGCTCTTGCTACTACATCAGTTGATACATCAACATCACCAGATTATGACATCATATCAGCAAGAAATACACTAGAGCTTACTGACTATATAGACAATATTACTTGGGTTGGAAGATTGGCGGGAACAAACAAGCCAGCAATTATCCAGGTATACAATGCGTTCTCAGGTAGTGGCTTATCCTTAAGTTTCGCTGACAAAAATGAGGCAGTATTGCAGATGGAATTTATTGGCCACTACACAGATACAGACCTTGAGAATCCACCATTCAAAATCTACTATCCAAAGGCTATTACCAACTCAGTTAATACTGATGAACATTCATTTAGCAAGGCTTCTCCAGCTGATGTTGTTTATACAATTACATCAAGTGATAATGCTGAGTGTGGAGGAGTTAAGCAAGGAGATCAATATATAGTATCTACTGCTTATACGTTAGGAGTTGGAACAGTA
>RZYP01000126.1 GCA_009930275.1 Negativicutes bacterium
CCGAAAAGTGCCTCCAAGCCTTTACCCAATCCCGCACGTTTACTCATCTCCAATAACCTCCTGTGCCAATTCCTGATAAACTTGCGCACCCTTAGATTTAGGATCATATACTATAACAGGCTGTCCGTGGCTTGGCGCCTCGCTTAGCCTTATATTGCGGGGGATGATTGTGTTATACATTTTTGAGCTGAAATATTTTTTGACTTCGCTCACAACATCGCTGGAAAGATTCGTACGCGCGTCAAACATCGTCATCACAGCGCCTTCAAGCTTCAGAGCCGGATTAAGATTGCGTTGTACCAGCTGAATAGTATTCATCAATTGGGTAACGCCTTCCAATGCATAGAACTCACATTGAATTGGTACCAACACCGAACTTGCAGCAGTCAAAGCATTGAGTGTCAACAACCCTAACGACGGCGGGCAATCAATCAAGACATAATCATATTCATGTTTAACCCTGTCCAAAGCTCGTTTCAACCTGCCTTCCCTGCTCATTACTGAAACAAGCTCCAGTTCAGCGCCAGCCAATTGGATGGTCGCGGGCAGAACCCAGAGATTTTCATATTCGCTCTTCAAAATGACCTCTGCCATAGGCGTGCCGTTAATCAAAACATCATAAATGCATTTTTTTATGTAGTTTTTTTCAAAGCCCAAACCACTGGTCGAATTGCCTTGAGGATCGCTATCTATTAATAATACCTTACGGCCCTTGGTTGCCAGGCAAGCTGCCAGATTCACGGCGGTTGTTGTCTTGCCAACTCCGCCCTTCTGATTCGCAATGGCGATTACTTTAACCAAGTCCATCACCTCTCATTCGTTCCTTTATTGTTCTTATACCGACTACTATATTCTACCATAAATTGTGGTTTTTTTATTAAATTTTATTATCACGGCAAAGAAAAAGGTCAATGTTTCACGTGAAACATTGACCTTTTGACCTTACCCTATATTAGCTTGGTTGCGACACCAGTCATTTACCTTTCTTGGTATTCTTAATATGTAAGGTAACAATGACATCATCGCCTTCAAGCTTCTGCTCAACCTTAACAGGAATACCGGAAACTTCCATATTCTTGGTGATTTGCTTGATGCTATTCAAATATATCCTGACATCCTGAATAATCATAAGACGCTTTGTTTTCTTGAGTTTTGCAGATTCCTGGTTTTCTTCCAGATACTGTTCGATATATTTTTCAGTTTGACGTACATTCAGGTTATTCTTTGTTACTGCATCTATAACATTGGCCTGATCCGCCTCAGTAGATAATTTTAACAAAGCGCGTGCATGCCTCTCCGTCAACGAATGAGTCTTCAGCAAGTTTCTGATTTTATCGGATAACTTTAAAAGGCGCAGCTTATTGGCAATAGTAGATTGTTTTTTGCCGACACGGCTCGCCATTGATTCCTGAGTAAGATGGAACTGATCCATCAGCCTTTCATAGCCGTCCGCTTCTTCAAGGTAATGCAGGTCCTCGCGCTGTAAGTTTTCAATTAAGGCAATTTCCGCTATTTGCTGCGAAGTGTAATCACTGACAATAACAGGCACCTGTGAAAGATTAGCCAATTTGGAAGCACGCAGACGCCGTTCCCCAGCTATCAGCATATAACGACCGTCGCTGGTCGATGCTACCAAAAGCGGCTGCAGAACACCATATTGGCTGATCGAGTGCGCCAGCTCGGCCAGAGCCTCCGGCTCGAAATGTTTCCGTGGCTGATAAGGATTAGCATCTATATTCTGGACCGGGACTCGTGTAATACTAACTTCCCCTAACGGGGCACCGTCCTCCCCTAAAAGATCTGCTGCATCAAGATAAGCAAATTCATCATCAATAACCATGCTTTCTGGCTCCCCTTCCCTAATTACAATGGCTGCTTTTCCGGCAAACCTGCTTTGCGCGGGAATTTCGCCGGTGTTGACTTAACTTTCCGTATTCTTACAATCGCCCTACCATCATTAAGACCGGGAAGTTTAACCTCATCCGCAGAAATAATTTCTCCTCCCAACATAGCAACAGCAGCACGCCCCTCAGAAATTTCCTCCTGAAATTTGGAACCTTTTAAAGCGATGAAATAGCCTCCCTGCTTAACCAAGGGAAGGCAATATTCCGACAGAACAGATAATCTTGCGACTGCGCGCGCTGTTACCAAGTCATACTTTTCACGATGAGCCTTATTTTGCCCAGCGTCTTCAGCTCTCAAATGCACGCAGCTAATATCTTGTAAACCCAATTTATCTATAACCATCTCTAAAAACTTTAATCTTTTAGCCAGCGAATCCAGCAGCACAACTTTTAACGCAGGGCAGAATATTTTCAAAGGAATGCCTGGAAAGCCAGCTCCTGTTCCGACATCAGCAAGCAATTTCCCAGGAAATAGCTTAGCATCGTAAGCAAGCAACGAGTCAATGATATGTTTAACGGCCACTTCCTCCGGTTCTGTGATAGCGGTAAGGTTCATCACCTTGTTTGTCTCAATCAAAAGCTCGTAATATAATTCGAACTGATCCAGCTGTCTTGAGGTAAAGGCAATGCCGGCTTCCGTGCCCTTGCTGACCAAGGCTTCAATAAAAGTCATTTTGCTTTCTCCCTTCTGCTATAAGCATCGAGAAAAATCATTAAAACATTGATGTCTGCAGGCGAAACACCGGATATGCGTGAAGCCTGACCGATAGATGTCGGCTTTACCTTATCAAGCTTTTCCATAGATTCAATAGAAAGTTCCTTAATTACGTGGTAATCAATGCCTGCAGGGATAAGTTTGTTTTCCAGTTTGAGAGCGCGCTCAACCTCCAGCTTTTGCTTGGCAATATAACCTTCATATTTGGCATGAATTTCCAGCTGTTCAGCAACAACCGAAGGAATTTCCGGTAAAGAAAAAGCCTTAGATAATTTGTGATAGGTCAATTCGTTACGACGCAAAAGTTCCAAAACGGTAATACCTGAACGCAAAGGGGAAGTTTGCAAATCACTTAATTTTTTTTGAACATCTTCGGTCGGCGCTAGATTAGTGTGCCCCAATTGATAAAGCATTCGTTCGAGCAAATCCCTTTTAGCAACGAACTTCTCATAACGATAATCATCTACCAATCCTACTTCTCGACCCTTTTCGGTTAAACGCAAGTCCGCATTATCCTGACGAAGAAGCAATCTGTATTCGGCCCGCGAAGTCATCATTCTGTAAGGCTCATTAGTACCTTTAGTAACCAAATCGTCGATCAATACACCTATATATGCTTCGCCCCTGCCCAAAATAAATGGTTCTTTTGTTCTGATTTTTCTCATTGCATTAATGCCAGCCATCATACCCTGAGCTGCTGCTTCTTCATAGCCGCTTGTCCCATTTGATTGACCGGCAGAAAATAAACCTGAAATATGCTTATGCTCGAGCGAAGCCTGGAGTTGAAGCGGATTTAAACAATCATAATCTATAGCATACCCTGCCCTCATCATTTTGCAATTCTCCATACCGGGAATAGTTTGCATAAAAGCAAGCTGAACGTCTGCCGGCAAAGATGATGACATTCCTTGTACATATACTTCGTTAGTTCTCATACCTTCCGGCTCTAAAAAAAGCTGATGCCTGTCTTTATCAGCGAACCGAACAAGTTTAGCTTCTATAGAAGGACAGTATCTTGGACCGACACCTTCGACTAATCCAGAGAATAACCCTGATTTCTTCAGATTGTCTTTTATAATTTTATGTGTGTGCTCATTCGTATACGTAAGCCAGCAAGGTAATTGTACTCTCTTATCAATCTTACTGATAAAAGAAAAATTAAGACCATCCTCGTCACCATACTGCGGTTCCATTTTGCTATAATCAATGCTTCGTGCATCAATACGAGCCGGTGTCCCAGTTTTAAAACGCATGAGCTCAACACCATTTTGCAGCAAAGAATCAGAAAGATGATTTGCTGAACGTAATCCGTTAGGTCCCCCTTCATAATTGACGTCTCCGTAGACAATTTTACCTCTTAAATAAGTACCAGTAGCTAAAATAACGCACTGAGCCTCAAATACTTCGCCGGTCTCGGCTTCTACTCCGACAATTTCACCGCTAGAAACGAGTATCTTATCAATCATCAATTGCTTGACATCAAGATTTTCCTGATTTTCTACAATTTCTTTCATTATAGTGTGATAATAAGGTTTATCCTCTTGCGCACGCAATGCATGGACGGCATAACCCTTACCGGTATTCAGAACACGCATCTGTATACATGCTTCATCAGCTGCTAAGCCCATTTGTCCGCCCAAAGCATCAATTTCGCGCACGAGCTGACCCTTGGCAGAACCGCCTATCGACGGATTGCAGGGCATGAGTGCAATATTATCAAGTGAAAGAGTGGCCAAAAGAGTCCTGCCACCCAACCGGGCAGCGGCTAAAGCCGCTTCAACGCCGGCATGTCCGGCACCGACTACTACAACATCGTATTTTCCACTAATCAAAATCTTATCCCTCTCATCGCTACACTATTTGCCAATACAAAATCTGGCAAATATCTCGTTTATAATCTCATCACTCACCGTGTCACCAGTAATAAAGCCGATCGCCTCAACAGCATCTCTCAAATCAATGATTATGCAATCATATGGTACATGACTATTGGCAGCAGCTAAAGCATCTGCAAGGCACCCGTAGGCCTTTTTCAACCAAAATTCATGTCTGGCATTTTGGACATAGATGCCTTCTTCCAATTGTCTACCTTCACCATAAACATATTTCTTCAACCATGCAATAAAATCATTAACACCAACTGACGTTTTAGCCGAAAGACGCATAATATTTTCTTCACCATACTCAGCATTTAAAGCCGCAAAGTCAATTTGCTGCGGCAGATCGCACTTATTGACTATTATAACATATGACTTTTCCTTGACAGCCAGCAAAATCTCTCTGTCCTCGATTTGCAGCGGCTGTGAACCGTCAAGGACAACAATGGCTAGTTCGGCTTCTTCCAAAATTTTTCTTGTCTTCTCCACGCCGATTTTTTCCACATAATCTTCCGTATCACGAATACCCGCGGTATCGGACAATACTAGAGGAATACCGTCAATCAACAACTGTTCTTCTATAACGTCACGAGTTGTTCCCGGTATTTCAGAAACAATCGCACGTTCTTCACTTAATAAACTGTTTAACAAACTGGATTTACCGACATTAGGTCTCCCTATAATTGCCGTTTTCATGCCTTCCCTCATAATTTTGCCGGTATGGGCATTGTTCAGTAGCAAAGCAATGTCGCTCTGCACATCATAAACGGTATTTTTTACATTTTGAAAAGTTATCTCTTCAATATCTTCCTCAGGATAGTCTATAACAGCTTCCAGGTTCACTATGACATCAAGCAATCGCCGACGCAAGAAACCGACTTCTTTCGACAGTTGGCCTTGTTGCTGTCTTAAGGCTAGTTTTAATGAAACCTCACTACGTGCCCGGATGATATCCATAACAGCTTCAGCTTGAGCAAGGTCTATTCTACCATTCAAAAAAGCCCGTTTTGTAAATTCGCCGGGTTCGGCTGGTCTGGCTCCGGCTTCATAAGTCAGAGAAAGTATCTTTTTCAAAGACTGCAGGCCGCCGTGCGCTTGAATTTCTACTACATTTTCTGCAGTATAGGAACGAGGGGCACGCATAAATACTACAAGCGCCTCATCAATAGTCACGCCATCCAAATCTTTTATGTGCCCATAAACCAGTGTGTTGTGTGGATACTTTTCCAGTTTTTTACCGGAAACAGGATGAAAAATCCTGTCCGCAATTTCAAGACTACGAGGCCCGCTAAGCCTGATTATACCTATTGAGCCTTCACCCAATGCCGTCGCAACGGCACTGATGGTATCATCAACGTGCATCATGATTTCTTCTCCT
>RZYP01000447.1 GCA_009930275.1 Negativicutes bacterium
GAATTTTTCGGGAAGGAAAGCGGCGGATCTATCCCAAGTCTCTTGTTTATATTTTCCCATTTCTGTTCTATTCCGACACCCCAGAAGAGTCCCGGGCGGGTGTCTTTCAAAGCCCGAATAAAATCCTCGTCCGTAAATCCAAACTGCTCCCGCGCCATATCTTCAACATACCGTGGCTGCTTTGCCAGTATAAAACGAAGGGCGGCGTCAACGTCGGGATCAGGTCTGTAACCCCCCCACCAGTATACGTATTTATCTACAAATTTTGCGAACTTTTCCTTGTCAATAACACGGGAGGTTTGTGTTTTATCGGTCATAATCATATTCCTCCGCTTCTACTATTCTTTCTTTATAGCTTAAATTTTGTCTTAATGTAATTTTATATTTTATATCAGCCAAGTTTACTTTCTCAGCTTCCGGAACCATTATTTCCATTACTTCTTTCAGCGTGGTTTTTAATTGATCCGAAGCGTATATATCTTGTGAGTATGCTTCAGTATATTTTTCCGGTTCACGTAATCCTTCCAGCATTCTGTTAAATATTTCTATTTCTTCATATATTTTACTTTCGTTTAAAGCTATTGCAACAGCAATTCCACGTTTAAACGAAATGCCATTTTTGATCATTGTGCTGACATCTATATAATCTTTTACTGAATTTCTGTTTTTAAGGGCATTTATCTTCGTTGCCATAAGATCTATAGGCGATGCTATATATATTTTATTGTCTGTTGTTAGAGACGGTTTTTCCATTGTTCCCTTTATAAAATTACTGTCTCTTACAAATGTTACTTGAACTAGCTGATAATCAGGTATCTGCAATTTATATATAACCTGGGATCCCGAAGATACGGAGATGAACTCCGGATTATTTATATCTATAGCATACTGTTTAATAAAATCCAATTGTCCTATTGTATTTCTGACATCACTGTCGTTATAAGAAGAAAAGAAATCGAAGTCCACCGACTGTCTGTGCCCGTAACGTAGTGCCACAGCAGTTCCCCCGTACAGCACAAAATCTTTCGGTACCTCAGTCAGGAGGGGCCACAGTTTTTTCTGAGAATCGGGCAATATGTCTGTTCTGGGGTTTAATATCATCGTTCCTGTCCCCTTTCCGGCAGTCCGGCTATATCTCGCTGTCCTCTTCCCGGACCCACTTTCCGTTTACGTCCTTTGCCTCTAT
>RZYP01000448.1 GCA_009930275.1 Negativicutes bacterium
AAAGAACTGTTAAATTGTAATCTGACCTTGAATGTTATACGTTTTTCGCGCGTGTTGGTCAATTTGTTGGATAATTCTTGGCATGCGACAAAAAACACGGCTGTGCCTCAGATATCTTTAAGTGCCAAAAAAAATCCTGACGGGATATCTTTCATGATAGAAGACAATGGGCCGTTTTTTTTCAATCCTGATGATCCTGATAAACAAGCTTCCGTTTCGTCTGGTTTGGGGCTTGCTTTTGTAAAAAACGCTATAAGAGGTTTTAACGGAAGTATTAAATATGAAGAACGTGCTGAAGGTGGAACGAATTGCATTGTATGGATACCTGATTCAGTAGAAAAGGAGCAGAAATAATGGACGCAGTTCTTGGATTCGTTGATGATGACGAGAGCACTTTGTACACTGTAAAGGCAATGGCAGATTCTCTCGGATGGTCAATATTAACAACCTCGCAACCCCAGGAGGCACTTGATTGGGTTATTAACAGGAGGATAGATGTCCTTCTAGTTGATTATCACATGCCCTTTATGAGCGGTATTGATGTCATACGATCTGCTCGCCAATTATCTTCAGAAGTAATCCTTATTGCTCTTACTGTAGAGGAAAACCCTGCGGTTGCAGCAAATTTGAGAATTGCAGGTGCAGACGATTTTATTTCAAAACCGATTAGACTTGCTGATTTTTCTGCACGTATACTACTTCATTCCGAACTATTAAAATACCGTAGTGATGAGCATTGGCAAGAGCGGAGCAAGGGATTATCGGAGAAAACTGCACGTAGAGTTCTGCAGCTCTTTTCAAGTAATGACATAAAACTTACTGTTGGAGATGCTGCAGAAGCTGCCAGTCTTTCTTATCCAGCAATGCACAGATATCTTGAGTATCTTGTTAAGAAAGGACAGTTACAACGAGTAACGGAATATGAAAACGTGAGGAGCGGTAGACCCAGGAATATCTATTTCAAACCTAGCCAGTAAAACTTGTTGTGTGCTCTCATAACATACAAAGTTTTTGATAATTTACATATTATAAATCGCCCCAACCTGGATCAACTTTTCTGTTTGGTATAGAAAAAATAACGTACTTCTCGGTGATTCCAAGGATAAAAAAGATAATAAATATAGATTTATGTTCAATGTTTGTCTAGACTTGGACAAACTGGATAATTATTTATAGGAGGAAATA
>RZYP01000127.1 GCA_009930275.1 Negativicutes bacterium
CTGGACATGAAAATGTGGAAAAACGCCATCACCGCCGCCGACCGCGCCCTGGCCATCAACCCGGAATTTGGCGAAGCAAAGAAAATGAAGCTGTTCGCGGCGAGACAGATGGGGGGGTGATCCATCCCTTTGCGAAACGCCTCCCGCCTTTCCATCGCCCTGTCAGCAAAACCGCTCTGGTCCCCGCAAGCACCGCCTTGGCATACAAGGTGCTTCATGCCCAAGAACCGTGACATAAACGAGACGTTGACGCGTTGCGGGACATCAAAAAAGAGGGGGGAATGCACTTGCGAAAACGCATCCTGATCACGGGAGGAGCTGGATTTCTGGGTTCACACCTGTGTGAACGTCTGCTCGGCGACGGCTGCGAAGTTATCTGCGTGGACAACTTCTTCACCAGTTCCAAGCAAAATATCGAACACCTCTTCGGGAATCCCCGCTTCGAGCTGATCCGGCACGACATCACCTTCCCTCTCTACGCAGAGGTGGATGAAATCTACAATTTAGCCTGCCCAGCCTCGCCCATTCATTATCAGCACGACCCGGTGCAGACCATCAAGACCTGCGTGCACGGAGCCATCAACATGCTGGGCCTGGCCAAACGGCTACGCATCCCCATATTTCAGGAATCCACGTCCGAAGTGTATGGAGATCCGGAAATTCACCCCCAGCCGGAATCCTACTGGGGCAATGTAAACCCTATCGGTTATCGCTCGTGCTATGATGAAGGGAAACGCTGCGCAGAATCGCTCTTCTTCGCTTACCACCGGCAACACGGATTGCCCATCAAGGTTGGACGCCTCTTCAACACCTACGGCCCCAGAATGCACCCCAACGACGGCCGCGTGGTCTCGAATTTCATCATGCAGGCCCTGCAGGGCAAGCCCATCACCATTTACGGGGATGGATCGCAGACTAGGTCATTTTGCTATGTCGATGATTTGGTGGAACTCATGATCCGCTTCATGCGCAATGACCAGGAGTTCTGCGGACCGCTCAACATGGGCAATCCCGATGAATTCACCATTTTGGAATTGGCGCGGGAAGTAATCAGGCGCACGGCCAGTACCTCTGAAATCATTTTTGAACCCCTCCCAATTGACGTTCCCCGACAACGCAAACCCAACACTTCCCTTGCCAGCAATCGCTATGCCTGGACTCCCCGGATAGGCTTGGAGGAAGGACTGGCCCTCACGGTTAACTATTTCCACCTCCACATACTGTCACACACCTAAACGAATGGCCATGCGGCGACCTCTCACAACGTGAAATCCATCTATCAACCATCAATATATAGGCAATGCGAGATATTTTTAGTCGTTCCAACTTGAACATCATTAATTAAAATTTCAACGGGAATACTGTATTTCAAACAAATAATAATGCTGTAAAAAGTACATCTTTCTGACTAAAACCATTCAAATATCATTAAATATATACATAGATTATTAATACATTGCTAACAATTCAACAGTCTGTCAGAACTATTCGTTAAATTGACCTCACTATTTTATTATCTGTGCAATATTTCAAGATCAATTAAACATATTAAAAAGTATTTACTGAAATTATTATAAATCAAAAGGAATTTTACATGGATAAAATATTATATTATTTTTCTACAAAAATACAAAAATTTATATTATTTTTATCATTACATTACTGCTCAATGCCATGGATACTTTCACGTATCCCTCTTACATGGAAAACACTTTTGACCATTTTTTTTGGTCAATGGGAAAAAGCAAACAAGGTGAAATTGTACTCGTTTTCACCACAAGACATTGGATTCCGAGGGTGGTACAATAAATTAGCAAATGATTTTCATTCACGAGGACGCTTCGGGTATATATGGGACAATGGACTTGGCATGGCCGCGTCCGATTTAACGTATAATAACTTAGCCACATACACGCTATTACGCGTATTTGGAACTCGTTGTTTCATGGCGATTGGGTTCATCAGCATGCTTACAGTGATAGCAACTATCATTTTCATTGGAATAAAAACACCAATTGCACTATTCGCTATTATTTTAATTGGCGCGTCTCCACTATTTGTTGCATGCTTTACTCGACTAGGAAAACCTGAATTTACAATATGCAGCATAAGCCTAGCTGCTATTTATCTAATTATAAATGGAAAATATCTTGAAGCTGGACTTATCTGGTCAATAATATCGTTCATCAATCTTCCAGAAAGTATAATGTTAATCATATACGCAGGAATTCTTGGCCTCATACAGTCAGTTGTGGACAAAGAATTTATTATATTACTCACCGGAATGACGCCGGGCATTGTCAAATTGACATTTCGATTGGCTCCAATGTGGATCAGCGGCGCAATGCAAAATCTTACTGAACAGCAAACTAAAGTATGGTCAAATAAAAGTTGGCGACCCAAGCGAAATGAAATATTTTTTCTGACATTTTTTATCATTTCCTTGTTGATCGTCATAATAATGAATAACAACGCCTATGCAGCCATTGCACTAGCAACAGGAAGCATAGCATTCCTCGCAAACACGAGAATAATTTATTACAACGACCCGCTAATAATACTAATGTATATCTGGATGATAGCACTAGCCACTGCATGCTTCTCAGATAACATCTCTGCTCTCTTCCCTCTGATTGTATTTTTATACCCTCCACTCACGTATTTATCCTACACGCCATTACCACAAGAAACGAATTCTCCACCGATGCATAAAAATGAGCGCGATCTCCTTGCACTCCTACAATACCCATGCCTGACCCCTATGCCATATATTTATCCGATACAATTGATAAAATTCCACAATATTCTTCCTCGCTACGCCCGTTTTCTGACAGAATTTGACGGAGATCCACGCACCGAATCGAACCTACGCTCATTTTGGTGTTGGGGAGACCATGCCCGAGAATCAAAAACACTCAATCTGGCCAACAGCATGTATCTACGTATTCAAGAAAAAGAACTTAATGACAACGTAATAACTCGACTCCGCATACCAGAAATGTCTGGAAAGCAAATAGACAAGACTCTTAAGAAGCTTGGAGCATCATATATCGTCGCATATTCTGACATAACGGTTATTGGACTTGTGGATCAGAAGTATAAAATACGGTTCATATGCGACCTAGGTCAGGAAAAAGAATTCTGTGCACTACTCGGAATTGAACCGCGAAAGCTATTTTTGCTTGAAGCACCTGAAGAGCGCTGTGTGGTAGGAGGCGCCACAGATCTTCGCATTGAGGGCTCAACTCTGACATGGACAGCGAAGAAATCAATGACCTACCAAATCCGATACCGACATCTGCCTGGGTTTTCAGCAACCCTTAATGGTAAACCGCTCAAACTAACTCCTTACAGACCATTTGCGGAATCACCGACCACATTCATGTCAGTGCGCACAGACGATAACGGGGAGTTGCGTGTTCACTTTAAAGGTCACATTTTTCCAAGCTTGCCAGATATTCGCCGCAAGCTTACATCCCTTGGAACAAAATTTTCTTACACAACTGGGGCTAAGTCATGATCGTCGTACTTTTACCTGCATATAATGAATCAGAGTCTCTACAAAAGCTCATGCAAAAACTTCAAAAAGTCTTAATTGAACTCGGAGAAGAATACAAAATTATTGTATGTAACGATGGCAGCACAGATAGTACGCAAGAAATACTCGAATATTTAGCTACAACCATGCCTATTGAAATCATTCAGCACAAAATCAATCGCGGCTTGGGTGAATCTTCAAGAGATCTTTTTGAGCGATCCTGCGAGATTACTCAACCAGGTGATGTCATCGTGCGTCTTGATTGTGACGACACTCACGAACCCCAATACATACCAAGCATCATCGAGAAGGTACGAAGCGGATACGACGTTGTCATTGCATCCAGGTTTGTTTCAGGAGGAGGGCAACTTGGCGTGAGCGCATACCGCGCACTCATTAGCCGAAGCGCCAATCTATTCATGAAATTTTTCTTTCGCATCGAGGGGCTACGTGAATATTCATGCGGATTCAGAGGCTACAATGCTCTAAAAATCCAAGAATCGATTGCTTTTTTTGGAAATAATTTCATACAACTCAAAGGATTAGGATTCACATGTACTCTAGAAAAACTGGTCAAATTGAAATTGATCGGCGCCTCATTCGGAGAAGTCCCTTTTCTTTTGCGTTACGATCAAAAGCAAAGTGCGAGCAAGATGGTCAGTAGCATCACAACCCTTGGCTATTTAGTCATGACATTACTCTACCATTGGCCGTGGGGTGGCTGGAAAGCCGCAATTCGCGACAGACATAGCAATTGGAGATTTGCCAATGACCAGCATTGATGAGGTTCGCTTTTTTTGGGAAAAAAATCCTCTTTGGACAGGAGAGTCAAAATTTCAAACAGCCACAATACCATTTTTTGAGGAACATCGGTCCGTGTACATCAACGATTGCTTTGCGGGGCACTTCGATATTCGCTTTTTGCCCGTGCCAAGGGCTCGCGGACAAAACATGCGTATACTTGACGTTGGGTGCGGCATTGGTTTTTGGGTCACAGAATTTGCCATGCGAGGCCTATCTGAATTGGACGCAGTAGATTTGACCGCAAATGCACTCAAAATAACTTCAAAAAGACTTGACGCATACGGCGTGACAGCACGACTCAGCCAGCAGAATGCTGAGCACCTGCAATTCGCCAATGACTGTTTTGATCATATCAATTGCCAAGGAGTTATCCACCATACCCCAAATACTGAAGCGGCTGTGGCTGAAATCGCTCGCGTGTTGAAGCCTTGCGGGACAGCAACAATCTCCGTTTATTATAAAAATATCATTTTAGAGGTGTGGCCATATCTGCGCTGGCTCGGTTGGCCCTTGGCAAAACTCGGGGCGGGCTTAAAGGGTCGAGGACGAGAGAACATATTTCTTGAAAAAGATGTCAATGAACTTGTTCGAATGTATGACGGTTTAGACAACCCGGTCGGCAAGAGTTACTCGCGCGAACAATTTTTAGCATTACTCAACAGACACTTTATCGTCGAAGAGACATATCTCCATTTTTTTCCGGCACGGGCTTTACCCTTCAAGATTCCCCGATGCCTCCACCGCTGGCTCGATAAATATTTGGGTTTTATGATTTACGCTACGGTAAAAAAACCATGTGCGGATTAGTCGCATTGTTTGCCAAGGGGCAAGACCTTACCCCACGAATTCAGATCGTGAAAAAAATGATGGAGAGTCTCGCCCATCGTGGCCCGGATAGCGAGGGGATGCACCATGTTTTTGAACAGGCGTTATTCGGCCACAGGCGCTTGGCAATTATCGATCTCGAGCATGGCACACAGCCCATGTGCTCCCGTGATGGCCGGTATACCCTCGTTTATAACGGAGAAATCTACAATTATATTGAGCTTGCGCGCGAGCTGCAGCAAGAAGGCCTCGTTTTGGACAGTTTGTCGGATACGGAAGTTCTTTTACAACTTTTGATACAGCGTGGCTCTGACGCATTACTTGATTTGAACGGCATGTTTGCGTTCGTGTTTCACGATCGCAAAGAGAACCGCTGGCTGGCTGCACGTGATCATTTCGGAATAAAACCACTGTACTATACTCAGATTGAATCTGAGCTCGTGTTCACCTCTGAAATCAAGGCAATATTATCCCATCCCAATATCCGACCAGTCCGCGACGAACGCTCTTTGCATCAATATCTTGCATTACAATTTTGCCTTGATGACCGCACTCTTTTTAAAGATACGCGGTTTCAAGTTCAAAGTGCAACACCCAGTCCTTGGGTATTGGCGTCTTCTAAAAAAACTTCATAGGGTGTCTTAAACCCAAGGCATTTTCTA
>RZYP01000449.1 GCA_009930275.1 Negativicutes bacterium
ATAATACTGGATATACCAGGGATGATTGATACTTATACCATAGGCAATATTTTCTTTTCCATATTGTGCCGTAAGTGTTTCGGTATTTTTGGCCACATCTTTAAATTCATTAAAATGCTGTGTGGTAAAAAAATTATTGAACATTACCGTGTGCAAAGTACTGGTTGTCAGTAGTATGATAATTATCAGCGATGTGCGAAAGGAGAGGGGTTTATTGGCAAATTGTGCCAGAAAGAGAAAGAGGAATGGCATGGAAAAAATGAGTACCGAATCCATCAGAACGGGATTCAGCAGTTGACTGTATAGAAACCCAATGACCAGGGGAAGCAGGAACCAAACGGCTGAAAGCCACCAATAGTGTGGTGTGGTTTTTTTTGTTTGGTAGGTCGACAATGTAGCAATCAGTAGTATATATATTGCGGCCAGCCACCAACTTCCATTAAATAGATAGGCGATATGGTTTCCAACCCATGCCAGGTCGGGCCTGGCCAGCCATTCACCTACGCCACCAATGGAGAGGTGATTCAGGGTTATGGGAATGTGGGGTAAAAACAGGAGAACGGAACCCATGGCACCCAGTAAATAGGCTGTTCTGTTATTTTTGTTCAGATAAAAAAGCCCTGTGCAGCCAATAATCAGAGCCATCAGAAAGCTGAAATAGTGGTTGTACATGCATAATGCATTGGTCAGCGCATAGGCAATGGCTAAGTGAATTGTTCCTTTTTTTTGGGGGGCTTTTAAGAGTTGTGTCCAGAAGTAAGTAAGCAGCAGGATGAAGAAGAGTCCTGAGCCGTAAGGCCTTGCGATGCGGCTGTAGAGCAACGGGAATTGTAGGCTGGCTATGGCCGTTGCTGCCACCAGGCCGGCCGTTGGGCCGAACCATTGTTTCCCTGTTTTGTACATCAGGTAAACCGCACCAACTCCCATAAGCGCAAACGGTAAACGAATACTAAACGGTGAATTTCCGAAAAGCTTAGTCCAGTAATACAAAAAGACCTGAACACCGCCCGGGTGCCCGTCAACATAAAAACCATGGATTACAAGCTCACGAAATGAGTCATATCGTAGCCGGAATAATGCACTCAATTCATCGTTTGAGAGTGAGAATTCAGTGAGGTTATAGAGCCGTAACCCCAGCGCTGTAAGCAGAATAAAGGACAGGAGAAGGAGTTCATGCG
>RZYP01000128.1 GCA_009930275.1 Negativicutes bacterium
CTTCGGTATAATATATCACCATCGGATCAGCTTGTCCGATACAAAAGTAATAAAAAAGATTAATACAATTAATGTGCTCGGTTATTACGGGCTAATACAGACAAAGTTTTGTCATTTGGAGATGGCGTTCCCCATAAGGACAAAAAGGTATATGTGATTTCTGCCACCAGAACAGGAAAAAAGGAACATGCTGAATATTGCACCAATGTGGTCGATCTGGTCCGGTCCTTGCAACAAAAAGAAGGCAAAGACATTTATTGTGATGGTGGTGCGGAAGTTGTATTTGATTTATTGCGGAATCAATTATTTGACAGACTGATTATCAGCATAATTCCTCATTTGCTTGGAGATGGTATTCGACTTTTTAAGAACCTGGATATTGAACAACATCTGCAATTAAAGAGAAGCATCAGTTATCCATCGGGATTAGTTCAACTTTGGTATGATGTAAAGAAGAAAAAGGAAGAAAATGGATCATAAATTATCTACACGACTAAAGGATATTATACTTGCCCTTCCGTTAAAAGACGGAATGAGGGTATTAGAAATAGGCTGTGGGCCTGGAGCAATGGCAAGAGAAATTTCAAGGCATCTTGGTGACGGATACATTCTTGCTATCGACCGTTCCGCAAAAGCTATTCAACAAGCAATTGCCGGTTCAGACAAAGAAATATCGTCGGGCAGACTTTCATTTAAACAAGTTGCGATAGAAAAATTCACGCCTGAACCCAACCAGCAACTCTTTGACATGGCAATTGCTGTGAGAGTGGGTGCATTAGACGGGCGACACCCAGAAATAGAAAAGCAGTCGTTAAAGAATATTGCCCGATTATTGACAAAAGAAGGGAAACTTTTTATCGATGGGGGAAACCCGTTGAAAGAAATACAACTTGATGAATACAGGAACAATGAATAAATACGTCATCTTTCTACTATTGTGTATGCACTTGAATGCATATACTCAACCAATCAGTACGGAACCTTCCTTTACGATCGAGATGGTCAGCGCCGAACTGAACAAATTCCACAATTTGCGGGATTTTTCTATTTCACCCAATGGAGATGAAGCTTATTTTACTGTTCAGAGTCCGAATGGGGAGCTGTCCATGATCGTCTGTGTCAATGACAGAAAATGGGATGATCCAACCATACTTCCATTTTGTGATCAAAACAAATATTTGGAACCTTTTTTATCGAACGACGGCAAGAGGCTTTACTTCGCTTCAAATAGGCCAATAGGTGAATCGGATACACTGAAAAGTGATTTCGACCTGTGGTACGTTGAACGGAAAGACAGCAACAGCGAATGGTCGAATCCCATCAATATGGGAAGTCAGGTCAATTCTGAAAACAACGAGTTTTACCCCACATTGGCTGATAACAATAATTTGTATTTTACAATGGAATCGAATTCAGGCTTGGGTAAAGATGATATTTACTGCTGCAAGTGGGATGGGACAAGCTACTCAAAACCAATTCTACTCGACACGCATATCAACAGCGACGGCTATGAATTTAACGCTTTCATTTCCAGAGATGAGCAGATGCTCATCTACACGAAATACAATACCGGCGACGGTTTTGGAAGCGGCGATCTCTTTGTGTCGAAAAAAGACGAAAACGGAGAATGGATGCCCGGAAAAAATCTTGGCAATCAGATCAATACCCAATTTATGGAGTACTGCCCTTTTTACGACAGCCAAACCAATACACTTTATTTTACAAGCAGGCGCAGCAATCTCACGCCACAATCATTTACATCCATCCAGCAATTTCAAGCATATGTTACCGATAAAGAAAATGGACTCAGTAAAATCTATAAGTGTCAAATAATTCTTTGATTCACATCAAGATAAACACCATAACGTAAAATGAAAAAACAAATTCTACCCATATTGCTGACAAGCATGTTGATTTTCACACAAGCTTATTCGCATACAATCGGACCTTCGCAGCAACACAACGCTCTACTGCCAATTGACTCGTTGTATCTAAGCAAAATTGAGGCGTTTTATAAAAACGCTGAACTCCTCAGCGAAAAAGCATGGCCAGGCATGACCGTTTCGCCAGTTTGTATTTTTCGAAAGAATGGTCCCGCTTTTCTCTATCATCATCCAAATCCTCCAGCCACATTCACAAAAATAAGTGAGCATCTTTATCGGGGCACGCAAGCAGAGTTGCAAATATTGGGCGCCACCCAAGCTGAAATTAATGGCGTCTTGACCGCCATATGTGGCTACGATGTCCCCTACCACTCCGGTCCGGATGAAGTTTTTGCTGAATTATTTCACGAAACGCATCATGCATATCAATTAAAATATGTACCCCAGGTAAAACCCGATAATCCGGTTACCCTGTTGCTCTATCCGGAAAATTACGAAAATGACGCGCTGAAAATAGCCGAACAAAAACTGATGCTCTCCGCTTGCTTTAGCGATGATGAAACAGCATTAATTGCATTGCTGAATCAGATCAACCACATCAGGGCAAAACGTGAAACAATCATCGGAGAAGAATTCATTGCGTATGAAAAAGATGTGGAAAGTCTGGAAGGCCCGGCGTTATATTGTCAGTCCTTGTATTACCAGGAGTATGCAACGGCAAACGATGCATTGAAAAATAATTATATACAGAAAGAGTTCTTCGGCGAGCTGAATACGCCTTATTATGGCCGCGAAAAACTCAGGTACAGGCATCTGGCTTCGGGAATGGCCATGTGCCGTATCCTCGACAAGTACAAACAAAACTGGAAAAAAGAGTACTATTCATCCGAAATGAAGCTTTACGATTATTTCATTGCTCAATTCGACATCCAAAACCCGGTGTCACCCGAAATTGAGGTCGATTACGCTGTGAGCAAATTCCATACCCAACAACTCATCGACAATCACACCAAAAACCTGCAACAGTTTGACAATCAAAGCGGCATAAAAATCATCCTTTATTTTACAAACACGCCACAGTTCGGAGGCTTTGACCCCATGAATGCCGAAGCAATTAACGACAGCGTGGTTTTACATTCCACCCTTCTGAAACTGGAGGGCAGTCAAAGCGGCAAGCTCTTCATCACCGGTTGGCCGGTCATTACGCACTATACCGGTCAGATATGGCATGTGGACAGCGTAATACTATATGTTCCGGAGAAAGAGGTTGAAATTTCAGATAACAGGATTGCCATAAAAAATGAAAACCTGACCATCTCTTGGGAAGGCACCCTAAAAAACAAAAGTGAAAAGGAAATTTTGTTTCATTGCAATTAAAAAAGATTACAGGGAGATATGATTACTTTTTTTATATCTTTGCGGGTGTAAAACAATTGGATGCTTATCTTTAATTCGGATATTGTTCTGTAAACAATCTGTACTTTTTGTACCGATTGTACCCTCTTCTTTTCCCGGATAATTCTACCCGGGTGTAGTTTTCTTTCAATTATAGTTAGTTTAACCTGCGTACAATGATGAAAGCATTGAGATGCCGATCGTGTATGCAACAAGAGAAAAAAAATGAACAACGAAGTACAAACAATTCACGAATTCGACCTGCATATTATTTATGATTTCTTTTCCGACACAGACAGGCAGGGACCCGGAAATCCCGAAGAAACACGCAAAGCCCTGGGTTTTATAGGTGGCCTCTCCGAAAAGTCCAAAATTGCCGATATTGGTTGCGGCACAGGCGGGCAAACAATGGTCCTGGGAGAGAGCACATCGTGTGAAATCACCGGTGTGGACAGCTGGCAAGGTTTTATAGATCAGTTCAACCAGAATGCCCGCGCCAGGAATCTTCAGCACAGGGTGAAAGGCATTGTCGGCGACATGCAAAATCCTCCCTTCAAGGAAGAAGAACTGGATCTGATCTGGTCGGAGGGCGCCATTTATAACATTGGATTTGAGCGCGGACTGAACGAATGGAGGAAGTTTCTGAAACCGGGCGGATACATCGCTGTAACTGAAAATACCTGGTTTAGCGAAGAGCGACCTGCCGAGATTCATGACTTCTGGCAAAGTATCTATCCCGAGATAGATACAATCCCCAACAAGGTTGCTCAAATGCAAAAAGCTGGTTATCTTCCCGTTGCCACCTACATGTTGCCCGAAACCATCTGGACCGACTATTATTCGTGGCAGACCAAGCGACGAGAATCTTTCCTGAAAAAATATGAAGGAAACAATTCCATCAAGGAATTTGTCGCCACCATGCAATATGAGGCCGAGTTATATGACAAATACAAGGCATATTACGGCTATATGTTTTATATCGGAAAGAAGATGTAAGGTGCAATGAAATCAAACCCAAAAAGGAGGGTTTGAGTCATATGCAAAATAGGAAATTCCTTTCGTGCACGCTTGCTCATGCACGGAAGGAATTCTTGTATTTAGCCGTAATTGAACCTTTACATCTCCAAATACCTTTGGACTATATTAGGACTATATTAGGACTATATACGGAGGAGTAAGGGAGATTCAAGCATTGAATCCCCCTGTCTCGTCCTGAAATAGGTTTACAGTAATTGTAAATTAGAATCAGGACAATGAAAACAAAATTAAACAGATTTCCGGACGACTTACAATATCAGATCGTCCAAGAGTACTTAACTACTGAAATAACTTATGATGAGTTAAAAGAGAAATATAATTTTGGAGGGAATGACAATATTCGTAATTGGATGACTAAATTTGGCATTTCAAAGCAGGATGTTGAACAGATAAAGCAGGATAGAGTTATGGCTACAGACAGTTCAAAGAGTCCCAGGGAGCTTGAATTGGAGCATAAGATCCGCCTATTGGAGGACGAGCTTAACAAGAAGGAGCTCAAAATAGCTGCTCTAAGCACGTTGATTGATATTGCAGAGCGTGACTTGAAGATTGATATAAAAAAAAAGCGTGGTGCCAAACAATAAACACGCTTCGCACAAATCACCCCGGAATCAGTCTGGGAGATTATTGTGAGTTGTTTGGCAAGACAAGGCAAGCGTACTACCAGCGGGAGAAGTATAATTACAAGGAACAACTGAAAGATGAAATACTTCTTCAAATGGTTTTAAAAGAGCGTAAATTGATGCCTAGAATAGGCGGACGTAAACTTCTGGTGAGATTGGAGGCCAGTCTTCCGGAGGATCTTTTACCCGGAAGAGACAAGTTCTTTGATTTTTTGAGGGAATATCAATTATTGGCAGACAAGAAGCGCAGGCGCGTCAGGACCACTTATAGCAACCATTGGATGCATAAGTATCCCAACCTGATAAATGATTTTACAGCCACCCGTATCAATCAGCTCTGGGTAAGTGATATCACATATATAGCCACTGCACAGGGGTTCCTTTATTTGAACCTGATCAGCGACGCCTATTCACGTGAGATCATTGGCTAGTCAATCGGCGAGACCCTTGAGGCAATGTACACCGTCAGTGCGTTGGAAATGGCCTTAAAACGACTGCCAAGGCACACGGAAGGGCTCATTCATCACTCTGACAGAGGCGTGCAGTATTGCTGTTCAGATTATGTAAAGAAACTCTCAGGACACAATGTGAGCATCAGCATGACAGAAAATGGAGATCCCCGGGAAAATGCCATTGCGGAAAGGATCAATGGAATCCTTAAGGATGAATGGCTCAATATGATGCTGTTAATGTCACTGGAAGATGCAAAAAGGCAACTCAAACGCATAATCATGACTTATAACTGCTACAGGCCCCATAGCAGCCTGGGTATGAAAACTCCAAGAGAGGCCGCTAAGCATAACGGAGAATTTAGAAAACACTGGAAAACTTACTATAAACAAAAAGAAATAAGTTTCCTGTTAAATGAATAAGTTTCTAAATCAATTT
>RZYP01000129.1 GCA_009930275.1 Negativicutes bacterium
CTCAGAAAAAGCTTCTTTCCAAGTTGCAATTGAGGGGGATAAAAAATGAAACCACTAACTAAAATTGAGATAATTACCCGCCCGGAAAAATTGGAAGAATTGAAAATCGCCATGCAGGAAATAGGAGCGCCAGGCATGACCGTAACGCAAGTTTATGGCTGCGGTCTCTCCAAAGGCCACAAAGAAGTTTATCGCGGCAGGGAAGTTAACGTAAATTTATTGCCCGGCATCAAGGTCGAGCTGGTTGTTTGCGAGGTTCCTGTCGAAACAGTTGTTGACACTGCCAAAAAAGTCTGCCATACAGGCAAAGTCGGCGATGGTAAAATCTTTGTCTACCCTATCGCCAATGCCGTCAGGATCCGTACTGGCGAAGAAGGCGAAATAGCGATAATCGACCCCGAAGATTAATATGAAATGATACACCTGAAAAGGAAGCATGGCGATTTAACCATGCTTCCTTTTCTTTGCCAATATTAACAACCAAACTATATCAATAATACTGATGCAATATAATACCTTTTCGTTGTATCGCCAATACAAATGGGCAGGATTTTTTTATAAAAGAAGAATAACTCTTAATAAGTATTCTTTTTGTTATTTGGCGAGGGGGGCAGCGTATACTATGGGTACTAAACATGATTCACCTAAAATTATTCAACTTCATCGTCGAAAAGAAGACCAAAACGCCGATTTGCTCGAAAAACTTGCTGCTATGGCTCGCGATAGCAAACTTAAAGGCTTTGTTTTCGCTGGTTATAATGATGAGAGCAGCATTATAACCGCCTGTATTGATGTTACTTCTGTAGAGATGCAGACCCTGATCAGTTATCTGCAAATCAGAAATATAAGGGAAATAATTTTGGGCGAAGAAGAAGAGGATTAAAGGAATTGAAGGAGGTTGGAAACATGAAAACAAATGACGGTTGGAATCCCTATCTGGCAGGCGCCCTGAGTGGTTTGGTGTCAATCGGCTCTGTCTGGATTGCAGGCAAATACCTAGGTGCCTCGACGACTTTTGTCCGAGCTGCCGGTATGTTAGAACAAATCTTTTCGCCGGAACGGCTTGCTAAAATGCCCTATTTCATCAAAACAGCCCCTATAATCGACTGGCAATGGATGGTCGTACTGGGAATTGCCATTGGCGCTTTTATTTCCGCTGTTACATCCGGCAGTTTCGCCATTAAGCCAATCCCCGACCTCTGGGCAGAGAAATTTGGCCCAAGTATTAAAACAAGAGCGATTATCGCTTTTGTGGGCGGCATTATTGCTATGTTCGGTGCCCGTCTTGCTGATGGCTGTCCTAGCGGCCACGGTCTTAGCGGAGCTCTGCAGCTTGCAGTCAGCGGCTATATCGCATTGGCCTGTTTCTTCATCGGTGGCATTATCTCGGCCAATGTGCTTTACCGGGGAGGTGACCAATAATGTCTACTCTCATGTATGGATTAATTACGGGTATTCTTTTTGGGTTTTTCCTGCAAAAAGGGCGCGTCCTGCGCTATGATAAACAAATCAGCGCGCTGTTGATGCAAGATATGACAATAGTGAAATTTATGCTTTCACACATTGTCGTAGCCATGGTGGGAGTATATTTTCTGCTTGACCTTGGATTAGTTAAATTGTCTCTGAAACCGACTATTCTGGGTGCCTTAGTATTTGGCGGGCTCATTTTCGGTCTTGGTTGGGGACTCCTGGGTTATTGCCCAGGTACTTCACTCGGCGCTTTAGGCGAAGGACGCATCGATGCCATCTGGGGCATGGCCGGCATGGTCGTGGGGGCCGCTATATATGCTGAGGCTTATCCTTATTTGCAAAAAACAGTGCTAACTTGGGGTAATTTTGGCAAAATTACTATTCCGCAGGTATTGGGCGTCAATCACTGGTTTGTGATTATTCCTTTTATCTTGCTCGTGGGTGCCTTATTCGCCTGGTTTGAAAAAAAAGGACTATAACTAAATAGTTAGCTGAAACCCGCATCCTCCTTATTTCTTTATTGAAAAAGGATGGTGCGGGTTTAATTTTCGCAAATTAAGCAATATTTAAAAACAATAGTGACATCTATATTATCATTAGTGTATACTAATATTCATACTATCCTCAAAAAGCATGTTTTAATATTGTCTATATCGTCAAGCAGGATATGCTATCTCTCTTATTCTTTAGAAATCTCCGACTATGGCGCAAAAATCCATCGCAGATAATTTTTAACAGATGATGGGAGCCGAAAGTCGTTTGATATAAAAAGCATCTTGCTGGGCCTGGCATTTCCGCCTATCAGTAAGAACCTATTTACTATATTTTTTGCGGGGGTGTCTCAATGTTAATGTTATTAGGTTTTCTTATTTTAATTGCCTGCCTTGTTATTGGTGTTCGTCGTGGCGGTATAGGCTTAGCTGCTGTTTCTGCTATCGGTCTGGTTTTCTTTATTTTCGTGATGGGATTAAAGCCAGGCAATCCACCGGTTGCTGTTATGCTGACCATTATGGCGGTTGTTACTTGTTCCGCTTTCCTTCAAGCATCCAAAGGTCTGGATGTTATGCTGAAATACGCTGAAAAGTTTTTACGCAGCAATCCTAAATATATCACTATTTTAGCGCCTCTCACTACTTGGACCTTGGCTGTACTTTGCGGTACAGGTCACGTTGTTTATACGATGTTCCCTATTATTTACGATATAGCTATTAAACAGAATATCCGTCCGGAACGTCCTATGGCCGTTTCCTCCGTTGCCTCCCAAATGGGCGTTTGTGCTTCTCCTGCTTCTGTTGCGGTTGTTTCGGCCGTAGCGATACTTGGCTCAAGCCCGCATCCGTTTGGTGTTATGCAAATCCTTTCAGTTTCTATCCCAGCCACATTGATTGGCGTCATTATCGCCGGCTTGTGGAGCCTCAACAGAGGCGCTGATCTGGATAAAGACGAACAATTCCAGGCTAAAATCGCTGATCCTGAGCAAAAAGCCTATGTCTATGGCAGCCTTGACGACAAAAGCCTGGTAAATAAAAAATTGCCTCAATCAGCTTATAATGCTGCCATTATCTTCCTTATGGGCATCGCGGTAATTGCCCTTTTCGGCAGTTTCCCTCAGCTTTTGCCAAAAGTCGCTAATGCCAAGGGTGTCTTGAAACCCTTCTCTATGACACCTGTCATCCAGCTCATGATGCTCTCTATTGCCGCTATCATTATGCTGGTATGCAATGTGAAAACTTCAGATGTTGCTTCCGGTTCTGTCTTTAAGTCTGGCATGACTGCCATCGTTTCTGTTTACGGTGTTGCCTGGATGGCTGACACCTACTTCGGTGCTTATCTGCCTGTCATGAAAAAGACTCTCAGCGACGTTGTGCTTGCCTACCCTTGGATGTACGCTATCGTACTCTTCCTGGTTTCCAAGTTAATCAATTCGCAAGCAGCCGCGGTTACCGTCATTGTACCAATGGCTCTCAGCGTTGGCGTTGATCCGCTGATCATTGTTGGCTTCATGCCGGCCGCTTATGGCTATTTCGTGCTTCCTACCTACCCGTCAGACCTTGCCTGCATTGGTTTTGACCGTTCCGGCACTACCAACATCGGTAAGTTCATTATCAACCACAGCTTCCTGATCCCAGGCCTCATCGGCGTAGGATCCGCATGCGCTGCAGGTTATATGCTAGTTCACACATTTTATTAATAAAAAATATTCTTGCATTAACACAAACTCCCTTAGCATAAGCTGAGGGAGTTTTTTATTACCAGTTAAATTTTTTTACTGCTTCTTTGCTCTTTACAATTATTTGTTTTTTTCAAACCCGAAGCTTTATAATAGAGTTATGGTCAGGTGTTGCATAGCCTTTTGTTTGACATGATTTTAATAGCAAATTCCCATATTATAGAAAAACTAAATTTGCAAAGGTGGTAGTACTCATGGACACATTTAATTATCATGCGCCGACAAAAATTATTTTCGGCAAAAATACGGAGCTACAGGTCGGACGAATGGTAAAAAACTCTTTTTGCAAAAAAGTTCTCGTCCATTATGGCGGCAGCAGCGCAAAAAAATCCGGACTCTTAGACCGTGTTTTTACCTCTTTAAAGGACGCCGGCATAGAATATACAGAGCTAGGGGGTGTTATCCCTAATCCGCGTCTTGCCACTGTTTATGAAGGTATAACGCTCTGCAAGAAAGAAAAGGTTGATTTTATCCTGGCGGTCGGCGGCGGCAGCGTTATCGACAGTGCCAAGGCCATTGGCTATGGTGTTGCTAATGATGGTGACGTCTGGGATTTGTATGCCGGAGTGCGGCTGCCGCTTGGCGGCTGCCTGCCTGTCGGTGCTATCGTAACAATTCCCGCTGCCGGCAGCGAAATGAGCAACGTTTCCGTTATCACCAATGAAGATGGTTGGTTGAAAAGGTCCTTAGGCTCGGAAGCGGGCTACTGCCAGTTTGCCATCATGAATCCCGAGCTAACCTATACTCTGCCTCCATACCAGACAGCCAGCGGCGCCACCGATATTCTGCTGCATACTATGGAACGCTATTTCGCCAGAGTCAAAACCCTGGAAATTTCTGATGCACTCGGGGAGAGCCTGATGCGCTCGGTAATGTACAACGCAAAAGTACTTCTCCAGGAACCTGCAAATTTTGAGGCCAGGGCAACAATAATGTGGGCCAGCAGCCTTTCACATAATGGCGTCACCGGTGACCGCTCTTACGGAGACTGGGGCTGTCATCAGCTTGAGCACGAACTGGGCGGCATGTTTGATGTGGCTCATGGCGCAGGCCTTGCCGCCGTATGGGGCAGTTGGGCTCGCTATGTTTACAAGGAAAACCCGGCGCGTTTCGCTCAATTTGCAGTAAATATCCTGAATGTGCCTAACCATTTTGATAATCCTGCCAGAACGGCCCTTGACGGCATTGCCGCTATGGAAGACTTCTTCCGCAGCATCGGTATGCCAACCTCAATTAAAGACATGGGTATAGACTTAACAGAAGAACAAATTAAAGAGTTAGCCTACAAATGCAGCTTTATGGGCAAAAGAACGATTGGTGCCTTTAAAACACTCGCCATACCTGACATAGAAGAAATTTATCGCATGGCCAGATAAAATAATCCCTCAGTTCGCACCGCGAACTGAGGGATTTACTTCTACTATCTGCTTACTTCAACAATGTCGCCTGTTACCAAGGCGCAGGCATTAGCCTCATCAGTATCAATATGAAATTCATCGTCATGAGCCTCGCCCGTTCTAATCGGCACGTCATGAAAAGTCAGGCTTCTTTCACCTGCAGTCTTTACATCGACGACGTCTCCGTCCTGCAAGTTATGTTTAGCTACTGTTGCCGGGCATAAATGAATATGTCTTGCGGCGATAATAATGCCTTTTTCCAGCTGCACTTCACCTTTTGGCCCAACAAGTAACGCCCCCGGCGAATTTTCAATGTCACCGGAAATTCTGATAGGCGGAATAAGGCCTACTGCTCTGGCATCAGTCATGGACAATTCTATTTGCGTTTCTTTCCGCAATGGTCCAATCACACGCAAACTCATTTTGCCTTTGGCAGTTACTAAAGTAACTTGCTCTTCGGCGGCATATTGACCCGGTTGCGTAATAAACTTTTTCGGCTGCAATTCCGCTTCTTCACCAAACAATTTAGCCATATCACTGGGACAGAGATGCAGATGTCTGGCTGAAACACCTAATACTAACGGAAATTTCATATGCAAGTCACTCCTTGTATTATAGAATTGTAGTTATTAAAGCCCCTCTCCAAGGGCTGTGCTACACTGTAAGGGATGCTGTGGATTGGTTCATCAC
>RZYP01000450.1 GCA_009930275.1 Negativicutes bacterium
TGCCAATCGTTTCAGACAATACAAAGCCAGAACCCCTCCAGCCAGTGTAAATCCGTAAACGCAGCCGCCTCCGCAGCTGCCGCAAACACCATTGCAGTTTTGCACTGCCTGCTGTGCCCGTGGTGCTGCCGCCAACAAAGCTGCGCCAGAGCCGTAAAGATATTTTGTGACTTTAAGCATCTCCATCCCTCTTTCCCAAGCTATGCCCGTAGCAAATGCTTTTGGTCGGGCACACACTCACGCATTCCATGCAAAGGATACAGATATGGCGATTGTGCTCAATGCCTTCAGCACTTAGGCTGAGAGCATTCATAGGGCATTTTTTCACACATAGTCCGCATTTCACACACGATTTTTTGTTAATCCTCAGTTGGAAAGAAAAGGGCAGAAAGCTGCCTATATAATGAGCAAAATTCTGCATTGCCCCCACAGGACAAAAGAAAGTGCAAAAACCTCTGCCCCCCTGCGTAAACAAACCAAAAACCACCAGCCAGAACAACATCGTCAAAAGCAGCGATGAAGTATAAGCAACCACATAACCCCAAGCGCTATAATTCAGCAGAAGATCAAAAACATAAAAATTGCAGTACGCGCAGGCAATCAAGCCCCCGGTAAACGGAGCAAGCACAAAGCCCAGCAAAAATCCATATCTGAGCGCTGCGGTCGGCAAATGTTTATCCCAATTGATCTGATATTTGGTCGGTACCAAGCGACTCAAATATTCCGGCAATGCACCCGCCGGGCAAAGAAAACCGCAAAACAAAGGTCCGAAGATGAGTGCAGTAATGATCAGGAGAATGGTACTGACCAAAGCCACCATACCCATTTCAAAGAATCTGCCGCTCAGCAAATGTTCAATAGGAATACGAAAACATAGATTGTGTATCGTGTATGGAATGGCAGGCAAACCCAATAAATAAGCCAGTGCTTTCTGAAAGAAAGCAAAAGGCGCGAAAAACAGGATAAATCCCAGCACATAGCCATAAATTCTTTTGTATTTCTTCAAATAATTATGCAAATAGTTCACTCCTTTTCCATGAAATATCACTCTTATCTCGTCAAAATACGTCAAGGCAAAATTAACACAGCAATCATAACACAAGCCTTTTCCCTCGTCAATTTATGCGAAAAATGTAAAAGGGAGGTGGTCCTGAATTGTCATATTAAT
>RZYP01000130.1 GCA_009930275.1 Negativicutes bacterium
GATATTGCGCACAAGGTATTGGCCTTACTGAAAAAGTAAGGAAGAGGAGGTTTCATGGTGTTAGAAGGCATAAAAAGGATACACTTCATCGGCATTGGTGGAGTTGGTATGAGTGCAATTGCCTACGTTTTATTAAAGCGTGGCTTTATTGTTTCCGGTTCAGATGCAACTCAGGGATACATGGTTAATAAACTTTCAAAAGAAGGAGCCATGGTTTATATAGGACATGCGGCCTGCCAGATTGAGGATGTTGACGCCGTTGTTGTTTCTACGGCAATCCGTGATGATAATCCGGAGCTGGAAGAGGCACGAAGAAGGAAGATAAGGGTCTTGCACCGTTCAGATGTTTTAGCTGCCCTTATCAACAGCGGCAATGGTGTCGCGGTTGCAGGCGCACACGGAAAAACCACAACTAGTTCTATGCTTGCTTGTATTTGCGCGGAGAGCGGTATTGACCCCACAGCGATTATTGGTGGTGTAGTTTCAAGTCTTGGCGGCAACGCCCTTAATGGCAAAGGTGACGTGCTTGTGGCAGAAGCAGATGAAAGCGATGGGTCTTTTCTTAAATTTCATCCTCATATCGCTGTGGTCACAAATATCGAAAATGACCATTTAGACCATTACGGCAACGAAGAAAATATTTACAAAGCGTTTTGCCAATTTCTTGGAAATATTGTTGAAGGCGGTAAAGCGATACTTTGTTTTGATAATGCAAAAATAAGAAGAATGGCACAGGAAGCCAAAACCAAAATAATTTCGTATGCTATTGATTATCCTGAAGCAGATTATCTTGCTAAGGATGTTGTTTTTGGCAAGGACGGAACAAGTTATGACTTCTATTTCCATGGGGAAAAACTTGGTCAGGTGGAATTAATCGTGCCGGGAAGACATAATGTCCTTAATTCTTTAGGTGCATTGGCTGCAGCGATAGAACTAGGTATTGGTCTGGAAACCGCCATTGCTTCCATGAAGCTTTTTAGCGGCGCAAAACGACGTTTTGAAACTAAGGGGCAAGTTAATGGAGTATGGGTGGTAGATGACTACGCCCATCATCCTACGGAAATAAAGGCAACTCTGGCTGCTGCCAAACAGACAAGGCCAAATCGTCTTATGTGTATCTTTCAGCCACATCGCTACACAAGAACACAATTGCTCCTGGAGGACTTCGGCGGTGCTTTTGGCGATTGTGACGAGCTTATTCTCACCGAGATCTATTCCGCTGGGGAACAGCCTATTTCAGGCATTTGCGGTCAGCAATTGTGCAAGGAAGTAGCAAAACGAACTTCACAAAAAGTTGTTTTTATTCCTGAACTCAGTGATATTGAAAGTTATCTTATGGAAAATGTTAAAAATGGTGATCTGGTCATAACACTCGGAGCAGGAAATATTTATACCGTTGGTGAAAAACTTGTGGCAGACTTGAAGCGAGGAATAAGATAATGGATAAAATTATAAAAGTGGCCGTAGTAATGGGAGGACCTTCTGCGGAAAGAGAAGTTTCCCTGGCGACCGGAACTGCGGTTGCTGAGGCGTTAAGAGAAAAAGGGTATAATGTAGAAGCTATTGATCTTGAGCCAGACAGAATCACCGAGCAACTCAATGCGTGCGGTGCAACAATGGTCTTTAATGCTGTTCACGGTTTATATGGAGAAGACGGCTGCCTTCAGGGTGTTTTGGAAATGATTGGCATGCCGTATACCGGGTCCGGTGTTCTGGCTAGTGCGCTTGCCATGGACAAGATCGCTTCCAAGCGAATTTTCCAGGCAACGGAAATTCCGACGCCACGTTGTTTGATTTTATCGCAAGAAGACAAGCAAAACCAGAAAGAAATTATTCTAAAGACCTTTTCACTGCCAGTTGTTGTCAAACCTGCTTCGCAAGGTTCGAGTATTGGCGTAGTTATTGTTAAACAAGAAAATGAATTGCCAGAGGCCTTGGAAACAGCCTTCTCTTATGGGAAGGAAGTTTTAATTGAGGAGTTTGTCATAGGAAAAGAATTAACGGTTGCCGTTATGGCTAGTCAGGGTGAAGTAAGAGCGTTCCCTGTGATTAATATTGTGCCGCATTCTGGGACTTATGATTTCAAGTCAAAATATACTAAGGGTGAGACAGAATATCTTGTACCGGCGCCGTTAAGCGAAGCTGAAACAAAACGCGTGCAGGAGGTAGCGATTCAAGCCTATAAAGTTTTAGGCTGCAGAGGGGTAGCGCGTGCTGACCTGATGCTTGATAAAGAAGGTCAGGTTTTCGTCTTAGAACTTAATACTGTTCCTGGAATGACATCTACTAGTCTTGTGCCAAAAGCAGCGCTAGCAGTCGGGCTTTCTTTCCCTGACTTGTGTGAGAAAATATTGTTGTCGGCTGTAAAATAATTAACGGAGGTGATTCAGGTGTTGTCAACGAAGGAGCGTCTTTGCCAAGAACGGCAGAAACGCAGGCTGCGCTTGTTAAAAATCACCTTTTGTTTTTTTTGTTTCGTCGGTATGGTTGTAGGTAGTTATCAATTGGTACACAAGCCTTGGTTCGCCTTCGGCCGTATAGACGTTGTGGGCAATAAGAATGTTCAACAGCAAGAGGTTATAAAGTCTCTGGGTTTAACCGGGCCGGTTAACTTATTTTTGATTGACCGCGAACGTCTTGAAAGAGGGCTTGAGCAGGATTTTCGCGTTGAGAAGGTACAAACATCCTATGCCTGGCCCAATGTATTGAAAATACAAGTAATAGAGCGTCAATCAGCCGTTTACATTAAATGCGCCTATGGCGGTTTTGCCCAACTGGATTTTAACGGATATGTTTTAAGCGTATCTAAAGGAATCAAGGATGCTTCAGTGCCTTTTGTTTCAGGTCTTGGCATTGGTAATGCTTATCTTGGTGACCGAGTGCAAAAAGACGACATTATGAAAATAGTCATATTTTTGAGTCGACTTGACAAGTCCTTGTTGTCACGCATTTCAGAAATATCTGTTGATAATCAGAATAGTGTTAAAATTATTATGTTGTCAGGTGTTCCGATTCTCGTTGGAACGATAGATTCTCTTGAGGAAAAAGTAGACACTTTCATAACAATTTGTAACGAAATTAAAAGTAAAAATATAGATGGATATTACATTGACTTGACATTTGCCAAGCCTTATATTAAGGTTAAGCGGTGAAAATGAAGTTCATGCCTAAAGATGAGAAAGAGAGCTATGATTTAAATGTTTTACGATAAACATGCAAAAATACTGATCACCATTGTTTGTGCAATACTTGGGGTTATGCTGGCTACACAGTTTCGCACAAATGAGAACCGAAAAGCCAATATACCCTACCAAAGGGCGGAAGACCTGAGCGAAAGGCTAAAAGTCGTTGAAAAAGAAAGAAATCAGCTTCTTATGGAAATACAACGCCTTCAGGAAAAAGCAAGCGACGAGGTTGTGGCAAGAGAAATCACCGGTTTAAAGGCGCACGCCGGATTAACAGCCTTGCACGGCCCTGGTGTTATAGTTACAGTGGACGATAGCAAAAAGTTAGCCAAACCCAGCGAAAATCCAAATTTGTATCTAATTCATGATGATGACTTGTTGCGCGTCATAAATGAATTGCGTGCTTCCGGTGCTGAAGCTATTGCTATAAATGAGGAGAGGCTGACTGCGGTTTCTGAAATAAGATGCGCAGGACCTACCTTATCTGTAAATAACAATCGCTTTGCACCTCCGTATGTTATTCGTGCTATTGGTGATCCCAAAACAATGGAAAACTCGTTGAAGATGCGGGGCGGTGTAATTGAAACGCTTAAGTTCTGGGGTATACAGGTAAATGTTACGAAAGAAGATAATCTTGTTATTCCACCCTTCAAAGGATCGCAAAGCTTCGAATATGCCAAGGTGGGAGAAGGTGCCGCACAATGATATATCCACTGATTGGTTTGCTGATAGGTGTGCTTGTAGGATTAAATATGCCTGTAAGCTTGCCGCAGGAATATGTAAAATTACTATCCGTGGCACTGATGGCCGTCCTGGACTCAGTGCTCGGGGGAATACGTTCCGCCAAGGAAGGAAATTACGATAATCAGATTTTTATTTCCGGTTTTTTTGTAAATGCTTTTGTCGCCATGCTGCTTTGTTATTTCGGCGAGCAACTGGGCATCGATTTGTACTTTATCGGTATTTTAGCCTTTGGGCTAAGAATATTCCAGAACATAGCCATCATTCGTCGGTTATATCTTGGAAAATAAAAAAAAGATTTATGGCGGCAGGGATATGCAACTTTTTGTTGAATTCTAAAATGTCGATATATTTATACTATTATTGATGCAGATAGATTAATTGTGATTTTAAGGAGGAGCTTTTAATGTTCGAGCTGGAAAATACTACTGAGACGCTGGCTAATATTAAGGTAATTGGTGTAGGTGGAGGCGGTAATAACGCTGTTAATCGCATGATTTCTGCTGGGCTTAAGGGCGTGGAATTTATTGCTGTTAACTGCGACGCCCAAGCATTATTGCTCTCAAAAGCATCCAACCGCATACAAATTGGCGAGGAGCTCACAAAAGGTCTGGGCGCCGGAGCAAATCCGGAAATTGGTCAAAGAGCGGCTGAGGAGTCCAGAGAACAAATATTAGCATCATTGCAGGGAGCCGATATGGTATTTGTAACAGCGGGTATGGGTGGCGGTACAGGTACGGGCGCTGCACATATTGTTGCCGAATGTGCTCGTGAAGTCGGAGCCTTGACGGTCGGTGTTGTAACTAAGCCGTTTACCTTTGAGGGTAAACGTCGCTATAACCAGGCAGAACAAGGTATTATAAACCTTCAACAAAAGGTTGACGCCTTAATTACAATCCCTAATGACCGCTTATTACAGGTGATAGATCGCCGCACTTCAATGTTAGACGCTTTTCGTATAGCTGATGATGTTTTAAGACAAGGCGTTCAGGGAATCTCCGACTTAATTAGTGTTCCAGGCTTAATCAATGCTGATTTCAATGATGTGAAAACAATTATGTCTAATGCCGGTTCCGCACTCATGGGCATGGGTATGGCGAAGGGCGAAGGCGGAGCTAATGCAGCAGCAGAAGCCGCAATCAGAAGCCCGCTGTTGGAAACAACTATTGAAGGAGCACAAGGAGTTTTACTTAACATAACAGGCGGTAAAGATTTAACTTTAATCGACGTTACTGAGGCTTGTAACACCATCGCTAATGCCGTTGATCCTGATGCGATGATTATTTTTGGTGCCGCAATTGATGAATCATTAGATGATGAAATTCGTGTTACCGTTATTGCAACCGGTTTTGGCGGTAAAAATCCTGCTTTGCCGAAAGATGGCGCCGGTAAAAAGGCCTATGAAGGAATGTATGGTGTTGGAAGGAAGGATTCAGGGTCAACACTTGGCTCATTCACGCCCCCATCAACAGAAATTCCGCCATGGATTCGTGGCAGGTAATATTTAATGACGATTAGAGAGCTGCAGTCGATTTCGACTGCAGCTTTTACTATATATAGAATAAAAAAACAAATAAACGCTGTATGGACACAATATATTGACTGTGCTATAATATTTCTGTCGAATAAAGCTACTGAAATGGGGTTTAAGAGCATGAAATGTCCGTTTTGTTCTTATGGTGATAGTCGCGTGGTAGATTCACGCGCTATCGACGAAGGCGCTTCGATTAGAAGGCGCAGGGAATGTCCACAGTGCGGCAGACGTTTTACTACCTATGAGAAGTACGAGGAGACCCCCTTGATTGTTGTCAAGAAAGATGGACGGAGGGAACTGTTTGA
>RZYP01000451.1 GCA_009930275.1 Negativicutes bacterium
GAGCTACAAAGGCGCTAATTCTGCTGTGAAAGATTCCTATGGCGTTTGGGCTAAATACTATGACCAATCCAATGCAACCTATGTTTCTCATACAACTGATGCTACACACGGTCCTACTTTGGATACTGATGGCGGTTTCAAAGGATATGGGGTTGCATTTAACTACACCTTAGCCAAAAACATTGTGGCAGCTGTAGAATACTACGATTTGGATGCTAAAGTTGGTTCCGCATATGACAAGACTATCTGGAGCGAAGTAAGCTTCTACTTCTAATTTATTAGACACCCGCTTATCAAAAGGACGGCCATAGGCCGTCCTTTTTTGCTTTGAACCCCTTTTTCTTGCTTTTTGCTGGCAAAAAAGTTAAAATAAACATACTGACTTGCTAGTCAGAAGCTTTGGCCGTGTATGGAGGTAATTGGGTGGCTCTTGTTGAAAAATATTTTAATTTCAGAATGTATAGGAGTACTAAGCTTTCTTTCATTCTTGTCCTTGCTTCTTTGATTTTATTCTTTATTCTGTCACCTGCAACAGCCTATGAAAACGGGCCGTTGGAAAATCTGCAGGTGCTTGAATTGCTGGCAGCATCTGCTTTTGGCTGTTATTTGGCTGCAAAAGCCGCAAGCGTCAGGGAAAGAAACATCTGGTATTCGGGTGCGGTAACCGCGCTTATTTGTGCCGGGCGCGAATTGAACTGGGGTAGGGTTTTTTATCCTGTTGCTGGCCACAACAAGTTTCTGCCGTTGAAGGCGCTCTGGTATGGCCCGATAGTTTACCCTGTTGTCGGCCTTGCCATAATCACTGTGCTCGTTGTTCTTTTCCGCAGTCGGCTGCTTTCCTTTATTGCCGAGAGAAAAATACCGTTTTGGAATTTTCGTTTGTTTATTGTTCTTTATTTTCTGGCAAGCTTGGCCGAGCATCGCCCTATGTATTTGTTTGAACAACATCTTGACGGAGAAGTTCTGGAAGAGCTTTTCGAGTGTATCTGCTACTGGCTGATGATTGATATCATGCGCATCATGGGGCGTATCAGGTCAAAAAACTAAGGTTTTAGGCTCTTTTTACTTCATTGTTGCTCCGACATGTGGTAAAATGGGGTTAGTTAAATAATTTTGGGAGGTTTTGCGATGAAAAAGTTTTTCAGATTCTTGGTAGTTGCAGTA
>RZYP01000452.1 GCA_009930275.1 Negativicutes bacterium
AAACAAAAAAGAAAGTCGTGAAGCAACATATCCAGGATAGCAGAACCATTGCCAGCCTGAGCGCCGAGTATGGCGCATCCAAAGCCACCGTATCAAACTGGGTACACAATTACCGTGAAGAATGCCGAAATAATGATGAAGCCAAAAATGAATATGACCTCATGCAGGAGGTTCGCAAGCTGCGACAGCAATTAGAAGAGGCCGAAAAGGAAAATCGCTTTCTAAAAAAAGCAGCGGCATTCTTCGCAAAGGAAATCGATTAGAGGCTTATCGATTTATTACGGAACATCAAGACGAATTCGGCATCCGTTGGATGCTCAAGAGAATGGGAATCCATCCTAATGCCTACTACAATTATTTGAAGCATAAAAAAGCGGACTACCATGCCCATAAAGCAGCCATATGTCGTGAAATTAAAGACATTTACCACGAGTTCGGCGGTATTCTCGGACACCGGAACATGAGAATCTTCCTGCTGCGTACAGGCATTATTCTCAGCAAAACCACGGTGTTTAAGTACATGAATAAGGAACTTCGACTTCTGTGTATTTGCCGCAGACGGCGTCCCGGTTACAAGAAAGGACAAGCCCATAAGATTTTCCCGAACCTCTTGAATCAGCATTTTGAGGTTACCGAGAAAAACAAGGTCTGGTGTACGGATTTTACATATCTGTTCCTTTCAAATGGGTCTCTAAGATATAACTGCACGATTATTGACCTTTATGACCGTAGCGTCGTTGCGAGTGAAACCGGGAAATGGATTACCAGCGAGCTCGCCGTCCAGACGTTGGATAAGGCCTTGAAATCTCAGAAGGTCAAGCCCAAGAGCCTCATTCTGCATTCCGACCAGGGGTGCCAGTTTACTTCGTTTAGCTTTATTCTTTATTGCAATGAACACGGAATTCAGCAGAGCATGAGCCGAGCCGGCTGCCCGTATGACAATGCACCAATGGAACGCTATTTCAACAGCCTGAAGGCAGAACTGATTAACCGTTTTGCCTTTAACACCGATGATGAGCTGGAATATGCCATAGCGGAGTATGCGTATCTTTGGTACAACCAAATCCGCCCGCATTCATACAACGATTATCTGACGCCATTTGAGGCGAGATTTGCTTTAGGCTAAATTAGACTGTGGCGTTACAATAATGCTTGACCACAACA
>RZYP01000453.1 GCA_009930275.1 Negativicutes bacterium
GCGCGCGGCTACCGATCGACTCGAAATTTGATCGCCATGATCTACCTCGTCGGGGGAAGGCTTCAATTTGCCCTACCCACTTGAAACAGCGAGGAACCTCGGTTTTACCGTCAACCAAGATGCCTGCAAACGCCTGCGCAAGCGGCGCCAACTTGATCGCTACCGCCCGATCAATGCGCTCAATAATTTCGGGCGTTGCCGCGACATAGACCCCGACGTTTTGAAGATCTGAATGGTCAAGCAATTCCGCAATTACTAAAGGACCGTGCCCCTCAACTGCTGCCTGAGTACCAATTGTACGGCGAAATCGAATGGGTGCTATATGCATCAATTCACCAGTTCGCTCGGAATGAACTTTCAGTTTTTCAAATATAACTATAATGCTTTGCTTTATCGAGCTTACCGTCCGATGAAACTCTAAGCCATCTTGGTAATCAGACATCCCTCTTTTATCAGGAAAAAGAGGAGCTTGCTTTGGATCTTTAAGACGCCCTTCAAATATCTTCTCTAGCATCTCTGCATAATTAACTAGTAAAGTTCCAATTTGAGGAATCAGCGCCCGTTCTTTAAACTCAGAGCGAGGCAATTGACCACGTTGCTTCGCGCGCGGAATCCTAAGAATGACGGCTAATGTTCCATCTTTTCGCCTCTCTTTCAGCACATCACAGACTTTCAAATATGCATATTGAACTGGTCTTTGACCAAAAATTGCGACTAAAACACCCAGTAAATAATCCGCAACTTCCAAATCACCCCTAAAATAAGAGTCATCCAGTGCTACATGTAGTGCAGTTCTCTCTAAATTTGTAAAAGGACCAATGACTGGGTCCATTGTCAATACCGCAGCCCCCTTATCAACACCTTTCAACCTAATGTCATGTAAAAGTTCAACAACATCTTTCGCTACTCCAGGTATTTTTAAATCATACCATTTTTTAAAAAAGCCAGCGAGAGAAGACACTCTCCACTGAGAATTATTATCAAGGCTAGTTCTATAGTTTAGGATATCTACGCTTGTAACTTCAGATAAGATTCGATTCGAACATATAATACGGAAAAAATGGTTCCTCGCTGTTTCAAGTGGGTAGGGCAAATTGAAGCCTTCCCCCGACGAGGTAGATCATGGCGATCAAATTTCGAGTCGATCGGTAGCCGCGCGCC
>RZYP01000022.1 GCA_009930275.1 Negativicutes bacterium
TCGGTTTTCTAAATGACCTAACCCCGGAGATCCCTCACGTTCGTTCGGGATGACAAACATGGGGATTCGCGATGATATCTCTATTGTCATTCCGACGGCTCCAGCCGAGGAATCTCGCTTTCACCAGTCTTTAGATAAATCGCTCCATGTTGGATTCATCATATTAATCAATTTACACTTTTTCTCTCTACGCCATCCCTTTATTTCTTTTTCTCGTCTTATTGCTGATTTAATATCTGTTGTTGTATCATAATAGACCAATTTATTTACATTGTATTTTTCAGCAAACCCTGTTGTTAAACTATTTCTATGTTCCCATAATCTACGTTCAAGATTATTGGTAACTCCCGTATAAAGAACATTATTAGCTTTATTTGTGAGAATATAAACATAATACAATTATACTCGCCTCTAAAAAATACTTTTTAACTAAATTGAAAAAACAACCTGAGATCCCTCACATTCGTTCGGAATGACAAACATGGGGATTCGCGATGATATCTCTATTGTCATTCCGACGGCTCCAGCCGAGGAATCTCGGTTTTCTAAATGACCTAAACTCGGAGATCCCTCACATTCGTTCGGGATGACAAATGGGGACGGTTCTTTTTGGACACCCGTTGTCTCATTTTATGCTCTTGAAATAGGCAATAGTTCTTGCCAGACCTTCGTCCAGCATTATCTTTGGTTCCCAGTTAAGATTTTTCTTAGCAAGAGATATAACTGGTCGTCTCCGCGGTGGGTCATCTGGCGGTAAATCGTCAAAGATTAGTGAGGAAGAACTTCGAGTCAACGCAATAATTTTCTTTGCAAATTCCAGAATTGTAACCTCTTCAGGATTTCCAAGGTTAACGGGGCCAATAAAAGAATCGTCCGTGGCCATCATTTTAATTATTCCGTCAATTAAATCATCAACATAGCAAAAGCTTCTTGACTGAGAACCGTCACCATACATAGTAATATCTTTATTTTTCATTGCTTGCATTATGAAGTTGGATATGACGCGCCCGTCGCGCGGGTCCATATTCGGACCATAGGTATTAAAAATGCGAACAACCTTTATTTTCGCGCCGTACATACGATGGTAATCAAAAAGCAAGGACTCTGCACAACGTTTACCTTCGTCATAACATGAGCGGATACCGATTGGGTTAACGTTACCGCGGTAATTTTCCACTTGCGGGTGTACTTCCGGTTCGCCGTATACTTCGCTTGTACTCGCCTGCAATAGCTTGGCATTGCATCTTCGGGCCAATTCCAACATGTTGATAATGCCAAATACACTGGTTTTCGTTGTATAAACAGGATCTTTCTGATATTGTAATGGACTTGCGGGGCAAGCAAGATTATAGATTTCATCTACCGTAAAATCTGACGGTAACGGGTTGATGATATCATGCTCCAATAACTTGAATTTCTCATTATTAAGCAACTTCTCAATATTTTTCTTATGCCCTGTGAAAAAATTGTCTAAACAAATAACCTCATGCGCAGCGTTTGCTACTAACAAGGCTCTGCAGAGATTGGAGCCCAAAAATCCCGCGCCTCCGGTAACAAGTATTTTCTTCATTCATCTTTCCTTCGCTTCTTCAATTTGTTTATCCTCTAATTATTAATCTCCGTTTTAAATAAATTAACATGGCTCTTAACATATCATACAAACTATCGAAAGAATAAATGCGATTCCCCCAGAAAGTAAGCCTACAACCAAGGCGCTGGCAAGCTATTGCCAAAGCATTTTTAATTCTTAAATTTGTATCAACTTTTTTAAATTTGTGTTGCACACTGATAGAAGGAACAATATTTTTGCTATGGATCGTTTTTTCCAGCAACCTCAAATATGATATTTTATGAGCTTCCATTCCAATCGCACAGACTCCATTAACATCGGCTTCCAGCGCGGAATCAGAAAAAAGGTGCAAGCCAAGATCAACGGGGTCGCCATTTACCGGCCCATTGCGTTCCATTCCCACAAAACCATCAACAATATTAAGGTCCGGTCGAATAGCCAGAACCAAGTCGTGTATCACAGAATGCAGAAAAGGATGATTAACGGATTTATCCATATCAGGAAGACATCCGAATAGATTTTTACAAGCCCCGGTATAGCCTGTTATTGTATGAGTTTTGAGGTTGGACAAAGAAATCTTGAAGTCAGTTTCCACAAAAGTTTGCGACAACCATAGTTGTTTCTGTTTTTTATAGTGCAAAAAACTATCATCCTCTATTCTTACCAGCCTGTCCCGGGACAAATCAAGCAACCTTATTCTTTGCAGTTCTCTTTCATTAAGCTTTAGTGAGTAAGGCAAATTGAGCTTTTCAAATTTCAAATAGGCAAAAGCATGACAAGTACTGTCACTTTCGCAAATGTAAATTACAGAGTCGTTATTGATGCTGCACAGATATTTAACCAAACTCTCAAGAAGACGCAAATCCGTAATTGCATGGCTTGCATCCTTGACTTTTGTCCGATAAACAAAATTAGGTTTAAGCGCAATCCTACGTGCAGCCTGGATTCTTTCTTCTATACCTAGCTGTCGGAATATATCTGCCCAGTCTTCATTATTCAACGAATATTTTTTACTAAAAGTAATCATAATTGCCCGCCTGCTTACTTTGCAATTATTTATGCAGCCTCTGACGCAAAATAGCTGCATAATTATTGAACTGTCTTTCCTTGCTAAGAATGCCTGAATTATTAAGATGAATTCTGCGATGATGGATAACTTTTTCCACATTAACATACGGCAATCCTGCATCTCGGAATCTTACATGCCAATCAACTACTTCGCCATTTCTGTATTTAGGATTGAAAAGCCCTACAAAAGTTGGCAAAAATACTTTTCTTTGAAGCAAAGAACAGCCAGGCACTCTGCCAAACGAAGGTGTATCAATAATCCTGTGGCATTTTCTTTCTTCTTCTGTCAGCTCTGGCGAAAAAAAGTCAATCGTTTGGCCGAAGGATCCCACTGCCTCAGGCGCAGCTTCAAGTGCTTTCATTAAGACCTCAAAAGCAAATGGTTCTATGATGTCGTCTGCATCAAACAAAAAAATGAAATCCGCATGGCTTTGTTTTATGCCTAGGTTTCGAGCAATGCCTGCTCCGCTGTTAGGTTGTTCAAAAACCTCAACACCAGTCATAGCTCGTGCAAAATCACCGCTGCCGTCAGTCGAGCCGTCATCAACAACGATTATTCTGTCAGGTTTTAAAGTTTGCTGCTTAATGCTTGCAACCGCTTCTGCCAAGTACTTTTTTGAATTAAACATAGGTATGATTATATCAATTGTTTTCTTTTCAGCCATTTTTATTCCTCATTGCTCTCAACTTTTCCGCCAACATTTTCTGGCAGTTGTTGCCAAGCGGGTTAAGTCTCAGCGTCAGATTCTCCCCGTGTATTCTTCGGAAAGTCAATGTTTCATTTAGCAAGTAAGTGTTAGTCCCGCCAAGTCTTACCCTCATCACCCACTCTGTGTCCTCAGAATATTTAAGTTCTTCTTTAAAACCCCCGTTTTTGTGGAAAACCTCTTTCCTGATAAGTGCGCTTTGGATGGCAACCTTGACTTCTTGTTCACTGACAAAAATCGCCTTGGCATTTGTTTTGACATAATCATTGTCAAGAAAATTCTGTTGGCTGGTAAAGACTATGCCATATTCTCTGTTTTTTTCCATGAAATCAATCTGTTTGGAAAGTTTATCAACCGCCCAGTAGTCATCTGCATCGATAAATGCCACATACTCACCCTTTGCCAATGCTAATCCTTTATTTCTGGCTGCGCTGACTCCGGCATTTTCCTGGTAAACATACCTGACATCCGGATAAGACGCAACAATTGAGGCAGTGTCATCGGTCGAACCGTCATCTACTACAATAATTTCCAAATTTTTGTAAGTCTGTGCTATCACGCTATCCAAACAAGCAGTAATGAATGATCCATAATTGAAAGTGGGTATTACAACTGAAATCAAAGGCTCAACATTCATTTCTACTGCTCCTTTATATCGGGCAAATTAGGCCACCCTGTTTCTGGCGAGGCTTCATGCACCGGGTCACTCAAAAGCAGGTCCTGCATATCATCAAATTTTTCAAAAGAGATTTTGAAGCTATCAAATAAACCAGCTTCAGGCAGGTTTATTCTTTCCATCGGTGCAGTGGCAGATGACAATAATATCTTTTCCTCGTACAATGCATCAGCAAAGGCTGCCACATCTGCGAACAAGTTTTCCGGGCAACCCTTAATTTTTAAAAGTTCTTCCGCAATCGTCTGAGGTTCATAACCATTGCAAAGCAACTCAAAAACAGTTGCAGACAAGTGGTTTAGCGCGTAATAACTCCCATTAATTGAATTGATAATAATCCCTTGCCCGTCAGTGTTGTCATAAAAAATTTCATGATTGTTCATTGTGTACATTGGCACCACTCCTCTTCAAGATGAAATTACGCAGACATTCAGCATTTTCTGCAAAATCATAAGATAATTGAAATTCATATATCGGGATACCTTTGATACAGCGAAACACTTTGCTTAAAACTTTGGGATCCATCCAGCCTTCATTCTGTATTGTCGTCGATGCCGCAAGCGCCGTAGCTACCCGCATACCATTTGCAGATGACTTGATGCACGGCTTTTCATAACCGACAACTGGATGAAGCAAGGCGCAAACTTCCATTTCTTTCACAAACAAGGACTTCAAAGCAGTTAAATCAATCAGCGTCTTATCGTTACGCTTCGGATCCCTGCCAATGACGCTTTCTGCAAATTCCGGCATGAGAGCCAACATGTCGGGATTGAGGTAGCCGGTCGAATAAACCAAAAGTGCTCTCCTTGCCTGTTGTGAAAACAAGACATAGTCATCGCCGGCAAATTCAAGTCCTCTGCTCAAAGCTGAAATGGCAGTTGTCGACTTACCACTGCCGCCGACGGCAACTAAGCCGACGCCTGTACCATTTAGCCCTACTACCGCGGCATGCACAAGCAGATACTCAGACATGTCCAGCGTCCACCAATGGAAAATCTGTCTGAATGGATGGCAGATATGCAAGAAGGGTAATTCCTTTTCTTCGTTAAGGCAATAGTATCCTTCTCTTCGTTCTTCGTCAAAGGCAGTAAAATATTTATTAGTGCCGTCAAACAGAAAAGGCAAAGACACCGATTCTTTAAAAAACAGACTGCCGCCGCGCCAAAGCATATCTTGAAGGAAAGGGCGGCAAAACGCGGGCTCCTTCTCACCGAAGTCCTCTGTCCAGACATAGATAGTAAGATCGCTTTTTTCCGGTTCTGGACACTCCAGGCAAGATACAGAAATAAGAAGACGTTCCTTTAAAGCACTTGTGCTGAAGCGAAGTTCCAGATACTTACCTCCCAAATTCAGCCAGGCTTTTTCTGAATGTCCTTGGCAATCCGCCTTTAATGCCTCTGACCTTATTACTTCAAGTACTGTTTTCTTTGTTCCGGTCATGTCTGGGCACCTGACAATCGTCGCAGCCGCTTTCCAAACTGTTTGCCCTCTGACAAAAGGTAAGAAAGCAGACAATCAACTTGATATCTCTCATAAAGATATTTTTTATATCCTCTGTAGTCAATACCTTCTCCCAATGTCTTACCTGTTATGTAAAGATAAGTGCAATAAATTTTTTGGTAATGAAAAAGAAAACTTTTTTGAAGATAAAAGATCATAGTTGCAAAAACTTGCATGCGTCTCTTGTTGTACTCCCCATCTTTCTCCAGAAGTGCAAGCAGAGCATCTGTTTCTTGTTTTGCCAGCATGTTGCAGGAAGAAAGATCCCGGTAAAAAGTGAGCATACAGATTATTTGCGGCATAACGCGAAAATGGTAACATGATGCAATGAAACCCTGCCAATCAAACTCCGGAGTATTAGTTAGAATCATCTTAGTGTCCAAAACCCATTTTTTGTTCCGGCCTTTTTGCCCTTCATTGCCCACAATATCAAAAAATTCGTGCAGCCAAAGCCCAAGCAGCATATCTTCCGGCCGCGGCACAAAAACTTGCAGACCATAAAAATTGATTTTTATGGCTCTTTGCCAAATGATGTCCTCGCGTCTCTCGTTTCTGTAGCTTTCTTTTAAAATTATTCTGTGCAAATCAATACGGTGCTTCCCCTCTTTGCAAAAATCAATAGAGTGACCCGAATCCTTTCCTTGAAAACCCATCTTTTCTGCAATTCCGGCTGCTTCTGCAAAATATTCCGGCGGCACTGCCAGGTCGATGTCCTCCATCATTCTGAGTCCCAGACCCTTATAATAATTATGAGCCAGAACAATTCCCTTCAGCAGCATAACCGGTATTCCAGCCTTCTCATACGCTTTGAGCAGCGGCAGAATTCCTGAAAGGTTAAGGCTGTTTTTGCACATTGACCATTTATGAATTCCTCTGATACGCATATTCAAGTTACCGCCCGTAACAGCATCGCCGTTATGGGAAAGGAAAAAGGGCATCAAAGCTATTGACTCATGATCAAGGTCTTCGAACACAATTGATGCTAAAAATTCCTTGCAAGTTTTTGCTCGTTCCGCTCCTTCGGCAAAAATATTTCTTACAAGAAAAGTATCAGAATCTTGATAGCCCAGCAAGTATTTAAAACCATCATAACTTAAAATCAAAAAAATCCCTCCAGCAATTTCTTTCCTAATTAATCTTCTGTGCGCAGCCAGCATCAAAACTGATTTTAAAGTCACTGTGCTCTAACGTGCTTAAGCGATGAGCAACTGCTATGATCGTGATCTGTCCCTTCAGGTTTAAGATTGCTTTCGTAATGCTTTTCTCGGTCTTACTGTCCAAAGATGAAGTAGCCTCATCCAACACCAGTATTTCCGGCTCGCAATAAAGAGCACGGGCTATGCCTATTCTCTGCTTTTGGCCACCGGAAAGCCTTACACCACGTTCACCGACGGAAGTGTTTACTCCGTTAGGAAGTCCTGCTATAAATATATGCAGCTCAGCCATCCTGATGACATGCGCCAACCTTGCTTCATCGATTTTTTCACTGGGGATACCGAGGGCAATGTTTTCTCTGATTGTGCCATCAACAAGATAAATGTTCTGCGGAACATAAGACAGATTAGACTGCCAGGCTCGGATGTCTTCATTAATATTGACCCCATCGACTTTTATTCCGCCACTGTCCGGTTCAATAAGGCCCAGCAAAATGTCCACGAATGTCGTCTTGCCAGCGCCGGATGCCCCAATGATTCCTACAAAGCTGCCTTTGGGTATGCTGAAAGAAACCTCACTCAATACACTTTCACTGCTATCGGGATATTTGAAGCTTAGCCTTTCTATGGTTATTTTATCATTAAAAGGCATCTTTCCTTCCGGCCTCGTCACTGTCAAATTCAAGGCATCATTCTCGCGCTTCTTTATTGTCATAAGATCAGCTTCCAGATCTCTGAAGGCTGGCAGATTGAATTTGATATCGTTTAGCAAATTGACGATTCGGTTAGCACATGGCATTAGCCTGAAGGCGGCCAGAGCCAAAACACCAAGTAATGGAACTATATCTCTTGGTTCTGTCCCAAGTGCTATCTTAACCATGATCAGCACAAGCAGGCCGCTTACCACTATGGCTTCAATGCACAAGCGTGGCAATTGGCTTAAAAAGAGGAAAGTGCTGTTGGCCTTACTGAATTTTGCGTACGCCTTGTCAAACTCCCTATGAAAAAATTCTTCCTTCCGCAGGACCTTGGTTTCTTTGATAGAACCAAGTCCTTGGTTTATCCATTTCATATATGATGCAAGACAGTTGTTTTTTACTTCGCTTTGTTTGGTTATCTCCTTACGAAACAATTTCAAAACACCATACATCAATGTTCCAAAGGTCGCTGCTACCGTAAAGGCAACCAAAGGGTCTATCAGTACCAATAAGAAAAAAATGACGATGGCTGTTACAATCTCAGCCATGAGTGAAAAGATTGCAACCACTATTTTAGAAAATAGTATCTGCACTCCTGATCCTATGTTGCGCAGCAACGTGACAGAATTATGATTTTGATGATAAATATACGGTTTATACAAATATTCCGCAAATAAACTGTTGGCACAGTAAATCTGGTTTTTACAGGAAAATTGAATGTGGATACGGGTTTGCCAGGCAACGTATAAATTTTTTAGCAGATAAAATATTATCAAAAGTCCCGCAAGTGCCATCACAAGCGCGCTGTGGCTTTCAATTCCGAGCTGTGCGGCGAATCTTGTGAGATAAATGTCGCGCGTCAGGTAGTCCGGATCGCCCATAATGGAAATCAATGGGAAAATAGCTCCGATACCAATGGCCTCAAGCAGGGCGCCAATTACCATGTAAAAGATTAAGATAAAACAATAGCGCTTTTCTTTTTGCGGGAAAATATCAAAAATCTTCATCATAAACTGCATGAAAAGACCATCCCTCCAATTCTGCCCTATCTCATTAAAAACTGATGAGTTCGCACCCTATTCATCAGCAAGGCGAATTATGTCATCTTCCTCGAAATAATCGCCGAACGGAATCAAAACTTCCGAAATCTTTCTGCTCAATATCTGCCAGCCCTACAGCCTCGTTGCCACGCTTTTCAAAAAGCCTTAATCATCATAATTTTGGTTTTTTATATGTTTTGTACAGAACGAATACCATAAAATCATTCAACTTATTGGCCAAAGATGGAGATCCGGCAGTTATAATAATTCGCGCCTTCTCCATAAAGGGAGCCTCACTGGCAACAACAGTTCTCAGGTTTTTAACTATGTATTTTTTGAGTTCATAGTAATCAGTATTAAACTCATTGGTTCTCGCTAAAGCTCGCGTGAAAATTGCTGCTGTAAGAATTTTATTGAATTCAAGATAGCCAAGCAAACCGGCATGACTTTTTGCCAACATTTTTGCTAGGCGGTCAATAACAGCAATAGCTGTCAAGCTTTTGCGATTGAAACTTTGTGAGAAGCTTTCAGTCCTGAGCATATAATAATAAGATGCCTGAGGATCATAGGCTGTGCTGCCTTGAGCCTGCAAAACATAGTTTATATTAAACAAAAGGTCTTCTTGACTGATGTTCTTTTCAAACCACAGATTAGAATCAACAATCAATTTTCTTCTAAACATTTTGTTCCAAAGCATTCCTGAAAAGCCTACTGGTTTTAAGATATGAGCAAGGGTTTCCTCCCTGTTCATTACCCTTGGCAAGCCCTTCGTTTCATCAATGACCTTGTTTCTCTTGATTTTTAGAAAACCAACTATAGCCATATCTACTTTTGGATTAAGCAACATATTACGAAGGGCCTCTATATGTGTTTCCCTCATGTAGTCATCACCATCTATAAATATGATGTATTCTCCACGGCTTGCAATAATACCTGTATTTCTGGCTGCCGATACCCCTTGGTTCGTTTGATGTATAACTGAAATGCGATTGTCTTTTGCAGCCCACTTGTCACACATGCCGGGAGATCGATCTGATGAACCATCGTCTACAAGAATTATCTCCATATTGGTAAATGTTTGCTGAATCAAAGACTCTACACATCTGTCAAGATAGTCCTCCAGATTATAGTTTGTAACAATTACGCTCACTAAGCCTTCTATTTTTGTTCCCTCCCTCTATTTTAGATTCAGCCCTTGTCTGATTGTTTATCCGTCCTCTTTTTTGCTTTGCTTATATTTAAAAATCCTTATGGCCCGTTGACATCACAAGCTGTTTCAAAGTATTTGAAAGCATCCTTGCTGATTGCGCCCATGAGAATTCTGCCGCTCGTGCCAAACCTCTTTTTCTGTAGTCTTCTGCCAAGGCATCGTCGTGCAGAATTAGTCCAATTTTTTCTGCTACATCTTTTTCATCCTCAGGGTTGCAATAAACCGCAGCGTCAAGGCATACCTCAGGCAGAGAGGCCCTGCCTGCAACTATTACCGGGCAGGCTAAAGACATGCCTTCAATCGGTGGAATCCCAAAGCCTTCATACAATGATGGGAATACCAAACACCCGGCCTTTTTATACAAAGCTGCCAATTCTTCATCGGTTACGCGGCCGGTCAAAGCTACCCTTTTGTTGCTCACTTGCAGGCTTCTTAACTCTTCGACTTTTCCGACAATCACAAGAAGCAGATCTTTGTCCAAATAAGATAATGCCTGGGAAACAACATGAAGGTTTTTGTTCGCTGTTGCACCAACAGCCAAAATGAACTTGCGTTCAACCAGCGAAAATTTATCGAGAATAGAAAAGTCAGGCGGCTTGCCTTGCAAATGTTCAACCCCGGGGTGAATGACGTCAACCTTTTCTTTGGCAATTTTGAAATAGTTGTGAAGCTCATTGCGTGAAAAATCGGAAACAGTAATAATCTTTGGCAATGTCAAAGCAAACACACGGTAACAGCTTTGCCAAAAAAGTCTGAACCGTTTGGAAAAACGTCCCGGCGTGGCGCTAATGGCGGCATCGTGAATGATTAAAACCTGTTTTTTCTTCAAAAGAGGCGCCCTGTTGCAAAAGTTAAGCAACCATTCGTCCCCGGTCGCAAAAGGAAGTTCGAACTGTTCCCAAAGGTTTCCACGCCAATGGCCGACTTTTTTAATTTGGACAAACTGCAGTGGCATTGGACAGACAGCCCCCTGAGGTACCAAAAGAACAGCTTCGCAAAACCCGCCAAAGCCTTCTTCTAAAAGCATCCTATCAATCTGCCTTAGCATTGCCATAGCGTATTGCTGCACCCCTGTAAGCGGCTCAGTAAGAAAATTGCCATTGATGTATAAAATCACAAAGTCGCCTTCCTTTCGGCTTTCTTGAAAGTTTCGATCTCAAACATTTTTTGTTCTTTTACTCTCGCCGCTCTGATTGCTGATTGCGTAGCCAAGACCAAGTAATATCCAGTAACAATAAGTAGTATTGAAGGTTGTACTAAGGCCTGACGCACAAATCCCCAGAAGAGAGATGCCGAACATAAAAATCTGGTCTCTGTCCTCTGCAGGCAGTTCCCGCATCTTCTTCCGCATCCTGATGAAAAGATAAAATAACGGCGCCAAAAATATGCTTAAGCCAAGAAAGCCTGTTTCCGCAAACCTCCCTGAATACTCGCACAGATTTGGGATTGTAGAGTTAAGAATTCCCTTTTCTTTTTGCAGCCTTACCCAATTTTTCATTTCAACATTCTGCAGCTTCCTATCGGGGAAAAATTGAGGAATGTATGCACTGCGAAGTCCAGTGCCTATACCCAGCAGCGGATGCTCAAACCCAAGGCGCAAGTCGGCAATAATGACCGAATACCTAGACTGATTGCTTCTTTTTGTAGGGTCGGCAACCGATTCCACATTGTCGCTGATATAGGTTGTAACAGTCCTTGACACTCCGGCTGCCTGTCCGCTGTTCATAAATTGGTTTATGAACAATGCTGATGAGGCAAAAGCAGCAGCACTGCACAAAAGCACAATCACAAACCTGAATATGACTTCCTTCCTGACGGAAGTTAAGGAATACAGGGCGAAAATAATTAATTGCATTAAAAAAATCAAGCTTCCGGTCCTTGCTTTTGTCATAAACAACAGAAAGGTAAAAGAGAATAACAGGAATAGATTGACTGACTTTATTTTCTTTTGCTGCTGCCAAATAAAAGGCAAGACAAATGCGCTGTAGATGCCAAAAAAAGATGGTTCAGCAAAAACTGACCTCAGTTGGTTCTTCCACAGCAGTGGCGGCCACCAATTATGTGAACTGCCTATTTCGTGGAAATAAGGAGTCACTGTCTTCAAAATCTCTCTGGCAGTGACGTTGCCGGCCAAATAAAACAATTCTACTAAAGAATAAGCAAGGATGACCGGAATAGCTATGAGTATTCCCTTAAATACCAACTTCATTCCCTCTTTGGCGTCATCCCTGAACAGACAATAAATCCAGTAGGAAAAACCAAAAGTATAGACAGTGCTAAGTAAATTATTTTTAATAATACGTATTGCTATATAAAATTTTGCCATAGTTGTATTATCGGGATATACACCAATAAATCCACAAATTTGCTGGAGCGTATTGATATTGGCAATACCGCTTTCTTCATAAAATGGATAGATATACAAGCCATGAACAGTGGAAAGAATAAGCAGCAAAAAATATGCCGCAATATATCTTTTAAAGGCACGGACGTTGGTAAAATGACCGCCGAAACGTATTTGCTGGTAAATACCTGCCATCATACCGAAAAAAGCAGGATAAAATGAAACTTTGTTAGCAAAGCCCCCGCCTATAATATTCAAGGGAAAAGCAACTGCAATATTCGTAAGAGGCAAAAATGCCACCATCAGCAAAAAACAGTTCTTTTGAATTTGCAGCAAGCTTTCTTTATTCACGCCGTTCAACCTCTTTATCCTAATTTCGGAAACACCGATAAGCTTTAACTTCTGTGCAGTTCAAGTTTTGTTTCAACAAATTTTTGAAAGTTATTTCTGAAACAATCCGCTGAAAACCGCAAGGAATTCTCCCTGCAGTTATCGGCAGTAAATTTGTGCTGCTCGTTTTCAAAAGTTTCTACTGCATTTATTATTGACTGCCTTGTTTGCTCTTTAAATAAAACCCCCGTTGGCTTCTCTGCACCCAGCGGCACAATTGTTTCCAATATTCCTCCTTTGCCGTAAGCAATGACCGGCGTACCGCACGCCTGGGCCTCCAGCGGAGTGATGCCGAAATCCTCTTCTGCCGCAAAGACAAAGGCTTTAGCCTTCTGCATATATTCCCTCAAAACTTCTGCTTTTTGGTAACCCATGAGCGTTATGTTGGTTTTGGCCATTTTTTGAATTTTTTTAAATTCGGAGCCGTCACCGATGACTACGAGCTTTTTCTCCGGCATAGCATTAAACGCCTCTACCAGCAAGGCAATTTTCTTATAAGGAACCATCCGCGAAGCAGTAAGATAAAATTCTTCTTTTTTGTCACACTTATTGTAGTATCCTACATCCACCGGTGGATAAATTATCGTTGACTCACGCCTATATGCCTTGCTTATACGCCTGGCAATAAACTCCGAATTGGCAGCAAAATAGTCCACACCATTTGCCGTACGCTGATCCCAGATACGGATATAGTGCAGAACAATTCTTGCAATAATACTCTTCAATCCTTTGGTTAGATTGGACTCCTGTAAATACTGGTGTTGAAGGTCCCAGGCGTACCTGATTGGAGAATGCACATAAGATATATGAAGTTGATCAGGACTGACGATAACACCCTTGGCAACGGCGTGCGAACTGGAAATTATCAAATCGTATCCTGACACGTCCAGTTGTTCAATAGCCAATGGCATCAAAGCAAGGTAATTGCGATACTTAGTTTTTGCCCAAGGCAAACCTTGTATAAAACTCTTTTTGGTTTTCTTATTGAGGATAAACTGTCTTTCCCTTGCTGGCAAAAAATCGACCAGGCAGAAAAGATCGGCGTTTGGATAAAGTTGTAAAATCTGTTCTAAAACTCTCTCCGCACCAGCATAGACAACAAGCCAATCGCAAACAACGGCAATCTTCATCGAATCCCCCCCACCTTGATCCAATTTGGTCTCGGTTCTGTACCCGCTATAGTTGTGCCTTTTTAAAAATTCTTCAGCGTTTTTTCGTAGACAGCTGCTGTTTTCTCTGCAGTTTTCAGCCAGCTGAAATCCTGCCTTCGCTGCAGGCCTCTTCCGATAAGCTCAGCTTGCAGTTCCTTGCTTTCAAGGACTCTTAGCATTGTTTTTTTTATGTCATCAGCATCATATGGGTCGAATAACACTGCCGCACCTCCTGCAACTTCAGGCAGTGAGGACAAATTGGAGGTGGCAACCGGTGTTCCGCAAGCCATGGCCTCCAATATGGGCAATCCGAAACCTTCATAGAGTGAAGGGAAGACGAATAGCTCGGCTCTGTTGTAAAGAAGAATTAATTCCTGTTCCGACATACTTCCGACGAAAATGATATTGTCATTCTTTTCATTATCGAAACTTTCGTTGCGCCACTTTTGTCCCAGCACTACTAACACATGTGTTTGAGCAAAATTTTCCTTAAATACCGTGATTAATCTTTCATTATTTTTTCTGTATTCATTACCGCCTGCTGAAAGTATAAAAGGCCTGTCGATACCGTATTTCTTTAAAAAGTTCTTAGTTGCTTCTTCTTGATTTATTTGTTTGAATCTATCGCAAACAGCAAGGTGTATTACTTCTATTTTTTCTGGTTCAACGCCTAAATATTTGATGATCTCTTTTTTAGAAAAATCAGAAACAGTGATAATTCTGTCACTTTTTCTTATTGTAATTCCCATTAGAAACTGGTAATATCTTTTGGCTGCCATGGAAGGCAAGTACTGTTCCGCAAAAACATGTGGGATAACATCATGTATGGTAGCAACCCTTTTACCAGCGAAACAAAGGGGTACTGTGTAGTTTTTCGTCTGGTGTATCAAGTCAATGCTTTCTTTCTTCAGCCATAACGGCAAACTAATCTGCTCATGAGCCAGCATGCTTAATTTGTTTAAGGCGAGAGCACAAAAACATTGATGTTCAACCATTTGTCCCTTACTAAATATGAAAAATCTATCACTGGAAACTTGCTGGAGATTTGCAATAAGTTCTTTCGTATATACTCCTATTCCGCTATAGGGTTTTGCACAGTCGGTCAAGGCTATTCTCATATATAAAGTCCGCCTTAATGTATATTTTGAAAAATAAATAACCGGAAATCCTGCTACTTGGCCATTCATATCTATATTCTACTTTATATATAGCCAATATTCTACATTTTTTCTAAATACTCGACTTATAAAAAAACCACATCACGCATTATTGCAAAGTTGATATGGTTAGGTGAAATATGCAATTTTGCTTATATCGTCATTCTTCAAGTTACACCTTGTCAGCTAATGTCTATTTTTTCAAGGCTTCCAACCAGGCCTGTAAACACTATGCATGCCAAGATTACCGGCTATTGCATCAAAAATAGCTTGTATTCTCATTTTAATTACTCTAGGCCCTCTGCCTTTAATTGGCTGCAATAGAGCTTTTAATATCTGGATACTAGCACTCAACGGCCACAATTTTCCAAAATACTCCTTATGTACAATTAACTGATTTCTAATTTCATAATACTTTTTCCAATTGATGCTGCCGTCGGAAATCACATCATGGTAAAATTTCGCATTAGGAACACAGAATATGCGCCCCTGTTTTGATAATCTAAGGCTGTGTTCAGTATCATCGTAGTAGATGAAAAACTCTTTTCGGGTTAACCCGACTTTTTTTAAGACTTCCTTCTTCATCACTGCCCCGACATAAGTAAAGGCGTTTAATTCAAAAAATTCTTTTTCATAGGCAGCTGCACGTACCGGTTCATCATAAATTCTCAAACCTTTTGCAAAGGTGTTTCTCCTATGTTCGAAAGCAATCTGCCCTGAATTTATCACCGAAGTACACAAAGCGACACAATCACTTTTACCTGTTGCGTCTAAATTATCGATAGTGTCGGCAATAGTAATAATTGCTTGTTTGTCGGGATAAGCATCATCATCTCCCACCATTATCCAAGCAGCTGTTGTTTGTATCGCCCGCTCAAGCCCAATATAAAAACCACCACTGCCACCGCCATTGACAGAACAGTTAATAACGATTTTTTCATAATCAGCATCTATACCTTGCCATTCTTTTAGGAATTGTTCTGTGCCATCCGAGCTTTTATTGTTAACCACTATTATTTCCTGCGGCTTCAATATTTGAGCATCATATGCCTCGAGACAAATTTTCAGCTTTTCAACCCTGTTATATGTGACGATAACGGCACACATGCTGTAACATTCCATGGGGACTCCTTTCCTGTCTTAACTAATATGTTGTCAAGATCTTCACCGGTTTTTATTGCAGTACTGTAAAACATTTATATCATTTTTTACGCATAATATACTGATAATTGCTAAAAAAGTTGAATATTATTTCTTTTCAAAGCAAAGCACATCACAGTTGTGACAATGAACTCCGTTATTAAAATAGCCACGCAAACACCGACCGACTGATAAAGATAAATTAGCGGCAAAACAATAATTGTATTGAAAACTGCCGCCTTAACCAAAATACCGCTGAAAGTTTTTTGCATTCCCAATGTCAACATGGTTTGAATGCCAAAAAGATTGCTCAAGGCAATAATAAGAGGTAGAAATGCCAATATCCTTAATAAAAACACTGACTCCCCATAATTGTTGCCGAGAAGTATGCCCACTATAGCTTCAGCAAAGACAAATATCGTGGTCGATAAGACAAAAGCTGAAACACCAACTATGCGGAACAGTTTTTTCAAAAACAAAATGGCCTTTTCTTTAGAATCATCCGCAAGCTTGCTCACGTGTGGATATATTGCCTCTGAAACAGGTGAGAATATAGCTGTAATGTTGTCAACAATTTTTTTGGCACCGCTATAGTAACCCACGACCGTGTTATTGGTCAGAATACCTAAAAAAACAACATTGCTTGCAGTATATAAATTGATTGCGATTGTTGAAACAAAAATTGCCCAACCATTCTTAAGTTGTTCGTAGATAGCTCCACAACCAGGTCGGCAAAGCAATTCCGGATACTTTTTGACAATAATGTACCAGGAATAAACAGCAGCCAGCACCGGCACCATTGACTGCATAAGGGCGGCCTGAACATAATCATCAGGTGTTTTAACAAAAATAAATATTCCACACACACCCGCAGCACGTGCAATAATGTTTGCTATTGTAATATACCGCATTTCCTGGATTCCTTGAAAAAACCATACGGGAAACATTACATTGCCAATAACTGAGAGGTAAACAACGAAGTACAGTAATATGTCTACTTTATAAGACTTGCTAACAAGTACAGACAATAAAATAAAAACCAGACTTGCGAGCAAAAGCAAAAGTATTTTGGCAAAAAAAATACTGGAAAATACTGCGCTTCGTTTTTCAACTGTGTCATTTTTAGCAATGTCCCTCGGGCCTGTAAGATTAAAACCATAATCGGTAAAAAGCATAAAATACTGTATTATACCCTGGGCCATGGCTATTGCTCCAAACTTTTCAACCTGCAAAACCCTTACTAAGTATGGGAAAGTTATAAATGCAAGTATATACTGCAATCCTTTTATCAATGATAGCGCAAGTATATTTTGACCAACCTTATTTTTAATCAGCATAGTACCGCCTTTATTTAAAAAATAACGACTCGATATGTTTTATTTGTTTTCTGATATCGTAGCCTGCTTCAGCAACTTCTTTACTCATATCTTTGCGCTTCACAGGGATAATCGATAATATTTTCTCAGCCCATTTTCCCGGTGAACTATCTAAAGAAATAAAATGCACTAGATTTGTAATCTTACTTTCTTGCGTTATTGTATCCGCAAAAAAACATGGTAATCCGGCTGCTTGTGTTTCAATTCCTACAATCGGCAAACCTTCAAAATGAGAGGGTAATATAAAACAATCCATAGCATGTATTAAATCATTTACGTCATTTCTTACCCCCAAAAAAACCACGTCTTTCTCCAAGTTCAATTCCTTAATCTTTCTCATAACACTATCCTTACAGGATAGATCAAAATCAGAATCACCTATCAAAAGCAAAACCGAATTATCGCAAACCTTCTTAACCTCCCTGAATATATCTATTAAAAACTCATGATTTTTTTGGTAGGAAAACCTGCCTATATTGCCAACCACAAATTTATCGTTCAATCCCAGTTCATTTCGCAGCCTTTGCCGTGTTTCAAAATTAAATTTAAACTTGGCTGCGTTTACAGCATTATGAATAACTGTGAAATCTTTTTTATCGCTAAACATCCATTCTCCAGCAAGCTTTGAACATGCCCAATAGTCTGTTGCCGCCCATTGAAAAAGCACTCTATTAAAACTAACCAGTACTTTTCTTTTAAAAGTCATCCGTACTTCGTCACCGGAATTATGTGAATGGATAATTCTTTTTTTTATTCCGTATAATTTTGCGACAACAAGCGGAAATACATAATTCAGGCTACAGGTGTTTAATACTAAAGCATCGTAGTCTTTACCATGCTTTGCCATCAATTGCAGCCACTGCCAATAATGCTTTAGAGGATTTCTGTGTCTCGAAATCACGTTATAAATACTATCACCATTTCGCTTTATTTCCTCTGCAAAAACCATTTTACGTTCAGCAGTTATATTGACAAAAGAATAACGCATTTTTGTTCTATCCAAATTTCGATAATATTCTATTAAATATGTTTCCATACCGCCAATATTTTCAGTCATTCCGACCTGCAGCACCTTTATTACTTTCTTCATAAAATCATCCTTTAATTCTTGAAAAAATAATTCTCAGCTTGTTTCTGATTAAGTTCATCAAAAGGCACAAGAGATATATTGTGAATCTGTGTTCCTTTTTCAATTCATTCATTAATAACTTTTCTTTAAAGCTTAATCCTGAACTTGAAATCATAGTAAATTTTTTGTGCAAAGGTGTAGCAAAAATTTGTTGTAAAATTTCTATGTAATTTTCTCCGTCCTCGATTTTCCTGGAAATTGTTGAATATATGCCACGAGTATATAACCAAAAAATCCTTTGTTCGGTACATTTGTCTAACAAATTCCATTTTTCATAGTATTCAAGCAAGCTTTTTATCTTAAAAACATGAATTTTATAATAATCTTCTTTTTTCTTAGTAGAAAGACTATTATTCATTCTTTTGGCATAATGGTAAGCACATTTATCTAAACAATAGAGTTTTTTAACATTATTAAAAAAAAGAAGATTAAAATTAAAGTCTTCACTAACCGATAATTCTGTATCAAATTGGACGCCATACTCTTGTAAAACTTTTGTACAATAAAAAGCATTCCAAACATAACCAAACAATGGGAGTTTTTCTAGCTCTATAATTTTTTGTCTTATAGCTTTTTGGTCCTCCAAATATTGCTCGGTTAAATGAATATCCTTCGTTCCTGATATATGTTCGAATTCATTATAATATTCTTCTATACAAGCGTATTTCAGCACGTCTGGCCTGTATGATTTAATCTTTATATATGCAAGTTCAAAAATATCATTATCAATAAAATCATCAGAATCGACAAAAGTAACATACTCTCCTCTTACCCATTTAAGACCTTCATTACGAACATTCGCTACACCATCACGATCTTTTGTTTCTTTTAAGATAATCCTATGATCCATAAGCGCCAATTCCCGACATATTTCTTTACTGGAATCATATGAACCATCGTCAACGATTATTAATTCGAAATCACGGAAGCTTTGTTTTAAAATACTGTTTATTGCCTTACCAACATATTTTTCAGAGTTGTAAACAGGCATAATAATGCTAAAAAAAGGAATTATCGAACTCATCATTTAACCCAATAACTTTCTTTTTAAAAATTTACCGCCTTTAACAAGCCAGTTTTGTTTTTCCATATAGCAAACATTTTGCTCAACGTACAACAATTTGTTGGTTTCCAACCATACATCCAAGAGACGTTCGGAAATAAATCCGAAGACCCTCGCATTATAATTATCATATGAACTGATATCTATGCGCTTTTCCAATTCAAAAAGTATATCGAATAACCATGTACAGTATTCATCAAAGTAATCTTTACGCATAACAAACATGTTAAATCGATGGCCCCAGGTGCGATCCATCACTTTTTTAAAAGAAGGAAGATACTCTGCATAGCGTTCTTTTATGATGCTTTCCGTTACAGCTAAATCAGCCGGATTATGGGCGTGTTCATATTGCTTTCTTGTTGTTTCAATATAATAATGCCGTTTATCAGGAACGATAATATTTGTTTTTTGCAATATCTTTTCAAACTCTGCTCTTTTTAAAATAACAGCACGCTTCTTTTCGATGTTAAGGGGATTACCATTGGTAAAATAACGTCTGTAGTGGCAAACTCCTATGTAATCCGTTTTTAAATTTTTCCATGCCCAGTAAATACCCGTCAGTTCACAATAATTGGCATTCTTGGCACTTATATGGTCGCCGGTATTGTCACCGATAAAACCGATGCCATTCTTGCCTTCTTTGCCTACATGCAATGGTAGATAGCAATCGTCTATAGGCATCCAATATGGTTTATGTGCCGCAATAATCACTTTAATGTCCACTAAAACTACCTCATCAAAAATTATATTTCCGGCAATCTTATTGCCCCAGTTCTTTTTCGGCACATTCTAATGCACTTTCGATGGTCTTGTCCATGTCATAGTATTTATACTCAGCCAGGCGACCTCCAAAAATTACATCCTTTTCCTGCATTGCAAGCTCAGTGTATTTTTGGAAAAGTTTTTGATTCTTATCATCATTCACTGGGTAATATGCTTCTTCCCCTAATAGCCATTCGCAGGGATATTCTTTGGTAATGTAAGTCACAGACTGCGTTCCGAATTCAAAGTGTTTGTGCTCAATTATACGCGTGTAAGGTATTTCCCTGGCAGTAAAATTCATTATTGCTACGCCTTGATAGTTTTCCTGCTTTATCTTCTCAGTTTCGAAGTTCAAGCTCCTATATTCAAGTTGTCCCAAAGCATAAGCAAAATAGCTGTCTATGGAACCGGTATAGATTGTTTTTTCGGCGATCTTTTGATAATCTTTTCTTTGCTCGTTAAAATCAACATTCAGCTTAACATCGCTGTCTTGCAGCATTTTTTCAATAATAACGTTATAACCGCCAATCGGGATGCCCTGAAACCTGTCATTGAAATAGTTATTGTCATAGGTATATCTGACTGGCAATCTTTTAATTATGAAGGCGGGTAGTTCTTTACAGTCCCTGCCCCATTGCTTCTCTGTGTATCCCTTTATTAACTTCATATAGATATCCGTACCGACCAGACTTATGGCTTGTTCTTCCAAATTACTCGGCTGACCTTTAACGATGGCTCTTTGTTCTTTGATTTTTTCAGCCGCTTGCTGCGGTGTTGAAATATTCCACATTTTACTAAAGGTATTCATGTTAAAAGGGAGATTGTAGATTTCGCCCCGATAATTTGCTACAGGACTGTTGATATAGTTGTTAAACTCTGCAAACTGATTGATGTAGTTCCAAACTTTTTTGTTTGAAGTATGAAAAATATGCGCTCCATATTTATGTATATTAATGCCGGCTTTTGTTTCACAGTAAATATTGCCGCCAATATGCCCTCTGCGGTCTATGACAAGGCATTTTTTATTTTTAAGGGTTGCAGCGTGCGCAAATACAGCTCCGAACAAACCGCTGCCAACAATTAAATAATCGTATTTGTACCTGTTCATTAGTTTGATCTCCTAATTAAATGTGTTTTCTATTAATAAGCACCTTTTCTGTTTAAAACAATCTTTACGGTTTTAAATAGAAAGACTAAATCAAGCCATACAGACCAATTGCGAACATACCATGTATCCATTGCGACTCTCTCAGCATATGTAGTATCACTGCGCCCATTAACCTGCCACATGCCTGTGATGCCTGGAAACACAAGATAATAATCTCTAATATAATCTCCATATTTCTCGATTTCGTCTTTAACAATCGGACGAGGTCCAACCAAGCTCATCTCGCCTTTGAGTACATTAATAATCTGCGGCAGCTCGTCCAAACTTGTTTTTCTCAGGAATTTCCCCACTCTTGTCACGCGCGGGTCGTCTTTAAGCTTAAAGCTGTTGTCCCATTCTTCCTTCGCTGCCAAATTTTTTGACAGATATTCCGCCAATACTCCTTCTGCCTTTGGCACCATCGTCCGAAACTTGTAACAAGGGAAATATTTTCCGCCCTGTCCCACTCTTTTGTGAGAGAAAACAACAGTACCGGGCGAATCAATATAAATGCATAAAGCTATTAAGATTCCTAAAGGAATAAAAAATACCATGCTGAATGACGACAGCACAATATCAAATATTCGTTTGTAAAGTCTGTTGTACCAACGTGACAGATTGTTTTTAGTCCTGATCAAAAGTAATTTTTCATCAAATAATTGCTCAATTTCAAGACTTCCTGCCGGTATTCCCAAAAGATCAGGCACGAAGCTTATGTTCTTTACGCTTGGCTGTATGCTATTGATCAATTTCAAAAGTTCGTCACGTTCCATCTCCGGGGCAGCTACGACAACACTTTTGACTCCTGTTGCCTTGATGATTTTTTCCGTCTGGGCAAAACTCTCATATATTTTGTATTTACCCGATAGCGCTGATGATGACGCTTTTTCATCAATCAAACCTAACACTTCCAAATTAAACCCTGCATCTTTTTCAAAAAAATTAACAATAAGTTCCGCCGTCTTCCCTGCACCGATAACAACTACCGGTTCCTGCAGAAAATTGAACTTAGCAAGAATTTTGTTTATGATGTAACGCATAGAAGAAATATAAACAAAAGCAATTGGGCCTATTAGCATCACAAATATCCTTGATACCTTGTCCGCAATATGGGCAAAAAAGAGCAGGGCTACCCCAACAAACACACTATATAATACGGACTGAAATATAGTCTTCGTAAGAAGCCAGAAAGGCTGCCTGCGGTTGTGGGTACGGGCCTGAATTAAAAAAAATAAAAAAACTGCAGGTACGAAGATATATTGATATGAATCAGGTACATTGAAACTCCCATTATAGGCGAAACTGAAAAGCGGGCGCAAAAAAAGTGCTGTTTTTTCCGCAAGCAAAACAGACACATAATCAGAAATAATAAGAATAACAGGTAAAATTGCTGAACTGTGACATTCTAAAAATGAAAGTTCTTCTGTTGCGTTTATATCTTTAGCAATAGATATTTCGTTTCTGTCCACAGCCATTAACACCTCAATTAATATTAATTGTACTGAGCGATGATTTCTTTAGGTAACGCAATAACAATTGTCCGACAACAGCACTAAATAATCATAAGTTACTAAACAGATAAACCGTGCCTTTATGATTCTGCTTAGGCATGTTTTAATATCGGCGCCGTCTTTTCATCCATAAGTAAGATATTATATCTTTGTGTCTGACAGTCTGCTACGAGAATCCCAGTCGGTTTCAAGAAACAATAACACTCCGAATAAAAGCCAGAATGTTTTCATCAATGCAGAATTACCAAAATTATATTCTGTAAAACCTTGAAGCAGTAACGCGCCTATCATGCCCAGCAACATTAAGGAGTAGGGGTTATGCCGATAGCGCACCCCTTTGTAGCTCTTTTGCAGAAAGTAGGCAAACATGGTTATAAAACCAATAAAGCCGATAATGCCGTTTTCCGCCAGCATGTGCAGGAAGTTATTGTGGGCGTGGTTAAGTTGCTCGCGGGCATCGGGATGCTTGTAACCAAGACTTCTGTCGTTATAAACCTTGCCGAATTGGCCGAGGCCGATTCCGAAGATCTTGTGGTCATTAAACATTTGAAGCGAGCTTTCCCACAAAATTATCCTTTCATTTCCGTGCATGCTTTTGTCTGTTATGCTTCCCAGCCGTGACTGCAGTGTTGGCGTCTGAAATGCCGCCATGATTACAAGCAAGAGCAGGGTCGTGATGTAAATAGCCCGTTTCCTGTTAAATTGGAAGCTTTGAAAAAAAACATACGCAAAAACAAGCAGCAAGGCAAGCCATGCCCCCCTCGTCTGATTTAGCAAAAGACCGGCAAGGCCTGCAAAAAGGCAAAGAGGAATCAGAAATTTGGAAAAAGGAGGCAATTTCAGACGATGGTCAAGCAAGGTTACTGCCAATACAGGCAAAAACAAACAGCAGAAACCCGCATACGTCATCGGGTGGCCGAACGGTCCTGCAATGCGCTGTGACCAGCCGCTAACATAACCTTGATAAAACACATAAACGGAAGATATAAAAAACGAAAGGACGAGCATGCCCAAAAGTATTCTGGTGTCTTTTTCACTTGGGCGGAAAAAGAATAAGAGCACAAGCGGAAGAGCGCGATAGACAAACATTTTGAAAAACTGCCCTAATCCCGTGACGAGATCGCCGCTGAAAAGGGCCGAAAGGAGCATCGTAAAAGAAAATAAAAGTATGACCTTACCATATCCTTGATGAGCATCCGTTATAATAACGGTTTTCAGGCGGTGAAGGTCAAAAACAGCAAGCAAAAACAGCAAAACAAGCAAAAAATTGGTTACTGCAATAGAAAGACATGTCGATAAGGCTAAAAGACAAAACAATATGAAAGTCAGTTTGTCAGAACGGACCGCATTCAAATCAATAGTTCACCCCTGCCTCATAAATTTCGCCAAAAACCATCACTATTAAAAGTCTAACACTTTTTAATCACTTACTCAAACTTTTGAGAATTTTTATTAAATGCTTCTTCTTTCTTGTGCGGCATTCCCCACTCTTGGAACAGAAGTGGTAAACAAATTCAGTGTCAGGTGGGGGTGCGGACAAAAACCTGGACTAAGTATAATACCAGGAGGTATCGCATGTTTTCCTATGAAGCGAGAATTAAAGCCGTTAACTTACTCATACAGTA
>RZYP01000454.1 GCA_009930275.1 Negativicutes bacterium
GCTCATAGAGGCAGTAGTAATATTGGAGGCGTCAGTGGTTTCGATTCCGGGGGGAACAGGCTGCTTGCAACCGTGTAGAAGAAAAATCAGCAGTGAAATGAGAACTGCAGGCAAATAAATAGTTTTCATTTGTTAAAGATAGTAATATTTAAAGGAATACAACCAGTAACAGCTGGGCACTCAACGGAATCAACAAGTTATCCCACCCTTTTTGGCACAACATTTCTGTAAGGGTGGTAATAACACCAATCCCTAAAGCAAGCCAAAAGGTCTTTAAAGTGAAAACCCCTGAATACAAATACAAGGCGATTACGCTTATTATAAAACTGCTGATTATAAATGACAGTGATCCAATATAGGTTTTTTGGAGTGTGTGTCCGAAAAGATGTATCTGCTTGTTGTTCTTTTTAAAATTCATTCCCAGTATTCCGGCCATAGGATCACAAATTGCAAGGATCAGGATGGGCAAAACGTAAAGAAATTTGATTCTTAAAAGGAAAGAAACCAGGAATGTAAGATATATAGCAACCGGCAACACATAACTTCCAACTGATTTCCTTTCAATTTTATGGATAGAGCCTAGTTGTGTGCCGTGCCGGCTTACAAAAAGGATCACAAAAAAAAACGAAGCCAGTACCAAAACATACCAATGGCTGCTAAAAATGTATGGGAAAATTATAGTTGAAAGAGTTGCTGAAAAATGGGCGAATTTGCGGGTAATTTCACTTTTTAGATCAAGTCGTCTGTACGTGATCTCAGTAAAAGCCAATACGCAGATTATAGCTGCCAGAATAATAACGGTTAAGACTATTTGGTTGATCATATTATATTATATTGAGAATAAAAATCCAATTAAAGCCATCCAGGCTCCGCCTGCGATCAGGCTGTCGAATCGGTCCAGAACGCCTCCGTGACCGGGGATCAGGCGGGAATAGTCCTTTACGTTGTAGCGACGTTTGTAGAAAGAAGCAGTAAGATCCCCCAACAAAGCCCACAAGACTATGCCTGATGCCAATAGAATGGCGGACCCTGCCCCCAGACCGGTCAGCTCTTTTATCAGGACAGCGGTGATCAGTGAAACGGTCAGTCCCCCTGCGGCGCCTTCCCAAGTTTTATGAGGACTTGTCACAGGGGCCAATTTATGTTTTCCC
>RZYP01000455.1 GCA_009930275.1 Negativicutes bacterium
GACTATATGAGGGTGATGCTGTAGTCAATCACCCTCACCCATCCGGAACACTAACGAACCGGCTTCAGGTGGGGGCATGGAAAAGTCCGATTCGCGCTCCGCTTTGCGTATGTCCTATATCAGGAAAAATCGGAACAGGCGACGCTGTTCTTCACAGCAGCTGCGATCGTGTTCAATCCAATTGCGCCGATACATTTTAAAAGATCTTCCTGAGAGATAATCGATGCGGTTATCGGCGCAACAATGCTTTTCTGGGTATTAAATAGGTTTTTTTCTTAAGAGAAAAAGCTGGGCCAGTTCATAGTTGGGCATGTATGAATTACTTTTCTGCCATGCTGTAAAATATAGCGATTGCAAAAATCCCAATAATGTACAGGAATTCTGTTTCCTATACAGTGACGGTCTCTTATGGATATCATATCTCACAGTTTGAATCCTGAATATCTGAAAAAAAAATAATACTTTACTTCTGTACTAATTTCATGTACAATATCAACACAAAAGGAACGATGGATATGAAATACGATGAGCTGCTTGATAAACTTACACAGGAAAAGAAGGGTGTTCTTACTACAAAGGACGCCGTGGCCAACGGCGTCACGAAGCCTGTGTTTCTGCGCTTCATTAAAAAGAACGGCTACGAACGTGTCGCTCACGGAATTTACCTTCACCCGGATGCGTGGTTCGATGAGAAATATGTTCTGTCCCTTCGGAGTCCGTTGATCGTTTTTTCTCACGATTCTGCACTGGATATGCATAATATGACAGACAGAGTACCGCTTAAACATACTGTTACGGTGCCTACCGGTTACAACCCCTCGAGGCTTACGGCTAATTTTGATATTAAGGTATATACAGTTAAAAAAGAGTTATATGAACTTGGAATTATGGAAAGCGAAACGATGTTTGGACATACTGTAAAGGTATATAACCCGGAAAGAACTGTGTGCGATATCATTCGCAGCAGGAACGGGATCGAAGCTCAGACTTTCGACGATGCACTGAAGCGGTATGTTGAAAGAAGGGGCAGAAATATTCCTCGGCTTATGCAGTATGCGCGGGCTTTTCATATCGATAAGATTCTGACTATGTATTTAAGGGTACTCTTACCTTAAGAAGAAAATATTCCGGAGGGAACGACCCCG
>RZYP01000131.1 GCA_009930275.1 Negativicutes bacterium
CCTGGGCGTTCCTGTCTGGCAATTCGCGAAAACGAAATTGCGGCAGAAACCATGGGTATTGATACAACCAAGTACAAAGTAATGGCTTTCACCATCGGTGCTGCGTTTGCAGGTACTGCCGGCGTATTGTTTTCCCATTACTTCTATATCGCTCATCCGGCATCTTTTACGTTCATGCGCTCTTTCGATATTCTGACCATGGTAGTTCTTGGCGGCTTGGGCAGCATGAGCGGTGCAATTACCGGTGCAGTTCTTCTGACCGCTATTTCTGCCTTCCTGGCAGAGTACCCTGAGTGGCGTATGGTAATATATTCTCTTACTCTTATTGTATTGATGCTTTACCGTCCGCAAGGCTTGTTCGGCAATAAAGAACTTAGCCTCAAAATGTTTAAGTTAGGAGGCGATAAGAGTGGAAGAGCTGCTGAAGGTAAATGATGTATCTATGGTTTTTGGAGGACTAAGAGCCGTTTCCAACTTCTCCATGGAGATTAATAAAGGTGAATTAATCGGTCTTATCGGACCGAACGGTGCTGGCAAAACAACGGCATTTAACATGCTGACAGGCGTTTATGAGCCAACTGAAGGTACAATTACATTTGAAGGCAATCTGGTCAACGGGAAAAAACCATATCAGGTTACAGCTATGGGTATGGCGCGTACTTTCCAAAATATCAGGTTGTTTTCCGAGTTGTCCGTTATAGATAATGTTAAAATTGCCTACAATATGCATGTAAAATATTCTTTACCGGAAGCAATCTGGCGTTTTGGCAGGTATTTTAACGAAGAAGAAGAAATAACTAATAAAGCGATGTCACTCCTCAAAATTTTCAAGCTCGACGGCAAAGCAAACGAGCAAGCAAAAAATCTTCCTTATGGCGAACAGCGCCGTCTGGAAATTGCCCGTGCTATGGCCACACAGCCTAAACTTTTGCTTCTGGATGAACCGGCAGCCGGTATGAATCCTCAGGAAACGCACGAGTTGATGGAAATGATCAGATGGATCCGTGATGAATTCAACCTCAGCATACTTCTAATCGAGCATGATATGAGTCTGGTCATGAATGTCTGCGAAAGAATTTATGTTCTTGAGTATGGCTTCTGTATAGCGAACGGACTGCCTGAAGAAATTAAAAACAACAAACGCGTTATCGAGGCATATTTAGGCGAGGAGGTATCATAATGCTAAAAGTCGATAATATTGATGTTTATTATGGTGCTATTCACGCCATTAAAGGAATAAGCATACAAGTTGCCAAAGGCGAAATCGTCACATTGGTCGGGTCCAACGGGGCAGGCAAATCTACGACTTTGCGCACTATTTCCGGTTTGTTGAAACCGAAAAATGGTACAATATTGTTTGAAGATAATCATATTGAAGGTACCGCCGCACATAAGATTGTCGGCATGGGTCTCTGTCAGGTGCCGGAAGGCCGTCGCGTCTTTGCGAATATGACCGTCATGGAAAACCTGGAGCTCGGAGCATACTTGCGTAACGACAAAGATGAAATTGCCAAGGATATGGAAGATGTCTTTAAAAAGTTCCCGCGTTTGCTGGAAAGAAAAGATCAGGTTTCCGGAACACTATCCGGCGGCGAGCAGCAAATGCTGGCTATGGGCCGCGCCTTGATGAGTCGTCCGCGTCTTTTGCTTCTGGATGAACCTTCCATGGGTCTGGCGCCACTTCTGGTTAAGGAAATTTTCCACATTATTCAAGAAATTAACGCCAGCGGCACTACAATCCTGCTGGTAGAACAGAACGCTAACATGGCATTGTCCATCGCAGATAAAGCTTATGTTTTAGAAACAGGTCGTATTGCCTTGGCCGGTACTGCCAAAGAACTGGCCAGCAGTGAAGCGGTTCGCAAGGCTTATTTAGGTGGTTAAACTAATCACAAAGGGAGAGTGGTTTTAATGATCGTAAGAGAATTAATGACACCCAATGTAATTACTACTGAGGAAGACAAGACAATTTTGGAAGTGCGCGAATTAATGCGCACCAAGAACATCAGAAGACTGCCGGTTGTTGACGATATTCGCAGGATCAAAGGCATTATCACTGATGGTGATGTTGGCCGCAGCGAACCATCCGATGCCACTACGTTGTCAAAATTTGAAGCAAATTACCTTCTTTCTAAATTAAGGGTCAGAGACGTGATGACGAAAACTGTTATCACCGTCAACGATACTTCCGAAATTGAAGAGGTAGCTTATCAGCTTTACACCAAAAAAATCGGTGCTCTGCCAGTGGTAGATGTTGACAACAAGCTATGCGGCATTATTACCGATAGCGACATATTTAAAGCATTTGTTGATATTATGGGGTTTGCCAAGACTTCTACCAAAATTACTGTAGATGCTACAGACAAGGTAGGCGTCCTTGCCGATATAGCTAATATTTTCAAGCAACGCGGCATTAACATTATTTCCGCCGTAACGCGCTCTAAAGGACCGGACAGTGCAGAAATTATGATTCGCGCAGATTTGACCCATGGTTTGGATGTTATTGAAGAAATCAGACAAGCCGGTTATACCATTAAAGATATCAGTACCGTTAAAGCAAACGGTAAGTGAGTATTATATGGATAAAGCTCAATATTCTGTTGGCGATGTAGTTCGCATGAAAAAGGCCCACCCCTGTGGTTCCTACGAATGGGTTATTACCCGCACCGGCATTGACTTTGGCTTAAAATGCCGCGGTTGCGGCAGATTCGTCATGATTCCGCGTCCTAAGTTTGAAAAAGGCGTAAAATGTATTCTGGAATCTGATAACCCCGAACATTTGCTTTAAGTTTTCTACTGTTTTTCAATTTGCCCTGCCTGAACCCCGGGATATGGTCCTCTGAACAAGGCCGTTGATCGGGGTTATTTTTTATTATGCAAAATTTTGTAAGAGATAGTGGGGGTATCAATATGATTCGTGGCGTAAGACTGGAAGATGCACGAAGAATTTCGGAAATTTACAGTTGGTATGTGGGCAATACAACCATTACCTACGAGATTACTCTGCCGGATGAAGCAGAAATGTTGAGAAGAATTAAAGAGGTTACAACCAACTATCCTTGGCTGGTATATGAAGAGGAGGGACAGATTATCGGTTACGCCTATGCCGGACGTTTCAGAGAGAGGGAAGCATTCTGGCCATCTGTGGAATTGTCGGCCTACTTTGACAAAAATCATTGCGGCGGTGGCCGCGGCATGAAAATAATGAAGGCTCTCCTTGCTGAACTCGAGAAGTATGATTGCTATACCGCGTTGGCCTGCATCAGCTACGGCAATGAGGCCAGTCAGAAGCTTTGCGAAAAATTGGGCTTTGAATTTGTCGGCGTTACACGCAATGTCGGATATAAATTTGGCCAGTGGCTTGATCTGGCTTTTTATACTCTGCAATTGAAAGAGTACAAAGATATCTGAATGTTTGGTATTTCCCGGGAAATATGGGAATGTGTCGAATGCGAAAATATAGGCAAGGGCTAAAGAAGTGACGGGCTTGCTGCACATCAGCGACCGACTGCTTGCAGGTGAATTGTCGCGTGTGGAAGCAGCCAGAGGAACTCTTTAACCCTTGCCTAATATATAATTTTGAGGCAAAATCTCTTGTAAGTCATACAATGAAAAAGGCAAATGTTCCAAGTGTTGCACAATATCCTTCGATGAAGTAAAATTATATATCAGATGATAATTAAGGAGAGATGTTAGTGAGCACGAATTTAGAAGTAGGGATTGTTGGTTTGCCGAATGTTGGCAAGAGCACGCTGTTTAATGCTATTACCAAAGCCGGCGCGGAAGCAGCCAATTATCCGTTTTGTACTATAGAGCCGAATGTTGGTGTTGTTGACGTTCCCGACGCCCGTTTAAAAGTTTTGAGCGACATGGTCAAAGCTAAGAAAATAGTGCCGGCGGCAATGCGTTTTGTCGATATTGCCGGCTTGGTCAAGGGCGCTTCGACAGGCGAGGGACTCGGCAATAAATTCCTGGCCCATATCCGCGAAGTGGATGCCATAGCACAGGTCGTACGCTGTTTCGAAGACGGCAATATTACCCATGTGGAAGGAACTATCGACCCGTTGCGCGATATCGAAATAATTAACACCGAGCTTTGCCTGGCGGATATGGATTCTGTGGAAAAACGTATCGACCGTTTGGGTAAGCTGCTGAAAACCGGCGACAAGAAAGTGCTTGTGGAGAGAGCGGTACTGGAAAAAGTACTGGCAGGCCTGAGTGAAGCCGTTCCGGCACGCAGACAAGGTTTGACCGATGATGAGAAAGAATTCCTCCAGGAATTGCATCTCTTAACGATGAAACCGATCCTGTATATTACTAACGTGGCCGAAGACGAAGTGGCACATGCGGAAAAGAACCCTTATGTGCAATCCGTACAAAAATATGCTGAGGCTGAGGGCGCAGAAGCGATTGCCGTTTCCGCTAAAATGGAAGCAGAAATCGCCGAACTGCCGGAAGAGGAAGCCGGCGAATTTTTAGCGATGGCAGGTTTGGAAGAACCGGGTTTGAACAGGATCATCAAAGCAGGCTTTAAACTATTGGGCTTGATGACTTATATTACAGCCGGTGAAATAGAAGTACGTGCCTGGACCATTGTGCGCGGTACTAAGGCTCCGCAGGCTGCGGGCAAGATTCACACCGATTTCGAGCGCGGCTTTATCAGAGCAGAAATAGTGTCCTTCAAAGATTTGGTTGAATGTGGTTCTAAAGCTGCTGCCCGCGAAAAGGGGCTTGTGCGTCTGGAAGGTAAAGATTACGTCATGCAGGATGGCGATGTTGTGGAATTCCGTTTCAATGTATAACGCACAAGGTAGTGTGGCAAAAGCCGCACTACCTTTTTTACTAAATTGCGTGCAATTTCGCGCAAATTTGTTATAATAAGGTATCGTCAAAGAGGAGATATTAAAATGTTGTTTGATACGCACACACACTGTGATTATTCGCAGGATTCATCAATGAAGATATATGAAGCTATCAGGGCAGCCCGCAGGGCTAATGTCGGTATGATTGTGACCGAACACTGGGATTACGATTATCCCACGAATCCCTATGCCTTTCTGTTCGACATTGACGATTACTTTGAAAAATTTGCTGTGTACAGATCGGACGAAGTTCTCCTCGGTATTGAAATAGGTATGCAGAAGCACATCGCCGCCAAGGACGATGCCTTGGTCAAAGCGCATCCTTTTGACTGCGTGATTGCTTCCATGCACTGCGTAAATGGCAGAGACCTATACGAGCCGAACTCCTACAGAGATCTGACGAAAGAGCAGGCATTACGGGAATTTCTGGAAGATTCCATCGCCAACCTGCGTTTGTACAGCGATTTTGATATCTTTGGCCATATCGACTACATCAGCCGCTACATGCCTTATGAAGACCAGGAACTTTATTATCACGAGTTTCCTGATCTTTGGGACGAACTCTTCAGTCAGGTGATTGAGGGCGGCAAAGTTCTCGAAATCAATACCCGGCGGCTGGATTCACCGAAAGCGGTAGAAACGTTGACAGTCCTTTATCAGCGTTACCAGAAATTAGGCGGCCGGTACATATCCCTTGGCTCCGATGCACATTACAAGGAGCATATCGGTAGAAGACTCACGGTCGGTAAAAAAATAGCCGATGCAAGCAGCCTTATTCCAGTATATTTTAAAAAC
>RZYP01000456.1 GCA_009930275.1 Negativicutes bacterium
TACAACATAAGGAGGTGTGCCGATGGGTTTTTCATATGACGATATTTCTTCAAAAAGCATGGGACTAAAAGCCAGGCTCACTTCCTGGCAGGTCTGTGGAGGAATGCGTAATTTTACCACCACCGTACCTGGAAAGTATGGTGTGACAGACTTTGGGGCTGATTTTGATTACCGAGAAATCAATTTAGCTTGTAATATCTATCCTAAGCATAGCTTTTCTGCACTGGTGACTACCCTTGATAATATTTCTACTTGGCTTGATCCAATGCAAGGGTTGAGACAGCTTGTTTTTGATGATGTACCCGACAGGTATTTCATGGCAAGGCTGAATGAAAAAGTGGATTGTGAACGACTCATTCGTTTTGCAGGAAGTTTTAACTTGAAATTTTTCTGTCCTGACCCTTTTGCTTATGCCATTACGGATGAAAATTATTTAATAGAAAGCGAAGGAAGTCACACGATTTTAAGACAGACCGGTAATGTTGAATCCAATCCTATGTATCGCTTGAAGGGAATCATCACATCGGGTGTGAACAATTCTATTTCTGTTACAACCAATGGCTTGGAAATGAAAATAGTGAATGCTGTACTTTTGGCAGAAGAAACACTTGTCATTAATACAGATAAGATGACGGCTTATGTGGAAGACGAAAACGGGATAATCTTAAGAAACGCTTTGCCTTACCTAGAGGAGATTGATTTTCCAAGTCTCAATGTAGGCACGAATACCCTAGCAATAACAACAAATAATGCTGTATTTACAGCGCTTGAAATAAAGGCTGGTAGTAGATGGAGGTGATTCAGTGGCACTAAAAACAATTTTAAATAAACAGACAGATTTTACGGGAGAGTTTCCGGTCGAGTATGCAAAATCCGGACTGTGGCGATTTAATGATGTATCGGTAGATGAAAACGGTTATCTTGCAGACTCTTCTGGGTTAGACAGAAAAATAGAGCTTGTCAATTATCTAGGAACAACTGCAAGCCTTCAAAGCGGCCAAAATGGAAGACAAATCCGAATCAACATCAACAATCCCGCTACAGAAAAAACCTACCTTAAAGTGGCCAATGATGGTACTTTCTTTTCGGAGATGGGAGAACGAATCCTTGTTGGCGGTTGGATGATACCGACTACTTATTC
>RZYP01000457.1 GCA_009930275.1 Negativicutes bacterium
TTAAATTGATTATTTATCCCAGAACACAAATGGAGTAGACAAATTGGTTTTCTGTGTCATATTTGGATTTAACTCGGTTTCCGAATTGGTCGGATAATAGAGTGACCGAGGGAAAGAGGCCAGATTGGAGATCGGCACTCTTGCATCTGAACGCTCCGTGACAGTCGGGTTAACTCCAAAACCGGGATCCTGTGTGTTGTTCGGATCAAAGAATAGGGGGTAACCGGTACGTCTGTAATCAGTATAGACATCAATCGGGTTCAGGAAATTATGAATCCACTTTTGAGTCATAACAATCCGCATCTTCCCTTCAGCATTAGCAGAATTAAACCTCGCAAGAATTGCATTCACGAAAAATTCCCTGTCTACCGCAGTAATTTTGGGTGCTGGATTACCTGATCCGTTTTTATCCACCACACTATGCACATGATCAATTGCGGCTTCAACTGCTTCTTCCAACAATGCGGCAGCATCACCCGTCGTCTCTCCCGCAAGCGCCAGCTCAGCCAGCATAAACTTCAACGTGGCATAAGTGATGATCTTGTGAGGAGCAATACCGGTTGGTTCAGTCGCTGTTGCGATTCGTCCACCCGTTCCATTGTCATATTTTGCACCAATCGGATAAATTCCATATTTGGTATAGGAATGATCATTGCTGCCGGCAGAATTTGGACCGGTTGTGGCGAAGAAGATTGAAACAAAATTGCCATTTCTATATTCGTGAGGACTTTCCGTATCAGTCCTGGACCCATCAGGCAATTGATTGTAGAAATAGTAAGGGACACGGGGATCTTCAATACCGGTAAAGGGATTGTCAATCGTATTATAGGTTTGTCCCATCATTGTCTCATAGAAATAGGGACTGATAAAATGGGTGTGTTGCCCATAGAGTGATGAAAAAGCGGGGTGACGCTCATCGGCCGGACTGGTCGTACTGGTAAACCAAAACTGAAAGTCTTCATCTTCTTTAATAAAGGCATTTTCTGAGATGAGAGCATTGAACTTGCTCTGCCAGTCGGTGATGTCTGATTTTGCCTTACGCGACTGCAGCAACAGCTTCAATTTGATAGTGTTGTTCAATCGGACCCATTTGGCAGCATCTCCAGCATAGAAGAAATCATCCTTGCCCGGCCTCAGC
>RZYP01000458.1 GCA_009930275.1 Negativicutes bacterium
TTTATTTTTCAAGTTCGTTAGTTAAAACTATGCACTTTTAGTGCAAGGCTTTAGCTTCTACAAATATTCATTACTTTTGTAAGAAAGTCAAGTTATATGGAACACCGCAAAAGTAGTCACAGTGTATACAATCTACAAGTTCACCTGGTTTGGATAACGAAATATCGTTACAAGGTTCTGACCGGTGATGTTCAATTGCGCTGTCGTGACATACTACGTCAGGTGAGTAATTCGTTGGACATTGCTATCCTGAAAGGCGTTGTTAGCAAGGATCATATCCACTTGCACATAAGTTATCCCCCGAAGTTAAGTGTTAGCGATATCGTTAAGCGTCTTAAAGGTCGCAGTTCACGTATGTTGCTTCAGGAGTTTCCCGAGCTACAGCGTCGCTACTGGGGGAATCATTTTTGGGCAATCGGTTATGGTTGCTGGAGTGTGGGTAACATCACTGACGAGATGTTGTCCACGTACCTGGATCACCATGGGGATCATCCCAATTCCAACGAAAACTTTATCCTGGAATGAAACGGTATTTCAAAGAACGTAACTTTAGTTGTTCACTTTTAATCGACCTTGGTCGAAACTCAAACGACTTATAGTCGAAAACAAACCTATGGATTTCCAATCCATAGTGGTTCAGTTTCTTCATGATAAAAGAACTGAAGTTCATGTTGACTGGCTATTCGTTTTATTTCAGCAAGGTACTTCTCAGAAAAGGGTATCTCCCAGCATCTTCTGACAGGATTCCAGGAGCATATTGGGATTTTCTTGAGTTTTCCTGTGATAGTCTGGTTATAGTTGAAGTACAGACGTAATGTCCTATGTGACACATTGACAACCAATATGTCTTTTTTTGTGTATTGAGGTGGTGCTTTGGTTCCGAAATCTTTCAACGATATGGCATTATATTCTGCAAGTTTAGTTAATTTATTCTTATTTACATCTAAATAACACTGCTTTTTCTTTGTCTTGATGTTAAAAAATATGAATGAGCCTAATTTGTGAATATTCATGAGTCGGTGATGGTTCAGATGAATAACTGCGTTGATAGAAAAATGCCAACTACAATATAGAATTATTATAAAGTAGTGCCAAAAAATAACATTTTGCGAGATTATTTGCCCTGTTGGTTTGATTC
>RZYP01000459.1 GCA_009930275.1 Negativicutes bacterium
CTGCATATATGGGAAGCGCTGGGACATAGAGGTATTCTTCAAGGTCAGCAAGACATATCTGAAACTGACAAAGGAATGCCACTCGCTATCTTACGATGCCATGACAGCATATGTCGCCATTGTCTTTGCGAGATACATGATGCTTGCAATAGAAAACAGGAGCCGAAGAGATGAGCGGAGTTTTGGTGAAATATACTGTCTTGTATCGAATGAACTCTCTGACATCACTTGGCTTGAATCTTTCCGGCTGCTGATGGAAGTCTTTATCTCAACGGTATCGGAAAGGACCTTGCTGACAGAGAAAGAACTTGACGTCCTGCTTGAAACATTCATAGAAGCATTACCTGAGATGCTAAAAAACAAGCTGCTGAAGTGCGCGTGAAAATGACAAAAATATTATTCTTAACGTTCGCCGATTATTGAATTGTCAAGGTGCTGGGCACGTTATTTATGTGCGAAGTTTGAGTTAATTATATTATTGTTTTACTCTTGTTCCATAGAAAATAGTTTTTTATTAAAATACATAAATTTTTATTATAAAGGGGGTAGAAGTATGTTCACAGGAAAAACCTTGATCGACCAGCTTTACAGTGAACTATTACACGTTGAAGAAGAATGGTCAGTTAAGACAGAGAATGGTTTTCGTTGGTGGCCTTTTGATCACGCACAAACAATAGATGTTATTGGTGAGGCAAATGGGCCTGATGGGAAGAAGGGGTATTTCATATCTGTCCGTACTGAGCTTGTGAAAGTACCAAGGCTGGATGAAAGAATTTTGAATCTTATAAACAGAACTCTTATGCCCCATGCATCTTTGGCGGGGCCGGTTTATGACAGCAAACGCGGTATTTTAGAACTTTGCTCTCACGTCCTGGTTCATGAGGGGAACAGTAAGTGGATAGGATCCTTGCTCTGCCTTGCCGCAGAACTTCAAATTTATGAGACACAAACGCTCGCAAATACCCTTGAAGTTTTTAATATGGAAAAAGCTGTAAGCGGACATCCCCTAAAGGGTGTACGCAAGGAAACCCACAAAGCTTCTGCTTTGGTTCCGTCGATTATTACACAAATCGGGAAAGAACCGTCGAAATGGATCGGGCATGAATTCCAGGAAGTTGTGCAGGACCTGGAAAATTGG
>RZYP01000460.1 GCA_009930275.1 Negativicutes bacterium
TACCTCCCAACGCAAGTCTGGGTAATACCCGTGCTGATACTGCTTGATGATTGACGTACCCTCATCAACCTCATCTGGACGGACAACAACTATAACCCGCTCAACCTCCGGCACACGGCTCACCTGCCGAAGATTATGGGCAATGACCGGCACGCCTTCCAGAAGCAGGAAAGCCTTGTTCATGCCTAGGCCCATTCGTCGGCCCGATCCGGCTGCCGCCAGAATAACCATCATCTTTTCCACAAGCAAACAACCCCCAGTGCTATTTCATCCGGGCAAATATCATGCGGCCTGCAGAAGTTTGCAGAACGGAAGTAACAACAATGCTTATGCTTTCGCCAATATACTTTTTGCCGCCTTCGACGACTATCATTGTTCCGTCGTCAAGATAGGCCAGTGCCTGCCCGTTTTCTTTTCCTTCTTTTGCCAGAAATACCAGCATATCTTCACCCGGCAGAACTACTGGTTTAACAGCATTTGCTAAATCATTGATATTCAAAACACTAACGCCTTGTATCTCTGCTACTTTATTTAAATTAAAATCATTAGTTATGACTACGCCGCCAATTTTCTTCGCCAATTTTACCAGCTTGGCATCAACCTCAGTCATGTCCTCATAATCCGTGTAATCTATTTCGACCCTTTGAGACACATCTCCCTGGATCTCTTTAACAACGTCCAAGCCCCTGCGCCCTCTTTTGCGTTTCAAGTTATCAGACGAATCGGCGATTTTTTGCAATTCTTCCAGAACAAAACCCGGAATAATAAGCCTTCCTTCCAAAAAACCTGTTTTCAGGATATCGGCTATGCGACCGTCGATAATAACACTGGTATCCAAAATTTTATGATTGCTGCAAACAGATTCCGTTTCGGTTCCCTTGCTTGCCTCTTTAAGCGACCGCAAAGCCCAAATACGGTTAAAAAAGGACATGATATCAGTATGTTTTATCAAGGCTACTTTAGCACCGACAATAGCTAAAACCAAACTCAAAATCAAAGGTATGTACAGACCAATAACGGGAAGATGTGAAAAAGGCCCCCCTATCAAATTAGCCACAATCAAACCAATCGTGACACCCATGGCGACAACCAGGATGTTACTGGTAGGAACTTTGGCCAACAC
>RZYP01000023.1 GCA_009930275.1 Negativicutes bacterium
TAATAGGATTCGAACCTACGACCCTCTCATTACGAATGAGATGCTCTACCAGCTGAGCTATAGTAGCAATGGTAACAGTGATATTTTACCACTACTTAGCCTGCTTGACAAGATACGGCTTAAATGCAACCCTTGTGCCTACTCGTGAAGTATATCCGCATATTCTTCCTTGTTTCGCATCATTTCTTTCTTGGCAAAGGGACAAAGCGGGACGACTTTTTTATTTTCTTCCCTTGCCAATTCAACAAGCTTTTGCAGCAGTTGTTTTCCTACATTTTGCCCTCTGAGCTCTTCTGCTACAGAAGTATGTTCGATTATGATTATATCTTCGCCTGCATAAACAAATGTCATTTCCGCTAAGGGTGCTTTTTCCGAATCACCGACATAAAAACTTTTTTCCGCTCGTTTGATAGTAAGCAACTTTATCCCTCCCGATAAAAGTAGTCCCAACTAAGATTTATTTTGTAGAAATTCTATAGCCGCCTGTTCATCTAACGGCCTGCTAATCAGATATCCCTGAATTTTGTCGCAGCCATAATCCATTAAATATTGTTTTTGCGTTTCATGCTCCACGCCTTCAGCAACTACGCAATGCCCCATTTTATGCGCCATGGAAATAATGTCGCTGGTTACCGCTTTTTCCGGCTGAATTTCCAACAACTCATCAATGAAATATTTGTCGATTTTCAGACAATTGACATTTAACTCTCTTTCCTTCGCGATGGAGGAATATCCTGTTCCAAAATCATCAATGGCTGTGTGAATACCGGCTTCTTTAAGCTTGCCAATAATGCTGTTGATTTCTTCATAATTCGCAGAGAATACCGACTCCGTGAGTTCCAGCCCTATGTTCTGAGGGCTAACCTGCATTTCATTTATTGTTTTAAACAGATTGTCAGCAAAATCATCCCGCAACATTTGAATGGTTGAGACGTTAATCGAAACATTTATCGTGCCGTATCCCTTTTCCTGAAGCTTGTTAAGAAATAGGAAGGCCTGCTTCATAATCTCTTGGCCAAGCGGTACTATGAGTCTGGTTTTCTCAGCGATTGAAATAAATTCCAAAGGCGGGACCATGCCAAGCTTGTCACTCCTTAGTCTGGCTAAGGCCTCAAAGCCGCAAATACTATTTGATTTAAGGTCAAGAATAGGCTGGTACTGCAAGAACAACCTGCCATTATTCTCACCATCGGCAATTTGCGCAAGTTCATGTTTTATATCTTCCTCACGCATTACCTGCACTTCCATGTCAGCATCATAAAAACAAATGTTAAAGTCTTTGTCATTTAAATCAAGTGCTTTTTCAGAGGCAATCAAAACCTTTTTCAAAAGCAAGTCTGCGTTCAGATTCTCCTCCGGTGCAAATTCGATTGTCCCTATTGCACAGCTGCCTTTTTCAGGTTTCAATACCGACTCTAATGTGTAAGCCAGGTCTTTGCAAAACATATGCAGTTCATTTTTATCCTTGTATTCCTTCAGATAGAAAACAAATCGATCTGCGTAAGTATTAAATAACAAGTGATTATTAGTACAATAGCGGCTAAGCATATCCGCCGTTTTCTTAATCAAGGCCTGTGTGTAATTGAACCCATAGGCTTTTGTTATTGCTTGCAGCGGGCTCATATTTATACATACAAGCGCTCTTTTGTTTATGAACCCTTTCCTGGCATCAAGAAGCAATAGGTTCTCTAAATAATAGCGGTTATATAAACCAGTCCACCTGTCGTGCTCATTATTATATACAAGTAAGTTTTCATATTTTTTCCGTTTTGATATATCGAAGACAATTCCCTCTAAAGCTATTACTTGCCCATGTTCGTCAAAAATCCCCTCTCCCATTTCGATGACCCATTTTTTCTCGCCACTGGCAGTTATAATTTCATATTCATGCCTGAACGGTAATCGTTGGGCAAGGACTCGCACCCATTCTTTACTTAGAGTCTCGCGGTATTCAGGAGTGATTAAATCGTTAAAAGACAGTTCTTTATTGTTCAACAGGCTTTCCGGCGCATATCCCGTTAGCCCATAACAGCCCCCGGATACATATTGCATCGTCCAATCACTATCATAATTACACCTGTAAGCCAAACCAGGAAGGTTAGCAAGGAGAACCGATTTACTGCGTTCGCTTTCTGTTAACGAGTCCTCAGTTGCCTTGCGCAACGATATGTCCTCAAGCAAGCATATGTGCATTGAATGTTTATCGGGAAGGCCTTGCAAATGAGATACCTTCATATTTGTCCAGACAATTGACCCATCCGGCTTTAAAAACCGTTTTTCCATTGAATAGGCATTTATTTTGTTGCTTTTGAATTGTTCAAAATTATCAAGATCGGTCTTAAGGTCTTCGGGATGAGTTATCTCCGTCCATTGAATATTATCTAGTTCCTGACTCTTCCTGCCCGTAATTTGTTCGAACATCGGATTAATACTAAAATGTTCAAATTCTGACCTTAATGCAAAGTTTTTATCGTTTAAAATCGCAATGCCAATAGGAGCCTGATTGAACACGCTGCGATACAAAGCTTCGCTATATGACAATTTCTTGCTGATTTCTTTGAGAGTTAAATTCTGCTTCCAAGTATAGAGCAATGCAAAGAAAAGCAAGAGAGCACATAAGACAATAATCAAATCAGGAATCATCCGCTGCCACAAGTTTGCGTACCATTCCGATGCTGCATAGTCGAGTCCCAGAACAGCAATTACTCTACCGTCCGCCGGATCTTTAATCGGCACCAATGCGCTGATCCAAGTACCCCATCGGTCCGTTGCAGGCTCACTTAGAATCGTCTTGCCCGATTTAAATGGTTCCCAAGTCTCATCGTCCGCTTCTTCATAGACTTGACCAGGCGGTGAGTAATCCAGAGATTCCGGCGATTCCGAATCTATCAGAAAAACAATTTTTCCATCTTGTTCACCCATAAGGTAGGCAAATTCGATAGGGTTCTTTGAACCCACCAAACGCGTCAGACTAAGCTTAGTCATATTATATTCAGGCTTTGCCAAATCTTCTGCGCCGCCGGACAATGCGGCTATTTGCTGATGCTGCAAAAGTGTTTCCAACGATTGGGCCAGCATAATAGCTTTTGTCGAAGCTTCGTCATTGTACCTGTTCCAGGCAAAACGTAAATAAAGCCCGCTCAACGCAAAAACAATCAAAGTAAAGAGGATTACAAAAGGCTTGCCATACTTGCTTCCCAGCAAGCCAGCAGAAGGCGTTTCTGTTGTTTTTGCATCGCGAATGGTCACATTGTCACCTCTTTACAATAATAATTGTTCGTCCATTTCTATTATCAAGCAAACAAGCTTTTCGCAATTATCGCAGTATCATGCCAATCCCAGATACTTTTCAAAAAAAATCTGTAACTTTTGAATAACGCCTTGCTTCTTAGTTGTTCTTGCGCCAGAAGCAAAACGCGATACCGGCGGCATAATCTTGTCGATATCTGTACCCGTCGTCCTGAGCGAGCCATCACGGAACGAATTATCGATAAACTTTCTCGTCTCTTCCGGTTTCAGCTTTTCCTTCGCAATCAGATTGGCAATATCGGACTCTTTTTGTTCGCTGACGAACCTGCGCCAGTCTTCATCGACTTCCGTAGAAGCGTTTATAGTTTTAATAAAGTTCTCGATTAGTTCCTTTTTACTTCTAAGCTGAATACTGGAATTAATCGCCTTATCAATAGTTACAAGAATGTTTTTGTCCTTGCAATTGGAAGCATGGTACTTTGCCACAAGCATCATAATGTAGTCGATATTAATTTCAACCTGCCTGATGAGCTCCATTTCGAATACTAAGTCAGCATTAATATTCTCCTTGTCACCTTTCTTCTCTTTAGTGAACTCTTGATACAGGTCTATATATACGCCCTGATAATCCTGCATATCCCTGACCGAAAGAATTTCATTACCTGCAAAGTTATCAAAAGCGGTCAAGATATTCTTAAGCCTCAGAATAGCACCAAAAAGAGAAATAAATTTCTTCTGGTTCTGTTCACCGATGATGGCTTGTCCCAGTGGGAATTGCTGCATGAGTTCGTCAATGAGTTCTACATAGCCCTTGTGATGTTCTCCTTCTTCATCATACCCACGATAATAAGCTTCGTAATTCTTTAATAGCACTATGCTGCTGGCATCCTTGTCACCGAATAAGGCTATCGCTTCATCAGTTTGTTTTTGCAAATCGCGGAAGCAAACAATATTACCAAAGGTTTTTACTGAATTCAAGATACGGTTTGTGCGCGAAAAAGCTTGAATCAAGCCATGCTGTTTCAGATTCTTGTCAACCCAGAGAGTATTCAGAGTTGTTGCATCAAACCCGGTCAAGAACATATTAACAACTATAAGCAAATCAACTTCCCTATTTTTAACCCGTAGGGATAAGTCTTTGTAGTAATTCTGGAACTTATCCGCCGACGTATCATAATTGACGCTGAAGGTTGCATTATAATCGGCAATTGCCGCTTCCAGGAAGTCCCGGGAAGTTTTGTCAAGACTGGCTGTATCAAAACCCTCTTCAGGCAGTGCGTCCTCCGGGTCGTTTTCATTAGTGCTGAAGCTAAATATGGTTGCGATGATCAGTTTGCGCTTACGCTCCGCAAGCTTTTTCTTAAATTCACTGTAATATTCCATAGCCATCGGTATAGAACTGACAGCAAAGATAGAATTGAAGCCTGCTACCCTCTGGCCTTTGAGTGAATAAAAATGATTGCGCTTGGTCTTTTGGTCAAAATGATCAAGTACATAGTCAACAACCTTACTAATACGTTCAGGTGCGTTCATGGCTTTTTCGACATCAATTGCCCTTATCTGCCTGTCCTGTACTATTTCTTTTTCTTTGACGGTATTAACATAATCGATACGGAAGGGCAGGACATTGGCATCATTGATAGCATCAACAATCGTATAAGTGTGCAGTTTATCGCCGAAAGCCTGCGGCGTAGTTTTGAGCAGAGGGTTGCCGCCATTTGAAGCGTTTGCGGCAAAAATAGGCGTTCCCGTAAAACCAAACAAGTGGTAATTTTTGAAAGTCTTCACAATTTTTGTGTGCATATCGCCGAACTGGGAGCGGTGGCACTCATCAAAGATGATGACGATGTGCTGTTTGAAAACATTGTGCCCCTTGTTCTTTGTGATGAATACGTCCAGTTTTTGAATGGTCGTGATGATAATATTGGCATTGGGATCTTCCAGCTGCCTTTGCAGTATTCTGGTAGAGGTATTGCTGTTAGCCGCTCCTTTTTCAAAGCGGTCGTATTCCTTCATCGTCTGGTAATCCAGGTCCTTGCGGTCTACCACAAAAAGAACTTTATCGATATACGGCATGGCTGTGGCAATTTGTGCCGTTTTGAAAGAAGTAAGCGTTTTGCCGCTGCCGGTCGTATGCCAGATATAGCCGCCTGCCTCCACCGTGCCGGTTTTCTTGTAGTTGGTCGCAATCTCAATCCGCGAAAGGATGCGCTCAGTCGCCGCTATCTGGTAGGGGCGCATCACAAGCAGAAGATCCTCTGCAGTAAATACGCAGTATTTCGTCAGCACGTTCAAAAGCGTATGCTTGGACAAAAAGGTCTTGGTAAAGTCAACAAGGTCGGCAATTGTTTTGTTGTTGCCGTCTGCCCAAAAAGAAGTGAATTCAAAGCTGTTGCTCGTCTTTTTGCTCCGCTGCCGCTCGCCGGCGCCCATTTCCTTCACATGGCTGCTGCGGGTCGTATTTGAATAGTACTTTGTATGTGTTCCATTGGAGATGACAAAAATCTGAACATACTCATAAAGGCCGCTTGCCGCCCAAAAACTATCCCGTTGATAGCGTCTGATCTGGTTGAACGCTTCACGGATGGCAACCCCTCTGCGCTTCAGTTCTACATGAACAAGCGGTAAACCGTTCACAAGCAAAGTAACATCGTAGCGGGTGTCATGAGTACCTTCAGATTCTTCATACTGGTTAATCACCTGCAGACGGTTATTATGAATGTGCTTTTTATCTATCAGGTAGATGTTTTTCGTGGTGCCGTCGTCACGTCGCAGATTCTGGACATGGTCATCCTGAATCCTGCGGGTCTTTTCTACTATGCTGTCATTGGCACTGGCAATATTTTCGTGGAAAAACCTTGCCCACTCAGCATCGGAAAAGGCATAGTTATTGAGCGCTTCGAGCTGCCTGCGGATGTTAGCTACCAGCGCCGCTTCGCTGTTTATCGGCAAATATTCATACCCCTGGGAGGCAAGCAGGTTTATGAACTCCCGCTCCAGTGCGGCCTCGCTTTGGTAAGCCTCCGAGCGGGTACTATATTCCGGTACATATTCAGCGACAACGGTGCTTTCATTTGTTGAAGCCACAATATTGTAGGTAACGCTCATACAGTCATCTCCTTAAAGGTTAATAACTTGTCACGATAATATTCGTATTGCTTGCGCCTTGCTTCGATTTCAGCCGGCAGACCGCTGGCAAGATCGTTGCAGAGAGCATCAAAGCGGTCAAGGATAGTGATGATACGCTCCTGTTCTGGGAGCGGTGGAACAGGGACTATAAGTTTTCCCAGTTTGGCAACCGAAAGTCCCGGTTGCGCCCCTGCTGTTTTGTACTGATTCAAATCCATAAAAACTAGTAAATAATATAAAAACCGAGGGATATAGTTGTTTCTATGCGTTACCACTACAGCATGTTCCGTAGCGTAATAATTTCCTTCTGCATAGCAAACATTTCCGCACAAGGCACCTTGGCGCCCTATCAATGGTGAATCTTCAACACAATTAAAGATACTAACATAACCACGCAAACCATTACCGCCAAAGCAGGGATAGGGATGAGCACTATTTTGCGTGTCTGATATTTCAGTAGATGAAATTGATTTGCCTGCCTTCAAAAAACAGGCATCACCTAATGTCATCCATTGAACTGTCTTGTCTGTCTGTCTGTCTGTCTGTCTGTCTGTCTGTCTGTCTGTCTGTCTGTCTGTCTGTCTGTCTGTCTGTCTGTCTGTCTGTCTGTGAAATTATGTGCTTCTAAGTTATCAAAGGACAAGAGTAAGTTTCTATAATATTCATATTGTTTTTTTCTAGCTGTAAGCTCCGCTGTAAGCTCCGCTGTAAGCTCCGTGAAATTGTCCAAAATACGGACAATTTCACGCTGTACAGGCAGAGGAGGGAGGGGTACTAATAAATCAGAAATATTACGCAAAGATAAATTGGATTGTGCACTACCTGTTTGTTGAGATTCAAACTGTCCTTTTATTTTCGTAGTCTGCAAAACATAAAAAATATATTTCACATTAATATCATTGTCTTCAAGCCTAATTAATGCGAGTGCTTGATTTGTATTTGCAGGCAAAATATCCTTAGTAACAACAGCAATCCTTCCTAATGCCCCCGCAATCGAAAACAATATATCATTTTCTTTCAATATTGATCGATTTAGTTTTTTATTACATTCATTGGATATATGCTCAAATTTTTCTTTTAAAAATGCGCCATCATTTGTAATAGATTCTATTTTTACAAAACTAACACCCTCTTTTTGAAAAGAATAACCCACAGAAGTTGGTGTTGTGCCTTTTGTAATTAACGACGATATCTCACCTAGCGTCTTATATTTCACGCCATTTGGGCAAAGTTCAGAAATTAAATCATCCAGCTTGCTCAATTTCTCTCACCGTCCTTTTCGAGCATCCGCTTTACCGCCATATCAAAATCCGAAGTTATTTTTTGCGTTTTGTCAAATTCGTCGTATTCTTCTTTGGCTTTTTGTTCAGCAAGTTTCTTAGTAATCCTGCCTTTGTCCTTTAGTATTTCATACTTGCGGAAGGCCAGAAATTCATTGATGCTTTGCGTGAATTCTTGCATAGTGAAGGTGTTTTCGCGTTCGATTAAATCCTCAATATAATCAAAATAACCTGTAACAGCTCTTTCCAACTGTCTTATCTGCTTTTCTTCCAGATAATTTTTGGCAATCGTTACATCTGACTTCAGGATGCGTCCTGCAGGTGCGTGTTTCCAGGTGGTTAGTCCCATGTTTTTTTGTGTGCGGTCAGCTTTTGCAGCAATAATTTCTGCCGCCGTTTGCCCCGTTATCGCATAGTGAAATTTGTTCTGAACCATGGCATAAAAATCATGCGTTACCTGGGCATCTTTATCATAATCTATGCTGCATTCAGCAAAAATATCGGTAATCTGCTGCCAGATACGTCTTTCGCTGGCACGAATCGAGCGAACCCTCTCCAGCAATTCGCGAAAATAATCTTTGCCAAAAGCAGTTTTGCCTTGTTTCAGACGCTCATCGTCAAGAGCAAAACCTTTGGTCATGTATTCTTTCAATACCTTCGTAGCCCAGATGCGGAACTGCGTAGCACGACCTGAATTCACACGGTACCCCACGGAAATAATGGCATCTAAGTTGTAAAAATCAACTTTTCTTTTTACATTGCGTGAACCTTCTTGTTGAACTATTTCCATTTTGGAAACAGTTGAATCAACACTAAGTTCACCCTCTTCAAAAATATTGGCAAGATGTTTAGAGATAGCAGGTACCTCAACACCGAACAAATCTGCCATAGCCTTTTGCGTGAGCCAAATAGTCTCGTCTTTGATGATTGCATTAACGGTTACATCCTCGGTAGGCACGTTATAGATTAAGAATTGAAATTCTTTGTTCATGCGCCCACCTCAATTTCCGCGATGATTTTATCGATTTCCTCCCGCAATAACTGCTCTTTAGCCACAATTTGCGCAATCTCCGCATTAAGAGTAACAATATCAACTTTCTCACGTTTATCTTCCTGCTCGACATAAGTGCTGACTGAAAGATTATAGTCCTGAGCGGCAATATCGGCATTAGGCACAAGTTTCGCAAAATAATCTTCACAATTTCGCTCAGCGTAGGCGGAAATTATTTTTTCAATATTAGCGGGTTTTAGCTTGTTATTGTTAGTAACCTTCACACACTCTTTAGACGCGTCAATGAAAAGCGTGTTGTTTTCATTCTTCGACTTCTTCATGACCATAATACAGGTAGCGATGCTTGTTCCAAAAAATAGATTATCCGGAAGCTGGATCACACAGTCAATAAAGTTATTGTCAATCAGATATTTCCTAATCTTTTGCTCTGCACCGCCGCGGTACATAACCCCTGGGAAACAAACAATTGCTGCCGTGCCGTTGGTGGCCAGCCAGGAAAGGCTGTGCATAATAAACGCCAAATCTGCCTTGGACTTCGGTGCAAGGACGCCAGCCGGTGAAAAGCGTGGGTCGTTAATCAGGAGAGGATTGCTGTCGCCATCCCATCGGATAGAATATGGTGGATTGGAAACAATCACCTCAAAAGGCTCATCATCCCAGTGAAGAGGATCTATCAAAGTATCACCGTGAACGATGTCAAATTTATCATAATCAATATCATGCAAAAACATATTGATACGACAAAGATTGAAAGTAGTGATGTTTATTTCCTGCCCAAAGAAGCCCTGCCGGACGTTGTCTTTGCCCAATATCTTTGATGCATTCAAAAGTAAAGAACCTGAACCACAGGCAGGGTCATAAACCTTATTAACCTCTGTTTTACCAATAAGAGTCAAACGCGTCAGAAGTTCTGAGACTTCCTGCGGGGTGAAAAATTCGCCACCGCTTTTGCCTGCATTGGAAGCATACATACCCATCAAAAACTCGTAGGCATCGCCAAAAGCATCAATCGTATTATCCTTATAGTCACCAAGCTTCATCTCACCTACGCCGTTCATCAGCTTGACTAATCTTTCGTTGCGTTTGGCGACGGTACCACCCAGCTTGTTGCTGTTTACATCCATATCGTCAAACAAACCTTTGAAATTGTCCTCACTGTTTGTTCCCTGTGCAGAGGCTTCAATATTCTTGAAAATCTTCTCCAGTGTCTCATTCAGATTTTCGTCACCTGCTGCGCTCTGACGCACATTTTCAAAAAGCTCGCTTGGCAATATGAAGAATCCTTTGGTAGCAACAAGGTCTTCCCGGGCCTGTGCTGCCTCAACATCGGAAAGCTTTAAGTAATTAAAGTTTTTAGCGCCGGCTTCACATTCCCCGGCGTTAACATAAGTTGTAAGGTTTTCTGAGATATAGCGGTAAAACAGCATGCCAAGGACATAATGCTTAAAATCCCAACCGTCTAAACTGCCTCGCAGGTCGTTGGCAATATTCCATATAGCGCGATGAACCTCCGCACGCTCTTGTTCTTTTCTGTTATCCGTCATTAAACTGCCTCCTCATTGGTCATACATATGCAAATTATTGCCGTCTAAAGCTGCTCGGCAATAAGCCTCTCACTTTTAAAATCCTTCCTTATCTTGAAGCATTAACTTTATTAATATTCTTCATTCATACCCATATTCCTGCTTATGCCATTGAGCTGTCCTTTTGGTAGTTATCAGCAAAATCGATGTTATACCTTGTTATTTCGCCTTTCAGTTCCTACTTTTGTTCTTCTCTTAGAGCGTCCTTCGCAAAAAAAAGAGCCGCCGGGAACTGGTCCTGGCGGTTCTTCTAAATTTTTTCTAAGCATAAGAAACAAATCTACGCTTTCTGAAGCTGGTAATACATGGTTCCTTCAATGGTAGTGCGCTGCAGTTTGCTAAGATTTACCAAATACTCCAGATGGGCTGTGGCCTCCCCTGTGGCGAACCACTTTTGCGCCTTCGGGAAATCCTCCCAGCTCTTCGCCTTAATATCCCAATGCATAAGAGCCGCCACCTCGCTCGCATTTTTCTTGCCTTCGCCAAGAATATGCATAATTTCTGCCAAGCGCGTTTCATGGTGCTCAATTAACTCGCTGATACGAGCTTTATGGTCACGGACAATCTCGCGATGAGCTGTAAACAGCCACTCGATCTGCATCGCCGCCACTTTGCGCAGGCTGGCAAAATATTGGGCAAGTGAATCCTGCTCGAAGCCCCAAAAAGTGATGTTGGGTGTGATGGAAGCGAGGATATGGTCACCGCAGAAAAACAACTTGTGCTGTGCCTCATAGAGGCCGATATGACCGGGCGTGTGTCCGGGAATGTCGACTACCTCGAAGTTATATTCACCGTAGCGGAGTACATCGCCTGCCTTCAGCGTTGTGCATTTCTTAAAGGGCTGTGGCCGGAACCTGTAGCCCGGATGGTCGTCTACTGTAATGCCATATTTATCAAGTCCGAACAGCTTCGCCCTCTGCTCCATGTCTTTCCAGGCTTCGCCGCTGAGCATCTTATGAATCGCGATGCTTTCCTTGTGACCCGCGTAAATGCTTGCGCCCTTTTCCTCCAACATACTGGCCAAACCGGTATGGTCCGAGTGCCTGTGGGTCAACAATACGTCGGTCTTTGCGATTTCCAATCCCAGCTCTTCAATGCCTTTGAACAAGGCATCTGCACATTCAGGCTGGTTAAAGCCGGTGTCAATAATCAGATTGCGGTCCGCTGACACAACAATATAGCTGTTGAGTTCTTTCAGCGGATTTCTTGGCAGCGGAATCCTGCTGCAGAATATTTTAGGGTATACCAATTCTATCACTTGCTTCTTCCTCTCTTATTCCATAATATTAATAATGATAACATATTCTTAATCTCGTTGTAATTGGTTACTAAAAAGTATTCTTTACTGCTTCCCATGCTGTCTTCTCACCGCTCAAGCGTTGGTAAATGCAGGCGGACATCATAGCGATGTAATCACTGGCATAATCTATCTCCAAAGGAGTTTCCGTGAAAATACTTATAAGAATCGGCCCATTTTCACCTTCGACGATGCCCACGTCTGCCAGTACGTCATCGAGTTCGCCAATTTTGTGCAGAACGCGGCGGTCCTGCATGTAGCGAGGCAATTCCTCATCAAAAACTGTTTCAGCCAAAGCATCTTTCATGAAGTTTGTTTTTTCGCTATTAATTAGTTTGCCAAGATACAACTGTTCAAAAAACAGGCCCATATCCATGGCAGTAGTCACATTGGAGTAACCGAAGGCCTCCCGTGCTTGCGGGTCTCGGATAGTAGTATTTTTTAGACCTAGCAGGGCAAAATGTTCCTGCATAATTTCCGGGCCGATTGTTTCTTCAATCTCATCGAGAAAGTCAGCAAAATAGTCGTTGTCGCTTACAGTAAGCATGAGTTCAACGCCTGTATCATACATCTGCTGTGTTTCCGAATCTGCGTGTTCATAAAAGTGACGATAGACAACAACTGACACGGGAACTTTTATCGTCGATGCGGCGGCAAAAATATCATCCGGATTCAGAACAAGAACCTGTCCTGTTCTTAAGTTCTTAGCATATATTCCTACGGCACCTTGAAAACGACGTGCATTGGGGAATTCGTCTGAAGTTATCGTTGTCAAAGAGGTAACAGGTGTTATTTTTGCTTTTGCTCCTCTACCCGTTTCTTCGTCGGCATTAGTTGGCAAACAGAAATAGGACATGCCCATACCGTGTCCACCCTTTTTGTTGCTGAAACCTTTTGCCAAAATATAATTGAACCGGTACAGCATCCTTTCCATTTGAGAATCTGCCTGAGCCTGAGTAATTCTCCCTGCCCTCACAAAAGCTGACAATGCTTCTTTGCGCAGTTCTAGCCTCTGCGCAAAAAGTTCCCGCATTTCTGCCTTTTGTTCCTCCGTAAATTTCTCATCAGAAATATCTCCGGACTCAACAAAGCCGTGTTTTGTGCGAAAAGCGAAAATCGCCTCCATCAATTGAATGCGTGCGTCTACCTGCTCTTGGGTCAATATGCCGTTTTGCACCAAACTTGCCAGGTATTCCTTGCGCAATTGCCTTGTTTTTTCCTGATAAGCATTCCAGTCCTTTTCTCCGCCGGAACCTTCGCATCTGGCAGCATTAGGGAAAAAGAAAGACATAGTTATCATTCCTGCCACAAAGAAAGCGATCCTCAAAAAGTTCCTTTTCATTGCAAGACGCCTCCTTATTCAGGGAATGGCAATCCTTGTCCCTGCTCCTCGTAAGCTATGCCATCCCGCAAACGATATAACCGCTTAAAATGAGGAATTATAGTGTCGTCGTGCGTAACGACGATAATAGCCGTCTGGTATTCTTGTGCCAGCTTCATCAACAGCCTGATGACAATCATGGAACGCAAAGTATCTAAAGGCGCGGTTGGTTCGTCAGCCAGTATAAATGGCGGCTTATTCGCCAGTGCCCTCGCAATTGCAACGCGCTGTTGTTCGCCGCCCGATAGCTCGGAGGGTTTGGCATGAGCTCTGTGGTCTACTTCCAATACCTTCAGGAGTTCCGCCGCCCGCGCACGAGCCTCCTCATTAGATTTTCCCGCCAACATGGGCAAAATAGCGACATTATCCAGCACCGTAAGAAAGGGGATGAGATAGGCCGCTTGAAAAACAAAGCCTACCTTATCGCGCCGCATTTCACGCAAGTCATCTACCAGCCAGCCGTTGTCATATATAACTTCTCCATCCAATTCAATCTTGCCGCTGGTCGGGTCAATAACCGCGCCAAGACAATGCAAAAGCGTCGTCTTGCCCGAGCCGCTTGCCCCAACCAAGCCAACAACTTCACCGGGATAAACTTCAAGATTAACGCCTTTAAGAGCATGTACTGCCGTAGCGCCATGCCCATAGGTTTTCACTACGTTTTCCATCCGGATGGCCAAAGAAGATGAATTTTGTTTTTCCATTTCTTACCCTCCAATAGCCGAAGCCGGTTCAACTTTTAACGCAGCACGAATGCCTATAAGGCTGGCCAGCGTACAAATAATTATCGTAAGAATAAAGATAACGCCGCTGTCAAAAACCAGAAATTCAATATGTTTAGGGAAAAGCGGTGCTAACAAGGTTGCCGTTATCTTGCCCACGACAAAGCCGATTAGTCCCAACCCCCATGCCTGCTGCAAAATCATGCCGGCAATCACCCTGTTTTCAGCGCCTATCAACTTAAGAACAGCGATTTCCTTTATTTTACCCATAGTCATAGTGTAAATAATAAGGGCTATAATAGCGGTACTGACAATTGCCAGAATGACCATAAACATGCCTAGCTGTCTTAGCGCATTAGAAATGACCTTCACGAGCAGGATCTGCTCCATCTGGGCATACGTATATACTTCGAAATGCTTCCAGCGTCTTATTGTTTCTGCTACTATTTCCGGGTCATAGCCCTCCTGTACCCGCACCAGGACAGCGTTCACCTTATGATTGGATTGTTGGGATTCGGTTACGGCCTCCAAGAGGCCGGGAACGCCGGGACGGTTAATTTTCGGATTGGACGCAAGACGATTGCGGTCGTTATAGATTGAAGTATTGTCCTTTTGGAACTGCACTTCCTGTGCGTCCTGCATGGCTATAAATACTACGGGGTCGCCGCCGGAAGATACCATGCGGCTAGTCAGGCCAACAACCGTATATTCGTTGCGTCTGATCTGAATCTTGTCGCCAACCTTAAAGCCGGTTTTCGTGTCAGCAATGGCTTCATAACGCGAGCGGCTGATCGGTCTTCCCGCTACAAGGAAGGGCGGTTCTCCAGGCTTATCATGCTCAAACCCAGCAACTAGGGTACGAACATCCTTGCCGCTATGCTTTACCTGCACTGTAAGGTATGCAACATTGCTTGCCTCCTTAACGCCGGGTAATCCTGCTATACTGCGGGCAACATCATCATAAAGAGTTGAAGTTTCAGCATAAGGCCCCACCGTGTCATCCTGAACGACCCACAAATCAGCATAAGTGCCGCGAGCCAGTGACAAAGCGTCATCCATCATGCCACGCACAAGTCCAGTCATGATCATAGTTACCCCTATGAGTAAACCCAGCCCAAAACCTGTCAGCACGTAGCGGACCCAGCCATGGGCGATTTCTTTTCCCGCTAAGTTAATCATGGTTTTTTCTCAGCGCGCACGCTCATCCCTTCTGCCAGGAGCTTCTGGCTATAAATAACCACACTCTCACCGTCTTCCAGACCATCAATAATTTGCATTTTACCATCCAGCGTTTGTGCGCCAATAATGACAGGACGGAAAGCAAGCTTACCGTTCTCAACCAACCACACGCCGTTTTGCTTATTGATACGTTTAACGGCTGCCGTCGGCACAACAAGTGCTTCCGACACAGGCGGCAGGTAAATCGTAACTTCGGCCAACTCGCCTAAAGGGATAATCCCCTCTAGTTCATCAAAAGAAACATTCACAAAACGTTCTTCCGTCACACTATCGCCCTGGACTTCCATGCGCGCCACTTTACCGCTTAATGGTTTATCCTGACGGGAACGAAGAATAATATCGGCTTTCTGTCCAACGGTAAGTCCATAAAAACGTGACTGGTCGATGCGCGTCCTCACCCATAGAGTTTTCGGATCAACCAAGTGAAAAACAGATTGACCGGCTACTACAGTAGCACCAGGCTCTGCGTCCCTGGATACTACAAGCGCGTCTACAGGGCTCAGTAGCTGCAAATTTGCCCGTTGCTTGGCAATTGTTGTCCTATCCGCAACAGTCTTAGCTACCTCATCCTGAGCAGCATTAAGGGCTGACAACGATGCGTCATAGGCCGCCTGTGCCGCAGTCGCTTCATTTTGCTTAGTATCAAAAGCCTCGGTGCTTACCGCACCTGCGGCAAAAAGTTCCTGATAGCGTTGAGCGTTGGTTTGCGCCAATACTTTGCGGCTGTAAGCCTCACGTACTTGTGCCTCATAACTGGCAATTGCACTCTGAGCCTTCGAAACTGCGGCCGCTGCCGAAATTTCTTTGGACTCCAAATCGACCGGATCGATTTCTCCCAGAACTTGTCCCGCTTTCACCATATCTCCGTGATCAGCCGCGGCAGACAGGAGTCTTCCTGCTTGTGTCGGGCCAACAGTATAGGACAAGCGAGCTTCAACTGTTCCAATGCCAAAAACCGCAGGCCGCAGATTTTCTTTGTGCGCTTTTGCCACTGTGACCTTAGTCGGACCCAGCGGTCCCTTGGTATATAAGAACCAAATACCACCGGCAATCAGTACAAGAACACCAATCGCAATGATTGGGCGCTGCCATTTTTTCAGCCAACTCAGCATGCTAACCACTCCAGTCAAGTTTAGTATTATCTGCCCGCACTAAGCATCCTTAATATTGCCTTGATACGACAGAAAGAAACTCTGTCCTCGCCTCATAAAATTTAGAAGCCTTGCTTAAAATCCCAGATAGAACATATAAAATGCAATCAGCAAAATTACTCCGCCCATCACCCATTTAACGACGTTACTGAAAACCCCATACTCCGGGCTGCTGGTAATCCTTTTAGCAAGCCCTACTGATGTCCCGGCCAATAAAACTAAAACACTGTGGCCGAGAGAATAAAGCAGCAAAAGCAATATGCCCCACTCAACGTTGCCGCTGCGAGCTACTAATCCTAATAAAACAACCAAGGCCGGTGTCGAACACGGCGTGGCAAAAATACCACCCAATATCCCTGCGATGAAAGCGCCAAGATAACCCTTTTTCGTGCTTTTAGCCGTCAGATAAGTTGATGGGATAAACTCGTACAATTCAAATGTTTGTAAGGCCATCAGAACCATAAGAGTGCCAAGGACTAAATACCACCACTTCGCAGTCGTCCCCATGAATTGCCCGAACAATGCCGCCATGATGCCCATCGCTGTAAACGTTATCGCCATACCCAAAGCAAAGGTCAGCGACAATTTAAAGGCTTTGCGAGTATCACCGCTGCTGGCACCGCCAACATAGCCTATGACAAGGGGCACGCTGACCAAAGCGCAAGGCGTGAAAGAGGTAAGTGCTCCTGCCAGAAAAGCCATTAAGGGCGCCAGCCAGGTGCTTTGCCTTATCAAGTTGGAGAGAATATCCAGCCAATCATTTAGCATCGCTTACTCCCAGCTCTTTAAACACTGCCAGAATCTGCTTTTTACTCAAAAAACCTTGATGCGCCGTCAGAACATGCTCATTCGTATCCTTACGAACGAACATCTGCATATGCATGCTATTGGAGTCAGCCGGCACGTAGGGCTTGCCTTCTCTTGTGAAGAAGAACTGTGTCGGAATAACTTCCAGAGGAAATCCTTCCGCAAGCTTAGGATAACGGCCAACATCGCCATACAACACGATTACCCTGCCTTGGTATTCGGCGTTTACTTCCCTCAGAATCGGCGCCATGTCACGGCAAGGCTGGCAGCTGTCGGACCCGAAATCAATCATAATAGGTAACCCATAGGCTTTCAAACTTTCCATATCTATACTTTTGGCATGAAGGGCAAAGGCAGGATTGGCTGGTACAGTTATCTGTTCCTTAATTTCTTTCTGGCTATTTTTGTTTATCCAGATGCCAACAACAATTGCCAATATTAGAAGCGGTATCAATATGCGCCAAAACTTTTTCTTGTTCTCCATGATTTACCTCTCAAAAATAAAAGCTATTTTCTATTCACTAACCACTATCAGATGAACAAATATTTTAAAAAACTGTTGAACTTAGGCCAAAATTGCAGTCTTTTTATAATCTTATCATAAAAAGGGATTATAGCACTATTATTAGTGCCATAACCCCTTTTCTCCTGCTAGCACACCTGTATCGGTATACTATTATTTTTGCAGTAATTCCGCAATCTTTTCTGCATCGAGTACCTTGCCGGAGGCCTTGACTTTGCCATCCACCACAAGAGCAGGTGTTACAACCATGCCATATTCAGCAATTTCGTTCATGTCCGTAACTTTGACAACTTCTGCTTCCATCCCAATAGCAGCCACCGCTGCCTTAGTATTTTCTTCCAACTGTTTACATTTGGCACAACCTGAACCAAGAATGGCAATTTTTTTCATTTTTACTGACCTCCATTTTTTATATTTTAAATTAAAGCATACCGAAAACAAAACCAATAGTACTTGAGAAAAGAACCACGATTGCAACATAAGTCAGCATTTTTTTCATTCCTAATATTTGCTTAAGAACGATCATTGCCGGCAAACTCAGCGCAGGGCCGGCCAAAAGCAAAGACAACGCCGGTCCCTTCCCCATACCTGAGCCAAGCAATCCTTGCAAAATCGGCACTTCTGTCAAAGTTGCAAAATACATCAACGCACCGGAAGCTGCGGCAAACAAGTTTGCTGCCAGGCTATTACCGCCAACCAGTTCCGCAATGTAGTAGTCCGGAATAATGCCGGCATCAAGCCCGGGACGTCCCAGCAAAAAGCCGGCCAGCAAAACACCGCCTAACAGCAGCGGTATAATCTGCTTGGTAAAGCCCCAGGTACTATCAAGCCAATCCATTCTCTCTTCCTTGGTAAACCAGGAAAAAGAGGTATAAAGCGTCATTAAAAGGAACGCTGCAGACAACCACCACTTAATACTAAAAATAGTCATCGCAAAACCCATATCGGCAGCAGGCCTCGCCCAATTAGCAAAAATTAAAAAACCAATCATTGAGCCGAAATAGACAATTTCCTGGCCCAGAGTTCTTGGTAACTCTTCCTCTTCCAAAGCCTCGAATTCTTCTTGTCTTTGCTGCTCAGATGAGCGGAACAGAAAGGCCATCAAAAGTCCAATCAGGAGCGAAAAGGTTACGGCGCCAAAGGCTCTGGCCGCACCTAATTCGAAGCCAAGAACGCGTGCCGTCATCGCTATGGCTAACACATTAATGCCCGGTCCTGAATATAGGAAGGCTATAGCAGGTCCAAGACCTGCGCCACGTTTAAAAATACCGGCAAATAACGGCAACACCGTGCAGGAACAAACTGCCAGAATTGCTCCGGAAACGGAAGCCACACCGTAGGCCATCGGTTTGGGTGCGCCAGCGCCTAAATACCGCATAACGGCATCCTTCCTGATGAAGACTGAAACAGCGCCGGCAATAAATAGTGCTGGGACCAGACAAAGCAAGACATGCTGCCTGGCATAGTCGCCTAACATCGCAAAAGCTTCCACAACTGCTCCCTGTACCCGTAAATTATCCATCGGCAACCAGTAGGCAAAAAGAAATGCTCCTAACAATAATAAAAACTTTTGTTTTTCAGACAAATTGATTCCTCCCTCGAGCTGCTCTTACTTTAATTACTCTTCTATATTTCGCCACTCTCAATGCGTTTTTTCAGATCAAAAACCTTCTCCCTGATGGTTGCTGCTGTTTTCAAAAATTCACTTTTGTCCTTACCCGTGGGGTCTTCTAGACCCCAGTCTTCCCTATGTTTACAGGGAACATAAGGGCAAGTAACATTGCAGCCCATCGTAACAAGAATATCTATCTGCGGTAAATCTTGCAGCAGTTTGGAATGCTGCGTTAAATTCATATCGACATTATACAGTTCTTTGATAACATCAACAGCGTCCTGGTTAATCTGCGGCTTTGTTTCTGTTCCTGCCGAGTAAGCTTCTAATGCATCAGCAGCAAGTATTTTGGCAATTGCTTCCGCCATCTGTGAGCGACAGGAATTATGAACGCAAACAAAGGCAACTCTTGGTTTAGTCACAATCATTGTACCCTTATCCTTTACTCATTTTCTTAGCTTTTACCCCAGCAAAAAATAATGCCAAGTTCTCTGGCAGTACATAAGGTTCTTTTGCTGTCGGTTCTCCTTTATTGCCAAAAACTTCCTTCATGACAGCTTCTATAATCATTGCCTTTGGCGGCTCAGAATACTCTTCGCCTTCGTAGATCCAGGCGCGGCATTCTGTATCGCCGCCGCAAAGGTCGCCGCAATCCTCGCAAAGGGTTTCCTTAAATTCCATAGCGATGTCCTTGCCATTCACGCGAATCGTGGGCGAACTTAAGAATTCATGTTTTATGGCAAGTTCCGGCGACGTAATATTTATTTTACTTACCTCTACTTCATAACCGGCTGCCTGCAAAACTGCCGATAGATCCTTTATAGCGCCGTCGAGATTGCTTTCGGTGACCTGGCAGCGTTCACATACGCTTAAATCAAGGTACAGAAATTCAATATTTACTTTCTTCTTTGCAGGTTTCGTTTCACAGCAAGCGTTGCCACAAGAACAACAAGCCTGCGAAACAGGTTTTATCATTTTTATCAACTCTCTTCCTTAATTGTTAGCGCATTCGCAGGGTTTATTTTTCCTTTTCAGCCATTCCTGCAGATTTTCTAAATCATTTCCATATGTTTCTAACTTTCTCAGATTATCATAAACAAGGCTATCAATAAATTTTAAACTATCGTCCTTTAACAATGAATAATAAGCCCATTGAGCAACTTTGCGATCTTTGGCCAAGCCAGCGTTTTTAAGATATATCAAATGTCTGGATGCCTTGGCCTGCGAAATTTGCAAAACTTCCATAACGTCGCAGACACACAGCTCGCCTTCATAAAGCAAATTCAGAATGCGTAAGCGCGTACCATCCGACAAAGCCTTTAAAACTTCTTCCGGTTTATTCATAATTATTTCTCTCCCTAAAAATTTATAAGCGTATAATCGCTTAAACGATTATACGCTTATAATACATCTATTCCGCTAATAATGCAATACCTATAAATTTTATTTAATAAAAACCTCTAATACACTATTTCATGTTTCGCATATTTTTGTCATAAGGCAATTTAAAAGCTTCCTCTTGCGGTATTTGCAAATATTTATAAGCAAGCTGGGCGGTTGCACCAATCATTTTCAGACAATAAATACGTCTTTCCTTCCCCTCCCAGTCTTCATATTTCGAAGTAATGCCTTCACATGAAGTGCATCCATTTCGCTCAACAAATTCCTTAACAATATTGTTGAAGCGCCGATAGTATTTTTCAGCTATTTCAGAACCACGAACAGCAGCGTCTACCGCGTATGGGTCCTTGCGCCCATAAACCGCACTGTTTGCCATTATCGCGGCACTAAGAGCACCACAAGTTGCTCCGTAAAGTCCTATGCCTCCGCCAAAACCGGTACACATTCCAACAGTATTTTTATCAACATTCAAAACACCGGCACGAACCAAAGCCTCATAAACACTTTCCGAACAATTTAATCCATGCTTATAATTCTCAATCGCATAGTCACTTACCAATTCACTCAAATCTTTGTCAGCTTTCTCCATTCCTAGTCCCCCTTATAAATAAAAATCCGTGAAATATAACAACTAATATACCTATTCTTTTCTGAAAATTTATTTCCTGCCTGAAACGATATATTTTTTCATTGCTAACTGACAAAAAAGCCGCCATTTTCATGGCGGCACTGTTAAACAATTCAAGCTATTCTTTGTACTCTTCCTTTTGCTTATGACACTCTTCCATTTTCTTTAAAATATTCGCTGCAAAATCTTTGCCGCCCAGCCCGAAAGCAACCGCAAAAGCTACCGAAACCGCGCCCAAAATTATGATAAAGGCGGCGTTGACTATAGCCGGAGCTATTCCCAGCTGGCCAAGAGCCAGGAAAAAGGCAAAAACCAAAATCATTATTTTTGCCAACGAAGCGCAAACTTTTCCGTGGCGGCACCTTTCGCCAAGAATTTTTTCAATCCAGCTGCCTAAGAACAGTGCTGCCGCCATAATTATTATCGCACTTACGGCCAGCGGCAAATAGGCTATGATTGCACCGCCCACTAATTGCAAAACTTCGAGTTGCAAAACATTAAAAGCTTGGACGATAAACAGGAAGGCAATGATATACTCGACCGCTTTGCCAATGATTCTGGAGAACGATAAACTCCTCAGAGGATAGTCATCAGTTGCGACCATCTTCCGAATCATTGAATTCATGCCGACTCCAGACAGGATGTCGTCAAGAAGCTTGCCGACTATTCTCGCAATAAAGAGCCCGATGATAACGATTGCGATAGCGACAAAGATGTTCGGAAGGAAGATAATTACCTTTTCCAACATAGCAATCGCAGGTTCAGAGATTGCCGAGACATTGAGAACTTGCAGCGCTGCAGTGATCACCGGGATGAGAATCAAAACATAAACCAGATAAGTAATTATGGAAGATAAACTGGTAGTATCAGAGGCTGCAATGCCAGCCTTCTCTTGAATTTTATCAATATTCAGTTTTTTCAGCATAGGCGTTAACAATCTGCAAATAATTTTTGCTACGAAGAAGCCCACCACAAGGATGATTCCAGCCGCTATAACATTCGGTATGAAATCTATAATCTTGGTAACAAATGAGGAAATAGGCGCTGAAATATTTCTCATGCCTAACTTCTCAAGAACGCTTGGGATAAAAAGCAAAAAGACAACAAGAAAGGCTAAATCACCAAAAAAATCCAGCGAGCAGCCGGTTTCCTCGTCTGCAAGCCCTAGCTTGTCGGTATACTTTTCCACTTTTAGCTTCTTGAGAATCTTCAACGTCAAATTTCTGGCCAGACCAGCGACGATCCATGCAAGAAGAAGCAGTAACAGAGCCATGATTATTGCCGGAATGACCTTGAATAACGGATCACCGAAAATCAAAAAATAATCCATGATAACCCTCCTTTTCGAGCTTTCATCAAAATATCTCACCCAAGTGAGCATATTAACGAGAACCACGCAGAAGTGTAACCCCGTTTACACTTAGATTGTAACACTTATTTTTAATGTGGTAAAGTATTGCCAGTATCGTCTTATTTGTTTGCTTTATGTTCCGTTCAAGCAGTACATCGTCGTTGTCAAGAACGATATATTTGTTTCCACAACGCATTTGTCCATAAATTATTCTCATTTATGCAAACAAAAATGGCGTCTCTGTTTCCACAAAGGCGCCATTTTTTTTCATTTTAAAGTCTTATTATTTTTTTAACAATGGTACTGTCAGACTACCCGTGGGCATCAGAATAACCTTATAGTCTTTGCCGACTATCTCTTCAGCCTTAGCCAGTGCTTCTTCTACAGTGTCAACTGCTGCTTCAAAAAGCATATCTTTTGCCAACTCTTTGTCCAGAGCCGTAACAAGTATATACTTGGCCTTCTTCATCAAACGGGTGACAGCAAAAGCCTTGTTCGCACCAATAGCAAAATTTTGCTCTAATTGTTCTTTGATAGCATCAGGAGAACCGTATTTGCGGCAAGTTTCTTCCAGCACTTTGGAGCCGCTGCCTTCTTCGCATTCTGCCAGCAAAATAACTACGCCGCCTTCACGGACAGCACACCAGACATTGTCCATAGTCTTTTGCATCTGGTAAACATTGATATCCTTTGGGTAGCCGCCGCAACTAGCGATAACAACGTCGGCTTCCTGGGGAATAGGTACGCCGTATACTTCGTCAACAAATTTGCAGGCCTCCAGATGAGCTTCATCATAGTGGCCGGCAAACATCTTTAAGAAGCGATGTTCATCATCAAGAATAGCGTTAAAAAGGAAAAGTGAGCGGTTCTTGGCAAACAAGGCCACTCCTTCCATTTGGTCATCATAAACAGGGTTGCCATGCAGCTTGCCCAGCCCTGAATTCGGATCGAGCATAAAGCTGTGATTGACTCTGACAGTTTCCATTGCGGAAACCCCCGGCAAAATAGCTTTGCGGCCGCCGCCATACCCTGCAAAATAGTGGTGAACAATGGTTCCTGTCATAATGACATGGTCAACGTCACAGATGAGCTTATTAATCCAAACAGGCGTACCGAAAGAAGTATCGCCAAAATACTCGAAATCATCCTGGGCCTTAGCATCGCTATTGTACATCTTAAGGCGGCCGGCAACTTCCTCGCCTACGGCCTCGACCATCTCTTCGTCCGTCATAAGGCGATGCGTTCCGAGAGCAAAGACAATGCGCATGTCTTCGTCTTTCACGCCCAGCTTGTTCATTTCATTGACCAATACAGGCATAAAATCAAAACTATTTGCTACACGCGTCGGGTCATTGCAGATAAAGGCAACTGTTTGACCCGGTTTTACGATTTCATTAATTGGTTTTGTTCCGATAGGATGATAAATGGCATCAAGAACCGAGGCCTTGATATTCTCCAGCGGTTCCATTTCCGCCATCTTGACTTCT
>RZYP01000461.1 GCA_009930275.1 Negativicutes bacterium
CGCAGGATACGGCAACGGTTCAACAGGAGGGTTCCGGTTCAGAGCCATGAGCGACAGGGACATGGATGGTGGAAATATCCCTGTATTCGATGTCATGTATGATGACAGGAAGGTGTTCGAGGTTGACCCAGAAAGCGGTAACATCATGTTCGGCAACTATAACCCAAGCATCAAGTCTGGTGGCATACTGTATGACTATGTGAACGACAAACTTCTCGGCAACGTTGCCTATGACCAATGGGATTTGGTGATTGAGAGCGATGCTGACTTGGCGTTGTTGACCACAGGAACGACCATTTACAAAAACGTATTGATAACAGCAGGATCATATAAAGTAAATTCGAGAATAAATTTGAGTGCGCATGGTGTAAATAGGTTCATAGGAACGAATAGAAATGATTGTGTTATAGATTTTAATTTTGTTGCTCCAGAGGGGTTAGGGTCAGTTATGGTAAATTGTGGAGCAAATATAGTAGAAATTGGTAACATGACTCTAAAGACATCAAAAACTCAAACTAGTTTTGGTGCAATAATATATATAACATATGATACATCGGTTTATATACATGACATACTGTGTGAAAGTTTCAACAATAAAGGCACTTTTGTTTATAGCGATAGTAGCACAGGAAATGTTAAGGCTCAAAGATGCATAATAACAAATGTGTATCGCGGTTTTTACTTATGTGGCACAATAGATTGTACTGTATATAATAGCAAAGAAGGGTTTTACGGTAACGATTCTATGGGTTGTAAGGCAATTAGTTGTGAAAATGGTTTTACAAGTGTTTCTAGGATGAGTAATTGCACAGCTTTATACTGCGACACAGGTTTTCATTATTGCCAGTATCTTTCATGTTGTTCTGCTCTCCAGTCAGAAGATTATGGATTTTTAGAATGTGAAAAAATATCATCATGTTTTACGCAAACTCTCCAAGCACCTGTTAGGGGCGTTGGGTTTTCAGAATGCTCACAAATTTCTTCCTCGCGGTCTAGTTCTCACATCACAAATTGGGAATCATGTAGTGATGTAGATTATGACAGTACAAACTGTGACCAACAATGGACACTTGGAAGCAGGAAAGTAAATAGGAGTACAAACTGGGTTGTCCCAAAAGGT
>RZYP01000462.1 GCA_009930275.1 Negativicutes bacterium
CATTCATAACAAAAAAGTCTATGTAGGGAGCTTTGATGGATATTTTTATGCTCTAAACAGTGATAACGGTGAACTGGTTTGGAAATTCAGAACTGTTGGCGACACCTATTTCCCTAAAGGTGAGATACAGAAGGGAGCCACCATTCATCACAATGCGGTCATTTTTGGAAGCAGGGATTACAATATCTATGCCTTGGATGTTGAATCAGGACGAGGATTGTGGAACATGAAAGAGAAAGGAAGCTGGATTATTGCGACCCCTCTGGTGGTGGAGAAAACGGTCTTTTTTGGGACCTCTGATTCTCATCGGTTTTGTGGGGTAAGCATCGAAAATGGTGTCGAAGAGTATACCTTTCCATTGAATATGCGTGTCTATGGAGATGCAATCTGCTATGAATCTGCCATTTATTTCGGCTGTTTTAATGGCAAGTTGTACAGGGTTGACACAAACACCCATACAATAGAATCAATTTTTCAGACTCATGGCAGTAAGAAAAACTACCACGAGGTTTATACGGAGAATGACGTTTTTAAACCTGATTTTATATTATATGGTACCGATACAAAAGGCTCAGAAAAGATAATCATGAATTTGGGTGCAATACTATCGACACCAGTCATTGATGGGGGAATTGCATATCTGGGAGATTCAAATGGAATAATCTATGCATATAAACTCAATTGAATAACCTTTACAAAAAACTGCTGAATCGGAATTCGGAATTATCTTGTTTAAAATAAGTTGAAAACCGTACGGTAATATCAATGCATTCAATTGGTTATTTTCACCTGAATACCTGCAACGCTATGCGTGCGCAAGCTTCGGCATCGGCCAGGGCGTGGTGATGGTTTTGCAGCGTAAAACCACAATGTGCAGCGACGGTATTGAGCTTATAATCGGGTAAGCCTTTCAATTGCGCTCTCGCCTCACGCAGCGTGCAATAAAACGCGTAGTCGGGATAATCCATCTGATACATCCGAAAACAGGCTTTCAGACAGCTTTCATCAAAACCCTTGTTGTGGGCGATGAGCGGTAAGCCTTCAATCATCTGTTCGATCTGACGCCACACCTGTGGAAAGATAGGTGCATTCGCGGTATCATCGGAGGTGATGCCATG
>RZYP01000132.1 GCA_009930275.1 Negativicutes bacterium
TTTTGTTATTTTATAATCACATTAGTTAGGGGGATTTCTGATGTCTCAAATCAGACCGTTCAGGGGATTGCGTCCTTTGCCAGAATTAGCCGCAAAAATTGCGTCTTTGCCTTATGATGTCATGGATACCGAAGAAGCGAGGGAGATTTTGCAAGATAATCCGCTTAGCTTTCTCAGCGTTACGAAATCAGAGGCTACTATGCCTAAAGGAACGCAGGCTCATAGCGCAGAAGTTTATCAAAAGGCAAAAGATAATCTTGAAAAGTATATATCATCGGGACAGATGAAGATAGACGAAAAGCCGTGTTACTATCTTTATAGACAAGAGATGCACGGACATGTTCAGGTAGGTTTAGTAGCGTGCGCGTCAGTGCAGGAATACCGTGAAAATATAATTAAAAAGCATGAATTGACCAGGCACGACAAAGAGCAGGACAGGGTTGACCATATTACAGCGACTAAGGCTCAAACAGGAGCGGTCTTTTTGACATGCAGAAACAGGAAAGAAATAGACGAATTTACCGCAGGTATAATGAACAAACAGATACCGGCATATGACTTCGTTGCTGATGATGGCATCAAACATACTTTATATGTTATCGATGCGGATGAAGACGTCGCTGAAGTAACTCGCTTATTCTCTGAAGTTCCGGTGATGTATATTGCCGACGGTCATCATCGTTCAGCGGCTGCTATGCGTGTAGCTGATGCCATGAGCAAGCGGCCGGGCCATACTGGCAGTGAAGAGTACAATTATTTTCTTTCTGTCATCTTTCCTGATAATATGATGCTTATTCTTGACTATAATCGCATAATTAAAGATTTATGCGGCAGGTCTGAAGAAGAGTTTATCGAGAAAATAAAAGAAAAATTTGATATTGAAGATATAGCCGGTGAGCAGATAAAGCCGTCCAAACTCCACCAGTTCGGCATGTATCTTGGCGGCAAATGGTATTCGCTGTTCGCAAAACCGGGAATTTATGACGACCAAGATCCGGTAGGATGTCTTGATGTGACCGTCTTGCAGGAGAATGTTCTGGCGCCCTTATTGGCGATTAATGACCCGCGTACAGATGAAAGGATTTCCTTTGTTGGCGGTATCCGAGGACTGGGCGAATTGGAGAAGAAGGTAAACAGTGGAGAATACAAAGTCGCTTTTGCCATGTATCCAACTTCAATGGAGCAGTTAATGGAAATTGCTGATGCGGGCATGATTATGCCGCCGAAATCAACTTGGTTCGAACCAAAATTGCGTGATGCCATGGTTGTACATTTGATTGGAGATGAAGTCTGATGGGAAGAATATATAATTTTAGTGCAGGACCTGCAGTTCTACCACTTGAAGTTTTAACGGAGGTACAAAAAGAACTGCTTGATTTTCAAGATACCGGGATGTCTATTTTGGAAATGAGCCATAGATCTCCTGCTTATGAAAAAGTTAATGCCGAAGCGGAAGCCGATATAAAGGATTTGCTTGGTCTCGGCGATGACTACTGCGTACTTTTTCTGGGAGGCGGCGGCAGTCTGCAATTCTCAATGGTGCCGATGAATTTTCTTACACCTGGGAAAAAAGGCGCTTATGTTATAACAAGCACTTTTTCGGACAAGGCGATGAAAGAAGCACAAAAAATTGGAGAAACTTGTATCTTGTTCAGCAGCAAGGAGCAAAAATACAATCGTGTGCCACGCCTTGAAGAATTATCCTTTAACGATGACTTGGCGTATGTACATATTACCGGCAACAATACAATAGAAGGCACTGAGTTTTTTGCATATCCCGATACAGGAAATATTCCTCTGATTGCTGATTTATCGTCTGATATTCTCAGCCGCCCTTTTGATGCCTCAAAGTTTGCTTTGATTTATGCCGGTGCCCAGAAAAACATCGGACCTGGCGGCGTTGTAGTTGTTATCGCTCGTAAAAGCTTTTTGGCTGGGCGTGATAAAGCTTTGCCATCGATGCTGAACTATGAGGTTCACATGGACAATAATTCTTTATATAATACTCCCCCGGCTTTCGCGGTATATGTTGTCGGCAAAGTTGCCAAATGGCTGAAAGCTCAGGGCGGCCTGGAGGTTATGGCCAAGCGTAATGAAGAGAAGGCAAAGATAGTCTATGATGTTATCGACGCGCATGCTGATTTTTATCATGGTTATGCTGAAAAAGAAAGTCGTTCACTAATGAATGTAACTTTCGGTTTGTCTACCAAAGAACTGGAAGAAAAATTTGCGGCAGAGGCTAAGGCCTTGGGGATGGACGGATTGAAGGGACATCGCAGCGTTGGCGGTTTGCGTGCTTCAATATATAATGCGATGCCAAAGGCTGGCTGCGAAAAACTGGCGGAATTTATGGAAGAATTCTATATAAATAATAGATAATAAATAATGGGAAGCATTTTATGCAGCTAAGCCAAGTATTAATAGTTGGAATTCCAAGGAGGTAATGAATGTGAAATACGATATGCTTTTGCGGAATGGCTATTTGGTCGATTTTTCGGCAAGTTTTGAAGGTAAGGCCGATATAGGAATCAAGGATGGAGTAATTTGTGATATCGGCGAAGAACTGAATATTGACTTGGCTCAGCAAGCCTTTGATTTGCAAGGAGCAATGGTTATGCCAGGAATTATAGACACACACGTTCATGTGTCTGCCTGGTTGGGCGGTGGCAACGGACATAAAATGCTAGCCAAGGCCGGCATTACCAGTGCTTTGGACATGTCAGGGCCTGGGGAAAGTGTATTAGACCTTGCAAAAACATGCGGAGTTGGCATAAATCTTGCTACGATAGAATATGTGCGTCCGCACCATACGGTTGCTGACGATGATCCCAATGAGGCTGAAATATGTTCTCTGCTTGACAAGGTCCTGGCTCACGGCTCACTGGGGGTAAAGCTTCTTGGCGGGCATTATCCACTTACTCCTGAAGCCACTGAAAGATGTATCAGCCTTGCGGCCCAAAAAAATTCTTATGTTGCTTTTCATGCGGGAACGGCCAAAAACGGATCCAATATTGATGGGCTTTTGGAAGCAATCAGCTTGGCTGGAAGTAATCCCTTGCACTTAGCTCATATCAATGCCTATTGTCGCGGCTTGGTAAAGCCCTATATGGAAGAAACTGAAATGGCTATAAAAGCTTTGACGGAACACCCGAATATTATTTCTGAGTCATATCTATCACCGCTTAATGGAACCAGCGCGGAAATAGTGGATGGAGAACCTGGCAGTTTGGTTACCAGGCGTTGTCTTCAGACAGGCGGATTTGCAGCCTCTGAGCGGGGTATGGAGGAAGCTATTCTGGCTGGCTGGGCTCAGATCAATTATCCTTATGCAGGCGAAACAATATTAATAACCGGCGAAGGCGGGCGTGATTATTGGCGCAGCCGTGGAACCGATGTTTCAGTTAGTTTTGCGGTCAATCCGGTAGAACCAAGGGTGAGATTGGCTTCGGCAAAAAGACTAAACGGGAAATTCGTCGTGGATTGCATCAGTACCGACGGCGGCGGTATACCGCGCAATGTTATCATACCGATGGGGCTGGCATTGGTAGAGCTTGGCGCATTAAGCAAAAAAGAGTTTGTGCAAAAAGCAAGTTATAATCCTTCGCGAATGCTCGGCCTGATTAACAAGGGAAGCATTGCCGTGGGCAAGGATGCTGATATTACAGTTGTTGATACGGAAAAGCGCGAAGCTCTCATGACGATAGTAAACGGCAGGCTTATCATGCACAAGGGCTATGTTTGCGGAACCGGCGGGAAAATTATAACAACCGCGGCTGGAGAAGACTATGTGCGGCAAAAAGGATTGGAACCATTGATAATTGACTTGGACGAAAGCGCGTTTAAACATCATGCGGCTTTGAACGATTAATATTTGTTTAGGAGAGATCAAATGAAGGACGGATTTATAAAAAACGGCAAGAAACTTGGTGTTATAGGTGGCATGGGGCCGGCTGCCTCTGCAGAATTTCTGCGTCTTCTGACATTAAAAGCACCTGCGGAGACGGATCAGGAACACCCGGTAGTCTATATGATTGCCGATACGGAGCTCCCCGATCGCAGTAGTGCCATAATGGGAAAAGGTGAGGATCCTTCACAGCAATTGGAAGATGATTTTGCAAAACTGGCTCTGATGGGTGCAGATATTTTTGCTGTTCCTTGTAATACGGCTCATTATTTTATTGATCGTTTTGAACGGTCCTTACCCAGGCCTTTGGTCCATATTGTAGAGGAAACAGTATTAGCGGCCAGACGTTTGAATCCTGAAGGAGCCTGGATGCTTTCTACCGAGGGCACCATGCAAAGCGGACTTTACCAGACTTATGCTGACAAATTCAATTATAATTTGTATATTCCTAATGAAAAGCAAAGAAATGAAATTCAACAAAGCATATTTGAGGTAAAAGCTAACCGTTTGGAAGAAGCTGGCAAAATTGTAAAAAAAGTGGTCCAAGAGCTTTGGCTGGAAAGGGATCTACCTGTTATGACAGCTTGCACAGAAATACCTTTGGGGTATAATGCTTCGGGCTTACCGCAGGAAAAATCGGTTTCAAGCCTTGATGCTTTGGCTTCAGCATGTATTGAGCGACTCTATCATAAGTAAATTTGCAAAAAAAATAAACGTAAATCAAGAATTTTGTTCTTGATTTACGTTATTTTTATTTACCATCTGCGACTTGAACCGCCACCGCCGCCACTGCCGCCGCCAAATCCGCCACCACCGCCTCCGCGGCCTCCGCCACGCAGGAATAATAACAGCAAAAGGTGGAGTATCGCGCCGCCGAAAAAAAGCTGGTCAATCAGCAGCAGACCGGCTAACCCGATAAAAAGGAGTATTTTTAGCCAAATAGGCATTGCTGCTGTTTGGGTTCCGTTTTTTTGCGCAACAGTACTTTGGATTTTGCTTTCCAGCTTGACATTGTATTCCTTGGCAACAATGTTGGCTATGTTTGCATAGCCTTGCATGATACCCTGGTCGTAATTGCCTGAACTGAAAGATGGAATCATAGCCTGATCTTGGATTCTACCGGTCAAACCATCCGGAAGTGCGCCTTCAAGGCCGTATCCTACCTCTATGCGGGATTGACGGTCGTTAAGTGCCACCAAAATCAGCACGCCATTGTTTTTTTCTTTATCGCCAATGCCCCAGGTCCGCAAAAGCTCAAGTGAATAGTCTTCTATGGGTTGCCCATTTAAAGAAGGTACTGTTACTACAACGACCTGGGCCTTGGTCTTGCTATCCAAATCCCTGCTAACAGAATTTATTGTTGCTTTGGTTTGCGACGAGAGCAGGTTGGCGTAATCCTGAACATAAATACTACCAGAAGTAGGCTTTGGCGGTACTTGTGGTGCCGCACTAACCAGAGATGAGAAAAGCACTTGAAGGGATAAAAGTAAGAGTGCTAGCCAACGCTTCATGGTTGTCCTCCCCTTTCTTTAAAATGGAGAAGGTTTAGAAGGAAACCTTTGGAACGGCTTTGGCACTTTCTTCAACCTTAAAATATTCTTTTTCATGGAAACCAAA
>RZYP01000463.1 GCA_009930275.1 Negativicutes bacterium
GTTACGTTCTTCTTCACTAAACGACGGATCACGCATCAACTCTGAAAAACCAATGATCCCGTTCATGGGGGTACGGATTTCATGGCTCATGTTGGCCAGGAATGCCGATTTCAGGCGGTCACTTTGCTCGGCTTTCTCCTTGGCCTGACGAAGTTCCTCTATGAGCATTTGGCGTTCGGTGATATCCCGAACAATGGTAAGCACTTTCTCTTCATTCACATAAACCATACGCGCATCAAAGATATGATCCTTACCCTCCACAGGAAGATGATAGGTGTACTCATTTATCTGCTTGCTTTTCAATACATTGATAATCGCTTTCTTTGTAACTTCTGCCAAATACGGCGGTAATACTTTTTGCAACGGCTGGTTAATAAAATATTGAGGTTCAACGTACAATTGTTGCAGACTACTGGCATGATAATCGACAATGATACCCTCACGGGAAAAAGTAAACATCAAATCGGGCAGGCAACGCAACAAGGCTGCTTTTTCATTATAATTATCATTTAACTCCTGATTCAGTTGCTTGTAACGGTCGTTTCGCTCTTCCAATAACTGATTTGCAGTGATGATTTCAGTGATATCCTTGCAGTACAGCACAATATCGTTTTCCGGATAGAATAGCGCATCGAGCAAAATGTGCTTGACCTGTCCGCGGGAAGTCAATATGCGAATCGCTTTCCCGGCAAGTTTTTTCTCCTTTTCAACCTGTTGAATACAGGCCATGGCGATTGCTTCATCCGCGGGAAAGACATAAGATAAGAAGGTGTGTGATGGCTGTTTTGGTTCGTCCGTTTCCATCAAACGAAGGAAGGCGGGATTGCAATATTGAAAGGTACCCTCGCGGGTAATAATGGCCACAGAAGTCGGAGAGGATTGAATATACGCCACAAAGCGCTGCTTGGTTTCGAGTAATTCATTTTTCGTTATGACCTCCGCGGTAACATCCCGGCTAATAGTTTGAAAACCCATAAGTTTATTATTCTCGATAAGCGGGGCAATATGTGCCACGCTATAATGCAATTGTCCGGATTTATCGTGCCACTGGTATTCATAGGATGCATTTTCATGCTTTTTAATCAGGGAAGCAAATATTTTAAGGTAGGAT
>RZYP01000464.1 GCA_009930275.1 Negativicutes bacterium
CGGTTTCGGTAGTGTCACCTATGAACTGGAGGTGCTCTTTGAATGAATGAGTGAACTTCAGGATTACAAGAGGTTTACACAAAACTATTGACACTGCCATTTCGGTGTCAGCGTAATTTAACTTTATAATTGTTAATGTAACAATCACATCGTTACATTTAAAGTTCTCAGTGTTACATTCTCTTCTGCCATTTTCGTTCGTATGATTTTTCTTTCATACGCACAGTAATGACATTAGATCCATTCTGGAATAACCTCATCTATAAACAGTTCTCTCTTAGGTTTTGCAATGCCAATAAACTGCTTATGGCATTCCCATAGATCCATTAAGTAGCCAATGGGCATCTGCCACACATCGTCTTCGCTACGGTTTAGATGGGCCGTGCCAAAGTAAATAAGTCGGGTAAATAGCTCTTCATCACTTACCCGACCACCTCGTTTTTTGAGTCTTCACTCTCCACGTTTCGTTTTGTCCCCTTCATCATGCTGGCCATAATGGCGTTTTTATAACTAGCCAGCTCAAAAGGTGTGGTTAATAGCTCCACTTCATCTTCCGTCAAAAGTTCTCTTTGATCCTCTTTGTTCTTGATGTTATGAATGTGAATGGACTGGTTTGCTAAGAGCGTAATGAGCCAGACAATCTCATCCAAGGCCAATTCAAAGTTCTCAGTTTTCATCAGCTTATCACCCAGATTTTCGAGGCCTCCATAACGCTTGGCAATTTCCTTTGTAGCTTTGGTTGTGAGAATCATCTTAAACTCAGTGCCACCCACATTGATGATGGCGCTTCTATCTTCTGCCGCTTCCGTTAGTTTTATATTTTCATCTGCCATTTATCTTCCCTCCATTACGATACAATTACTGTTGCCACTTCTGTTGTTACCGGTTCTGCTCCACTTAATCCCAGTACGCAATAGTAGTAATAGGTATCTGCCACCAGGTCTGTTGGGATATCAAAGCTTGCAGATGTTTCACCATTAATGATAGTGCCACCAGTAGAACTGTCGATGGTATTCTCATACCACTGATATGTCACAGGATTTGAAGTGTTGGAGCTGGCCACAACAGATAGACTTCCCGTAATGCTACCGGCTGTTACATCCGTTAAACT
>RZYP01000133.1 GCA_009930275.1 Negativicutes bacterium
AATTAGATATAAGATAAATTTAACAGTAAATGAGGGGGATTCTTATGAAAAAAGTGGATTTGTTGGTAATTGGAGGCAGTGCCGGTGGAATCTTAAGCGCAACAACGGCCAGGATTGTTTACGGTGATATCAGCATTGCCGTAGTACGTGACACGAAAACAGTAATGGTTCCATGTGGCATACCTTATATTTATGGCACTTTGCACAGCAGCTGCAAAAATATAATTCCTGATACTGTTTTGACTGATGCAGGAATTGATCTTATTATTGATAAAGTTACCGATATAAACCGGACAGAAAAAATTGTAAAAACTGAAAGCGGAAAAGAAATCTCATATGATAAACTGATAATTGCAACCGGTTCTTTGCCGATTGTTCCGGGCTTTATTCCCGGGATAGGTTTGGAGAATGTTTTCCCTGTTTATAAGGACCAGGTCTATCTGGATATAGTTTTGGAAAAAATGAAGGAAGCCGAAAAAGTTGTTGTTATTGGCGGTGGTTTTATTGGTGTGGAGTTTGCCGAACAAATCAGTATTCTGGGTAAGGATGTTACGCTTATCGAATTAGCTGATTCTTGTTTGTCTCAGGCTTTTGATCGCAAATATACTGATCAGATTGAGGCCTTGATGAAAGACCATGGTATTAAAGTTTTAACTGGAACAAAGGTTCAGAAGATTATAGGAACAGAGAAAGCCGAAGCAGTAGAGGTTGAAGGCGGCAACGTCATTCCGGCAGATTTTGTGCTCTTAGGTATGGGTGCCAAACCGAATACGAAGCTGGCCGAAGAAGCTGGTTTGAAAATTAATGCCCGCGGGGGTATTGCCGTTGACCATTATATGCGTACCAGTGATCAGGATGTTTTTGCCGTTGGCGACTGCGCCGAAAAGAAGTGTTTCTTTACTGGCAAGGACGCGCCTATTTTACTGGCATCTACGGCAGCCATGGAAGCTAAGATTGCCGGTTGTAATGTTTTCAAACTAAGACAGATACGTGCCAATAAAGGTACAATCAGTGCTTTTTCCACTCAAATATTTGATATGACTTTTGCGTCTGTTGGTTTGATTGAAGAAAAAGCGCGGCAAGAAGGTTTTGATATTCTTATTGGGGAAGCTGCTGCAATGGACAGGCACCCAGGTTGTTTGCCTGGAGCTAAAAAGATTAGCTTGAAATTGATTTTCTCAAGATGTTCAGGTGTTTTGCTTGGCGCCCAAGTATGTGGAGGTACTTCTTGCAGTGAGATCATCAACATTCTGAGTCTTGCCATACAAAAAGGCACTACGGCTGCTGAATTGAATACTTTCCAGGTTGCTACGCATCCGCTGCTTTCTGCTTCTCCGATTGCCTACACTATAAACACTGCGGCTATGAATGCCATCGCGTCAGGCTTGGCTAACAAATAGGTTTAATTGTTTCGACGTAAATTTTTTATGAAAGGAAAGAGAAAATTTTATGAATAATATGAAATACGTATATGGGCCTGTACCGTCCAGAAGGTTGGGTATATCCTTGGGGATAAGCCCAATCCCCAAGAAGACTTGTAATTATTCCTGCATTTACTGTCAACTGGGGCGAACGGATATAATGACCAATACGCGTAAAATGTTTTTTCCTGTTCAAAAGATCATGTCGGAATTTAATGAGGTTTTAAAAAAAGGGATATTTTTTGATGTTATTACAATCGTTGGTGAAGGAGAGCCTACCCTATATTTGGGGCTGGGAGAACTTATCGATGCAATAAAGCAGAGAACTGATAAACCGGTGGCTTTGATTACTAACGGGGCTTTATTGTATGACAGCGATTTAAGACAAGAGGCAGCCAAGGCGGATATCGTACTGCCTACTTTGGATGCATATGATGAGACTTCATTCAGGAAAATTAACCGACCATTTGGCCAGATCAGTTTTGAAAGCGTTAATACTGGGCTGATTACCTTTTCGGAAGAGTATGAAGGACAGCTTTGGCTGGAAATTATGCTGATAGCAGGCATAAACGACGACGAGGATTCGCTGTCGAAATATGAGCAAGCTCTTAAGAAGATTAAATATGACCGTCTTTATCTTAACACCCCAGTTCGCCCGCCGGCAGAGGCTGAAGTCGAGGCTCTTTCCTATGAAGCAATGAATAGGGCCGCTGCCCGTTTGGGCGGTATTTCAATCGACCTCCTTGTTTCACAAGGTTTTCATAGCGAAATTGAAGATGATTACGAAGCCATTCTCAGCATTATCAAAAGGCATCCCATGAATCAGTTCGAAATCAGAAGTTTTTTAGAATCGCGTAACAGCCAGCGAATTGACTGGATTATGGAGATGTTGGGTCGTGATGAAAATATTAATGTTCTGAATTATAGGGGTTTCAACACTTATCGGCTTAAATAGTGCTCCTATTATTTGACATATGTTGCAAACATTATATAATTAATACACAATATTATATGTTTGCAATAATGAAGGAAAAGGTGATTTACAGTGCCAAGACCAAGAAAAGGGAAAAAAGTCTGCTGCTTGCCGGAGATTAATCTTTATGGCCCTTTGAAATTACAGCGGGAAAATAATAAGTGCATATTGATGTCGGTAGAGGAATATGAAACGATTCGTCTCATCGACCTTGAAAAATTAACGCAGGAAGAATGTGGCGAAAGGATGCAGGTCGCAAGGACTACGATTCAGAAAATATATACCGATGCGCGTGAAAAGGTCGCCGAATCGTTAGTAAATGGCTGTATCTTAAAAATCGAAGGCGGAGACTACCAATTATACAGTGAGATAGAGAAACCAACAGGCTGTGGAAGGTGCAGAAGAAGCAGATGTGGCAGAGGAGGAAGAGTCAATGACCGATAAAAGTGAACAGGCTTGTTCCAATAATTGTGAATCTTGTAAGAGTGAAACAAATGTAGAAAATACGGATTTTTCGGCAAAACCGCATGAATTGAGCAGGATTAAAAAAGTAATCGGAGTAGTGAGCGGCAAAGGCGGCGTAGGCAAGTCGCTGGTTACCTCTATGCTCGCCGTTGCAATGAATAAGAAAGGTTACAGCACAGCGATTCTTGACGCTGATGTGACGGGTCCATCGATACCGAAGGCCTTTGCACTTAAAGGAAAGGCAGAAAGCAGTGAGCTCGGTCTTTTCCCAATGAAAAGCAAATCCGGGATTAAGATCATGTCCATAAATCTTTTGTTAGAAAAGGATACCGACCCTGTTCTTTGGCGGGGACCGCTTATCGGCGGAGCGGTAAAACAATTCTGGACAGATGTTATTTGGGGAGATGTCGATTATATGTTCATCGACATGCCTCCCGGAACGGGTGATGTTGCCCTTACCGTATTTCAGTCTATCCCGGTTGATGGGATAATTGTCGTTACTTCGCCACAGGAACTCGTTTCCATGATTGTGTCTAAAGCACTGAAGATGGCAGAAATGATGAATATACCTATCATTGGGTTAGTAGAAAACATGTCCTACTTTAAATGCCCTGATACAGGAAAAGAATACAAAATTTTTGGCGAGAGCCATATTGAAGATACAGCGGCAGCCCATAATTTAAAGATATTGGGTAAACTGCCGATCGATCCTGCCATTGCTACTGCCTGTGATAAAGGTGAAATAGAGCTTTATGATATTGATTGGCTTGCTTCAGTGGCAAAATACCTGGAAAATCATGTCGATTGAGAAAGCAGGCTGAACCCGTTGGTAAAGGCTGCAATTCAACTTTTACTTATAAGCGAGGTGGGTTAAGCATGAGCGTAAGAAACATTACGGAGTATAAAAAAGATGCTGTTTTACGTAAGAAATCCAATTGCGTAAAGAAAGTCAATCGGAATATAATTGATTTAATCCGAGATATGTCTGATACGATGTATCATGCCAACGGGGTTGGTTTGGCTGCTCCTCAGGTCGGCATATCAAAAAGAGTCATAACTATTGATATAGGTTCAGGTCTTATCAGTTTGATAAATCCCGAAATAATGGAGCAAAAAGGCGATCAAACGGATATCGAGGGTTGCTTGAGCATACCAGGAATTGTCGGGGAAGTAATTCGCCCCAACTGGGTGAGGGTTCGTGGGTTAAATGAAAAAGGCGAACAGGTAGAACTTGAGGGCACGGGATTATTGGCGCGTGCATTTTGCCATGAAATTGACCATCTCGACGGCATTTTGTTTATTGATAAGCTCGTACCAGGAACATATAAGAATATAAATATATAGTCGCATTAACTTATATATTGAAAAGTCATTGCTATTTATGTCATTAAGATACTATATCAGACAAGTGCACATATTTTTACTGAAAGGATAAGAAAAATGTTCGAATGCAGCACGTTTATGTGGGTTGCTATTTTTGCACTGGCCGCGATGATAGTAAACGGCATTGGCATCTTGTTTGTATATAAAAACAAAGAAGCTGCATTAAATGCCAAGGAATACTTTATGTGTTTTGCTGCCGGCACTTTAATTTCTTCTTCTCTGACAGTGGCTTTCCCGCACGCACTGGAGAAAAACGCGGGTGCGGGTTTGGCGGCTTTAGCAGGCTTTACTTTTATGTTTTTTTGTAATAGGATTATTAAACATAAAACTAAGGACAAGGAATTAGCTTTTGGTATAACTGCATTAGTCGGTATCGGTATACATTCTTTTATAGATGGCATAATTTATTCTGTTACCTTCAGCGCAAGTACTTACATAGGTTTGCTTGCAGGTGCAGGACTGGTCGCACATGAATTTGCTGAAGGAGTAATTACTTTTGCAGCTTTGGTGAGTGCAAGCCTGAGCAGTAAAAAATCAATGTTTTACGCTTTTCTTTGTGCGGGTTTAACTACTCCTATTGGAGCATTTTTAGTCTATCCGGCTGTAAATCTTTTCAGCAGCTCAATTTTGGGAGCTGCGCTTGGGTGGGTTTCAGGAGTTTTAATATATCTTTCGGCAGCCCATCTTTTGCCTGCTGTAAAAGAGGGAGAGCGTGGACATTCTTATTTATCGTTTGTGTTTGGACTCGCGTTATCTTTGTTAATCGCATATAGTCAAAAATAGAATTTAAAATAGAATTTAATGAGGGGGATTTTTATGGTTGTTTCACATATTGATGAAGTAAAAGCGGTAAAAATGCAAATCCCGGGCGCTGAAAAAGCTTGGAAGAAGGTTTGTATTTCGCCTGAACAAGGATGGGACGGATATGTTATGAGGGTTTTTGAGCTTGAGCCCGGAGGCAGGACGCCGCTTCATACGCATACTTGGCCGCATATTAATTATTTTTTGCAGGGAGAAGGGACATTATTTTTGGATGGCAAGGAAAATAATGTCAGAGAGGGTTCTTTTTCATATGTCCCAAGCAACGCCACTCACCAGATGATTAATCGCGGAGATACTGTATTCAGATTTATTTGCATTGTGCCTGAAGAGGGCGAAAGTTGAAACAGAATTAAATTTATGTGACATCGCTATTATTTGGCGGGGTGAATTGATGAAAAAAAAATTA
>RZYP01000465.1 GCA_009930275.1 Negativicutes bacterium
TTTCTCCTACACTAAACGGAGACTTGCCGCTATGCCGCCATAGCTTAAAGTGCTTGCAATCAAAGACAAGCTCGCGTAATACCGGCGAAGCGGCCTCGATAACAGGAGTTCGCAGCCCGGCTTCTGTTGCCGGATCCAAATCGGTGCAAACCAGAGCAGGCTCGATCTGAAGCTCACGTGGCAACCCGGTTTTTGCGTCAATGCGATTCCAATCATAAAGACGATAAGTTGTATCACTGTTTTCCTGTACTTCAAAGACCACGGTGTCGCCAAGTGAATGAATCGTTCCTGCAGGTAGAAAGAAAGAATCACCCGGTTTGGCATGAAAGCTGCGCAAACATTCTGTTAAACGGTTTTCTTGTAATGCTTTGCGCAAATCTCTTTCTGTAATGCCAGCCTTAACGCCCGCATAAATACAACTTTCAGGGCCTGCCTCCAAAGCTATCCAGCCCTCTGTTTTCGAACGCTCATCATTTTTTAAATATTCTTTATTCGAACACTTAGGATGAACTTGTATGGAAATCAGCTCGCTCGCATCAAGAAATTTTAACAGAATTGGAAAGCGGCGATAGCAATCTTTATATTTACCCATAAGTTCTTCTTGGTTAGAGCTAAGAATTTCTCCAAGCGTCGCCCCTTTAAAGGCCCCTTTGCTGACACGATTAGAAAAATCATCACGGTCGCTCAACAGCCATACTTCACCAACAAGCCCGTCGCTGGCAAAGGCCTTATTCAAAGCGCCTAAGCGCCGACCTCCCCACAATCTGTACTGACAAATCGGTTCAAAGCATAAAGGATATAAACTCTTTCGTGTCGCTTGATAGGTTTGATTCATAACTTCACCTCCAATAAGTATTCCCTATGAGTTATTCCAATTTTCAATTTATTTTTGAGCCATTACAGGCAAACTATTTTCCCAAAAACACTTCTTCCCGTTTACATTCTTAATCCCGATTGTTGATTTTATTCTATCACATTACGCTTTTATTATCCAATCGCATGTCGTAACCAAATCCAAACAATACTGATGGCCCTCATTCAGAAAATAAATGATTTTTGGCCAACTCCAGGAAATATGAATCAGAGATGATGTATAATTA
>RZYP01000466.1 GCA_009930275.1 Negativicutes bacterium
TGACGAATTGGCCATAGATGGCAGAAAAAACCTGATCGGTTTATTTAATCTGGATGAGCATCAGCTTGCCGTACAGTATTCTATCCTGGCAAACGCCTGCGACTCTAAACAACAGCATCAGGAAGCCACATATTATCGTGCCGTATCGGCAATCTACGACATTAAGTCTTGTGTGCATGAAACCACATCTGCTAAAGTTTTGGCAGAGTATATGTATGCTCAAAAGGATATTAATCATGCGTACAGCTATATTCAGTTGGCGTTGAGAGATGCGCAGTTTTATAATTCCAGGCTGAGGATGGTGGAAATCAATTCCATTTTTCCGGCCATTGAACAATCACGTTATTCCGATGTTAACAGTCAGCGTTTAATCTTTATGGTTGGCGGGGCTGTGGTGCTCTTTTTCCTGGTCTTAACCCTGATACTTCTCCTGATACTGAGTTCCAAATCAAGGGAAATCAGAAAAGCGAATGAGTTGCTGGCAAAAGTAAACAGTTTGTTGAAAGAAACGAGTGTGATTAAAGACCGATACATTATGCAGTCTCTTCAGGGAAACACTTCTTTTGTCAATAGTGTTGAAAAAGAATCCCTGGCAGCTATCAGGAAAATAACGATCAGGCAATATGAAGATGCTAAGGCAATTTTGTATAATCTGGGCGTTAAGGAAGAACGGGAAAGAATTTATGCTGCATTTGATACCGCATTCATGGCCCTGTTCCCGAATTTTATTGAGGCTTTCAATTTACTGATGAACGAAGATGCCCATATCACTCTGGACAAAAATGGTGCTCTTCCAATGGAAGTGAGAATATTTGCTTTGATGAGATTAGGAATTGATGATCCCGCACAAGTGGCGGAGTATCTGCATCTGTCGGTTAACACCATATATGTCTACAAAAACAAAATCAAGTCCAAAAGTTCTGTGTCTAAAGATCAGTTTGACGCCCTGGTAATGGCCATTTCAAAATAACTGATCTTAACTCTCCCCATATTCTAGCTTCATAATAATCAGACTATCTGATTGTTGATTTTTTTGTCATCTATATTCCCATCTAAATTCGTTGATTGTCGTTATCTACTTAGATACATTTGTCTCA
>RZYP01000467.1 GCA_009930275.1 Negativicutes bacterium
CCCTGAGGCTTATTCTTGGATTTCATCAGATTTAAATAAATTTAATGCCAGAACTGCTTATTTCAGCGGCAACGTCGGCATCGGTACAACCGCCCCCGCCTACAAATTAGATGTCTCTGGCACTGGTCGCTTTACTCAACCAGTTATTGTTGGTGCCCCAACGGCCACAAACCATGCCACCACTAAATCTTATGTTGATAGTGCTGCTGGCGGTGGCGTGGGCGCTGGTACTACGGGTCAGACTCTGCGTCACAATGGTACTTCTTGGGTCGCTAACTCTAATTTCTACAATAATGGAACAAGTGTCGGCATCGGTACTACCAATCCAGGAACATATAAGTTAAATGTTGCTGGTTCAGCTTACATTGGCGGCGCTTTAGAGTTATCAGCTGGGTCTAATCTAGTAACTAGTGGAACAATTTCTGCTAATAAAATTAATGTTGGAACCATTGATCCGCTTTATAATTTAGGGGGAGTTAATTATGCTTCATTTGCAGCCTCAGTTGTTGGCGGTGTTAAAGAAGAAACCACTGGCAGACTTGCAATAGACCAGAAGGTGGCTGGAGAGTACCAGAAAACCATTGATTTTAAGAGGCAAACGATTGGCAGCGATTTATGGGTGTGGTATAATGTAATTGATTTTAGCAAGGAGAATGTTGAAGTTTTACTTACCCCTTATGGCAAATCAGCTAATGTCTATTATTCTATTTCTGGGGAAAAGTTAATCTTCCACTCTGATGTTCCGGTTGAGGTTTCCTATCGTTTAATTGCTAAACGTTTTGATTGGAAAAACTGGCCAACCGAAGCTAAAGATCAAAGTGAAAAACCAAATTTTATTTTAAAATAATTAATTAATGCGGTTCGTCGTTTATCTTTTGATAAGGACGGCTTGCGTAAAAAAGTATGGACACAAATAACAATTCTAGTGACATCCAAAAGACCCCGAACGCTAAGACGATCGGCATTATTTTGGCAGCAGTCATCCTGGTTGTTTTAGCGGTTGTTCTAATTGTGAATAGCCAGAAGAACAAACAGGAAAATCCCAATGACCCTAACCCTTATCAATCTGGGGAAGTAGAACCTGGGACAGAAGTAGA
>RZYP01000134.1 GCA_009930275.1 Negativicutes bacterium
CCTCCGCTTTTCTCTCAAAAAAATAATTCCATATTAATAAGATTATAGCACTTTCCTGCAAGTCAAAGGGTGAACCAAAAAGCCAGGGTGGACCAAAGGGGACTGTCCCCTTTGGTCCACCCTTTGGTTCGCTCCGTTCACTTTTCGCAATAGACAAAAACCCGTTTTAAGTTTACACTTATAGAGTAATTATATCTTTTTGGAGGTTGGTAGCATGGTAAATGTAAAGAAAATTATGGTAATGCTTGCGGTAGCGCTAACAATGCTTGGTTTTAGCGGATTTTCCCAGCAAGCGCAGGCGTCGAAGGTGGAGGATATCCAGAGCCGCGGTTATCTTCTGGTAGGCAGTACCGGGGACTATAAGCCCATGAGTTACCTTAACAAGGAAACAGGCGAATACGAGGGCTTCGATGCGGAAGCAACCGCTCTTTTAGCGCAGTCGTTAGGCGTCAAGATCCAGTACGTGCCCACAACCTGGAGCACCTTGACCGCTGACACCTTGGCAGGCAAATTTGACCTTGCCATGTGCGGCATCACCCGTACTTTCGCCCGCCAGCAAAAAATGGCACTGAGCGATGGTTATCTGGTATTCGGCAAAACAATCCTTGTGCGCAAGGAAGACGCGAAAAAATTCAAAACTTTAGCAGATATCAATAAAAAGAGCGTGCGCGTCATGGTTAATCCCGGCGGAACTAATGAGAAATTTGCCTTAGCCAATCTGCCCGACTGCACCTTGATCGTTCATCCTCAGAATGCCGAAATCCCCGGCTTGGTTGCCGAAGGCAAAGCCGACATCATGATTACTGAAACGATGGAAGCCCGCCGCTATGTCCGCGACAACGCGAAACTAGCCGCCCCGCTGATCGATGATCCGTTCACCAAAAACAACTTCGGCATCCTGATGCAGCAAGGCGACCAGATTTTCTTGAACTACGTGAACATGTGGATGGAAGAATTGAAGTTCAACGGAACTTTCGACAAATTAGAAAATAAATACATCAAATAAAAACAAAAAGGGTGGACCAAAGGGGACTGTCCCCTTTGGTCCACTTTTCTAGGAATACATTATATCAACTACATGCCGTTCAATCCCTTTAGCATCTTTTATACCATTTTGTCCGGCAATTGCAGAAAAGTAGTTGCGTATTTCAATCTCCGGTATAATGTTGTCGCAAATATCGCCGTCATCGCAGCCGCCACGTGCATCTATCCAAGGTTTTTCCGCATGCGACATTCTTTCTAAAAATTTGGCGTCGTATTTACCATAAACTGAGTTAACCATTTCCAACAAATATATTTCTTCCGCAGTAAAAGCATTTTTAGCCAATACATCAACTTTAGGCAGCGGATTAAAGCCAAAATCTTTGTAATGAAAATATAATTTTCTTACAACCGGTCCGTGTTGCCAGGCCTCAAATGAGTCGTGAAATAAGGGGCGTGCAAAAAACGCAAGAAACCATGCTTGTGCATAGTAAATTAGTTTTTGCAATTTAAGATGGGTAATGACTTCCCCTGATTCAACATCAATTTTAGAGAGAAAAAAATGTGCTACCTCTTGCGCTTTGTCGCCACTCGTAGTCAAAGCAATTTCTTCACTAATACTTTGGAGCAGTTTACTACCCCCTACATTAGTTAGTTTGCCCTTATTTTGTTGGTAAAGTTTTAGCATTTTGTAAGGATTCATCAATTCCCGCAATTGATCGCTATATTCTTTTCTTGGCGTAAAACCATCAAAATAGCGCAACAAAGTTACCTCGCCCCAGCCAAGCAATTGAGCCAACGGTTTCTTCCCGATATTATATTTTTGTAACAAATGGTTAATTTCTTCTACAGAAATTAAATCTTTTCTCTTGCGATAGACAGCATTAGCCGCCCCAATATTGGCATCACTCAACTCGGCATCATAAATTTCTTCACCACAATGCGCGCACCTGACAACATGGCCTTTATAAGCAATCTTTTCACCATCAATAACGGTTTCCAGATTCTCCACGGAAACATTAGACTCTGTCTCCATATCACAATTAAAACAATATCTTTTCATCTTTTTTCCCCCTTATCACTGGTTATACGGGAAATGCATCTCGTACTCTGCCTCGTGAAACGACAGACAAACTACTTTACTTTTTAATTTCAGCTTTATATAAACCAACACAGGCTTATCGACAAGAGGTGGCAGCAAATATTGTCCAAATATCCAAACCTCACCATTAAATTTTGAATTATCATCATCGTCCTGGTAGCAATAATTCGTACAATCAAGTTTTAGCAACTCTTCAACAACCATATCATGCGTAAGGCCGTATTTACTTCTAAAAGCAGCCGTTTTATCTTCTTTGCTAAATTTTTCCACTATATATAAAGCATGTTTATCATGCAAAATTTTTCGCATAGAGCTTAAGAAATCGACAACCTCTGACCTTGCAACAATTTTTTGAAAAATCGTTGGAACCATCTCCTAATTTCTTCTAACAAAATTATAGCATCACTGATACTATAATTCAACAAAATAGTATTAATGATGCTATTTTTTAGAACATCGCCACTCCAAATTGGAAGGTGGACCAAAGGGGACAGTCCCCTTTGGTCCACCTTCACTTCATATCAAAAACTGCTATTTTTGAGAAGGGGTTTTCTGCCACTTGTCAAAAAACACTGTTTTTGATAAGTCATATTATATAGTTGCCCGTCTCCTTGTCTACTTTTTATATTTACGTTCAAGAAAATCAATTGATTGCTTCGTCGGTTCAAGCCCGTTTTCATAAACATCAGTATAAATCCTCGGTATTTTTTTGACGCGTAAATTAGCGTCTTCAATATCAAACGATACCAGGTCTAATTCTTCAACTCCAAGCCATTCACAAAACTCCTTATATTTGCGCCCTTTTTTACTCTTGAAGGCTTTGGCGATTTCTTTCAGTCCCCCAACCCCACCGCAATCTTCAACAATCCCGTACCCTTCTCCTTCAAGCACGCGCGGAAGCTCCTTGCCGGGCAACTCTTTATCTACTATTATATTCTCCAAAATCAAATAAATATGCCAGTTATCACCAAAGTCATAGGTAAACCCCATTTGGTCACCCTCGTAAGATACAATATCTTTTATTTTGTTTTCAGCAGCATCATAGGTTTTTTGATTATCGTCACCAACGCCATGATCCGTCCAGTCATTTTCAAGTTCAAAGCGGATTACCTCGTCCTCTAAAGCTTCGTTCACCAATTTTGCAAGCATTCCCGGATCATTTTTATACTTTTGGCGAAAGTAATTATTATAATTTAATTCCACGGGCACTTCGAAAGAGAATAAATGGGTTGCCTCCATTTCGAACATCGACATAAGTATATAACCAAGCCGAGCGATTGAGATATTATTAGCTACTTGAAAAGTCCGCCATATCTTCGGTTTATAGTCACAAAGTTCAGCACGGAACTGGTAAATAGGTTGAGATGCCATAATTATCTTCTTCCTTTCTGGACCAAAGGGGACTGTCCCCTTTGGTCCACCCTTTGGTCATTTAACATGATCACACTTTTAGCGACGAAAAACAGGGCAAAGAAAATTTTCGGCGCAGTTGCGTTTGCCTGCCTTATAGTCATTTTTCCACTTCTTATTTTTTGATGCACCAGACAGCGTAAAGAGGAATTGATTTAATGCCATTTTCAAAGCCGAAATTTCTAGTTGATACCCGAATAGCATACGATGGCGCATATTTCTTTATATATTTTTGTAAGCTTCTGGCCCTTACATTATCTGCAGATTTTACTTCGACCGGAATAACGTTCCCTAATTTATCCTGAAAAAGAAAATCCACTTCAGATTCATTATCGCCAGACCAATAATACGGTTCAATTCCATTATTGACAAGTGCCTGCATGACATAGTTCTCGGCCAAAGCACCTTTGAACCCATCAAGCTTATGATCAGCGTACAATATTATATTGGCCTCTATATCAAATTTTGAGCAAAGCAACCCAGTATCAACCATATAAACTTTAAAAGACTCGTTATTAGCATAAGCAGCAAGGGGAAGCTTGCCCTCCTTAGCTAAACAGCATTTATTAATTATACCGGCAGCATTAAGCCACGCCAAAGGCATCTCATACTCTGCTGCACGCGCGCCTTTTTTGATTACCTTATATTGAAACTTGCGATTTTCTTTAGCAAGCTGTGCCGGCACACTGCTCCAAGCGGCAATAATTTTTGCCGTTTCCTGCGGAGAAGCATATTTTGCCATATCCGCCACGTAAGAATCATTTAGTGTTTTCTGTCTTACCTTAACAAAATCGAAATCCTTTTTATTAAGATAATCCGCCACTACCGCTGGCATTCCGCCAATTACGAGATAAGAACGATATTTTTCTAAAGCCTTCTCATGCAAAGCCAAGGGTTCGAAGGCCGCAAACGATTCACTAATCAAATCTGACAGCCTTTCTTCACCCAATGCCCAAAGAAACTCTTCGAAATCGAGTGGAAACATTGGAAGCATCTCAACCTTACCAACAGGAAAAGAATAACCTTCTCTATTCAAAGCAACCCCTAAAAGACTACCGGCAGCAATAATATGGTAGCCTGGCGCCTGCTCGCAAAAATATTTTAAAGCAGTAAGCGCACGCTCACAAACTTGTATTTCATCAAAAATAATAAGCGTATCGCCTTTGGTTATGCTCTGTCCTTTTTTAGCCGCTAACTCTTTGATAATTCTCTCCGGGTCCAAATCCCGCTCAAAAATAGTATTTACATCCTTGGCATCTTCAAAATTGAAATAGGCCGTGTCCTTATAATATGCCTTGCCAAAAGTAAGCGCAGAATAGGTCTTGCCCACCTGGCGTGCACCGTTCAATAATAATGGCATCCTATCAGGATTATTTTTCCACAAAAGCAATTGCTCGGTAATTTTGCGTTTCATATGCTCACCTCTTAAGGGTATTATAGTACAAAGTGTATTAAAACACCACTATTTTATATAAAATAGTGGTGTTTTAATACACTTTTATATGTTTTTATTATTTTAAGACATTTTTCTGCGCTGTCAAAGGTGCCGCTCACCTTAACTTGATCGCCTTCAGGAAAATCATGATGATTGTAGCTTATGGACCAAAGGGGACAGTCCCCTTTGGTCCACCCTTCGGTCCATAATTTTCATTTCACCCCGTAATATTCCACGTACCACTGTGCGAACTTGCGCAGGCCTTCTTTAATGGAAGTCTGCGGCTTGAAGCCCACCGCCTCCTGCAATAAATCTGTCGAGGCGTAAGTCGCCGGTACGTCGCCCGGCTTCAACGGTTCAAAGACTTTCTCGAAGACCACTGCGCGCCCCTGTGCTTCACTCAAAACCTCTTCCAGCGTAGCAATGAAGGTCATCAGTTTTTCCGGACTGTTGTTGCCGATGTTGTAGACTTTGCTCGGCGCACCGTCAGCCGCTAAAGGCGGCTTAGGCAGCAGCCTG
>RZYP01000468.1 GCA_009930275.1 Negativicutes bacterium
TTGTCGTTACGTAAGATGCCGGTTGCTGCTACATACATCACTCGGTTAAGCGAATAGCTTAGTTTGTAAAGCAATTCATGATTTCTCAACTTGCCCCAATAAGTTTGTTGGAAAATTTCATCTGCCTTGCGATGCAAAATAAGCTCCTTGTCAATGCGGCCTGACAAATCAGCATAATTAATAATGTATTCATTATTCGTTAAATCCCCACCCAGTTTAACACCACCAATAATACGGTGGTCTTCCAACAAATCCGTCACTCCAACCTGGGTAAATACATTAAAACCGGCATTCAGGTATATAGGTGAGGCTCCACCGGAAAACTGCTGATAGGAGTAATTCATAGAGGTAAAATCGACCTGTGTCACCAGTTCGTTGATAGAAAATTCCACATTATAATTACGTTTTTTAGGTGGAGAAAAATAATTGAGCGGGGCATTTACTGTCAGGGTATAGGTAGTGTCATCGCCACGGTATATCCCTGCTGTGAAGCCGATGGAATCGAGTTCCAGTGAAACATTTTTTCGGTCATGCAAGGGCAATCCGGGAGATAAATCCGGTTCATACACATTCGTAAAACGCCTGAAGATGCGGTTATAGGTAACGGACTGGATTTCATCCCGGTGGCCTTCTGCCCTTAGGCGTTCCTCCATATAACCGGTCAGCGGGTTCTCAGTTGCTGATGCGGGCAAGGCATAATCCTGAATACGATTGAAATAGGTATAATACCGCTGATCATGAAAAACAATTTCTGAATAATAACCAGCGGCAGCATCCAGATCAAAATCAAGGATGCTACGCGCATAGTTGGTCAACGGATACGTCGTTGTAAAATACCGGTAATGGGCAATAGTATCAACGAAGGCAATTGCGGAATCAACCACAGCAAGATAGCGATTTGTAATACCGTTGGCATCCGAGAGGAACATATATTTTCCGGAGGTGTACTCCCGGGGCTCTGTTTCATTAGCCAGGGGGGTACTCGTAATTCGTTGCAACAATCCCTTATGCAAGGGAAAATCCATCATAAAGAGGTCGTTTTGGTATGGCAGATTTAATGGGCGTGCCTCGCGAGAGGGGGTTATCAGGGTATCAT
>RZYP01000469.1 GCA_009930275.1 Negativicutes bacterium
CTTATTAGACAAGCTTTTTGTAACATTATTTTGTATACAAAAAGAAAAAGGCTCGAATAATGTGGACTGTCCTAAATTTAAAAAGGTATAAAGAAAAATATGTCGAATTATCTGATAAACGCAAGGGTGAGATTAAATAGCGCTGCCTTTGCTTCATAATTTAGCATCAGAGGGGGATAATTTATGGAGTTTCTTAAAAACGTAACAGAGCTCAGCGTAGAAGAAGCAGAAGCAATCAAAGGCGGCAAGACCTGCAATTGTTCTTGTTCCTGCTCCTGCAGCCAAAGCAATGTGACCGCGGACACCAAAAGCTCAAACAAAAGCGCTTCAGCTGCAAGTACTTTTGCCGGCGGTTCCCAGCCCTGGTAAGCCCAAGAAAAATTTACCCTCATGCCAATATCAAGTAGAGAACTGATATTGGCATGAACTTTTAAAGGAGCAAGCTTCGATGAACCAAGATTTTTTTGCTTATGAATACCCCTTAGTCCAATTATTCCCGTATGGTGATGATATTCTTGTTTATGATGCCAAACCTCACTTTGCTTTCATTATTTCGGCGGATGAGATGCAGGTGCTTATAGATTTTTTAAGTGAGAAGACCGCAGCAGAAATTTTTAATGCAAATTATAAACCTGTTATTGACGCTGCTAAAAAACAACTATTGCTGACGAAGTTCCAAGCCTTGAAAAAATCCGGCGTCTTCAGCAGAGGCCCTGCTGGTGAAATCTCCCCCGTTGACTGCGTAGCGTTGGCCAAACAAATAAAATATTATGATGAAAATATCCTGCTGAGAAAATTCTGCCTGGAAGTCACCCAAAACTGCAATTACGCCTGCCGCTATTGCAAGCGAACAATTGCCGCCGCAAAGGGGCAAGCGTCGCAGCTCGACATGACAGAAGATATTGCTTATCAAGGCCTCAATTATTATTTCCAAAAATATACTGCCTTTTTCCAAAAATTAGCTCCGGCCAAAAAGCAGCTTCTCTTAGAAACCGTTCCTCCGACTCTGTCCTGGTACGGCGGTGAGCCTTTCCTCAATTTTGACCTGATCAAGAAGAGTGCCGCTTATTTCCAATCCCTTCCCTG
>RZYP01000470.1 GCA_009930275.1 Negativicutes bacterium
CCCGTAGGCAAAGCTGACATTGCGGAATTCTACATGGCCTTCTATCGGCGGCAAGGCTTTTGCGCCGGCTATTTCTTCGATTTCTTCCTTCATATCAAGGATGTCAAAAACACGCTGGGCCGCAGCCAATGCTCGCTGGATATTTCCCACTACCCTGGTCAGACGTTTGACAGGATTGGAAATATTAACGGCATAAACCAAAAAAGCGACCAGTGAGCCTGCAGTAAGGTCGCCATTAATAACGCCGTGCCCGCCATACCAGATAATGGCCGTAACACCAATCGCGGCAACAAATTCAATAACCGGCGTCAAAAGCGCCATCAGCTGCGCATTCTTCATATTAGCGCGGAAATTGGCAAAATTCTGCGTGCAAAAACGATTGATTTCATAGTCTTCCCGTACAAAGGACTTGATGACGCGTGCGGAAACAACCGTCTCCTGCAAGACGGAGGTGATATCCGCAGTACACTCTTGAATCCTGCGGCCTGACTTGCGAATACGCTTGCCAAAAAAGTCCATCAACCAGAGAACAACGGGGAACGTGCAAAAGGTAAAGAGGGTTAGCTTCCAATCCAGATAAACCATGGCGCTTATAGAGCCAATCAGGATTGAACCCTCTGTAATCATCTCAATAGTATTTTGTACCATGGCTGACTGCAAAGCAGAAACGTCGTTCGTGACGTAACTCATAATAGTACCGGTTTTATTCTTGTCATAGAAAGACACGCTTAAGCGCTGCAGTTTACTGTAAACGGCACTGCGGATGTCAATAATGACGCGTTCGCCTACATAGCTCATCAGATAATTCTGGCCGTAAAAACAGACCCCTCTTACCAGAAAAATCACGATAATGCCGGAGGCAATAATATTAAGCATATCTGCATTTTTTTCTGCCAGTACTTGGTCTATTACGTCCTTGATAATCCACGGCACGTATAAATTACCTGCGGCAGCCAGTACCGTACAAATTGCCGCGGTAATCAACCGCGGCAGATAGGGCTTGATATAACTCAAGATCCTGAAATATAAATTCATGCTTTATCTCCTGCTACTCTTAAAGTAAGTTCGGCAACACGCCTGACGGC
>RZYP01000471.1 GCA_009930275.1 Negativicutes bacterium
TCTGACTTGCCAGACCGCTGATATCAAACGAAGCGGAACTGGGGGCACCACCACCAATGGTTGCAACGGTACCGGTAGCGGTGATAGTTCCGGCTGCGGTACCGGCAACAGCAATTGTTCCGCCGCTTTCCCCGGCAATGAACTTTCCGAAATTCAACTGATCCACTTCATCGGCAGAAAGGGCTTCCACCAGTTCCGCTGTAGCAGTTGCAGTCACATTTTGTGCGATACTTTTGAGGGGAAATCCAATCACCAGCAGACCTAAGATTATGGGTACTATAAGCTTTTTCATGATTGTGCGTTTTTAGTTCTTTTTTTTGAATTTTCCCCGGAACGCTCCATCCCATATGGAAGGAGCGACCGAGGAAATATATTTTTGTGGAACTATTTTAATTGTAGTTAACAGTCACATTAAAAGTTCCTGTATAATTTCCAGCTTCTTGACTTGCTTTAACCGTTAAGTCTGCACCTACCGTAAAAGTGTCTCCTGTTGCAGAAATAGTTCCTGTTTCTTTGCTTGGGACAAAATTATCTAAAGTCATCGAATTTGCTTCACCCGCAGCTCCGTTGGTTAGTGTTACAGCTTCCGAAGGAACACTAATGGAATAAGTTGCGTTGAGTTCACCTGTCACACTAAAGCTAGCAGCCTGTATAATTCCTTCTAAACCCGAAGGACGGGAGGCTCCAGTTGTTGTACCAGTTACTGGGTCCAAAGTAACTGTATATAAAGAACCGGTTTCAAGAAGATTACCAAATTCCAGGGATGCAGTATTTTCAATTGCAATAGGAGTAATAATACGAGCACCTACAGTTGAATTATCAGATGCTGTGTTACCTTGTCCGAAAGAAATGTTGGTGAAAGCGAAGATGGCTACTGAGAGCGTAAGGAATTTAAGGATTGTTGTTTTCATAATGAATATTTTTAAAATGTTTTTTAAACTAAAAATTTACTCCAGGACACGAGTTGTTTTTCAAACGTGATGCAAAGATATGCCACCCGTTATTAACGGAAAAATGGTTTCAACATAAACGAGGATTTTATCTACGAACTGCCTTTTTTATTCAATGACAAGGTGAAAGCCC
>RZYP01000472.1 GCA_009930275.1 Negativicutes bacterium
TGCTTTGAAGTCCTTCTCGAATTGCTTCCCGGCGTTCATTCGTACCTCCTATTCCAATTGTCGATGGCTTCTTGTTCTGTCCTGCCGTACGCCTTTTCTTCTTTGATTATCATTTTATCTCTACAAATCCATGCGTAGATAACCCATGGCTCGCCTGCTTCGGGATATTGTGTAGATGGATACACCCCGAATGAGCTAGGTAGTTTGCCATTTCTAAGGATCCCTAAATCTTTAACAATGCCATTCTTCCCTTGCTCAACAGGGCAACTTGCCTCTGGGGTAGGAGCGTAGTTACAGCAATGTTGGCTAAGACGGTTTGAGCTACCGAAACAACACCCTTTGCAATCCGCTATTCCGTCCTCGTCTACGTGGCTGGATGAAACAAGCTTATACATATGTGGCTTTCCTTCAAAGTCCTCAACCCACTGTTCAAACAAATTTCTGAAAGTCTTTTTGCCGTATTCCATATTATCTCCTATTCCATTGGTCGATTGCTTCTTGCATAGTTTCACCTTTTGCCCACATTTCAATGCCATAGCTTACGGCATATGCAAACCAGACTCCATATTTCGTGCTATATACTGTAGGGTACAATCCATTATCCCATGGAGCAGGCAAACATCCTTCTTCATTCGGAACGCCTAAATCCTTTATGACAATCTTGTCATTACCTATTGACGCTTCACAGAGCCCATAGCAATTATCAAATGCTTTCAAGTCACACCCAAAGCAAGAGCCTGTGTTTTTGACCGCTTTAAGCAGGTGCGTTCTTCCGTCACAAAGTTCTGCCATAAATCTATCACCAATCTTTTTCATTCGTACCTCCTTCTGATTGTCTTAGCAAATATGTCCTGTATCTGCTCCCTTGAGTAGCCTAGCTTCACCCCAGCGTCAACTAGGGTAAGGCTCAGAACCGCCATGAGTTGGAGAGGGTCTTGTGCATCGGATTGCACCTTGCGCTTCTTGTCTGTCGATTCAATGACTATTTTCATACTTCCTCCAGTGCGAAACATGGCACCTTGAATGATGTTTTGTCCAGCTTCGATTCTATCTCAACGGTGATTGAATCCCTGTTGATTGCTA
>RZYP01000473.1 GCA_009930275.1 Negativicutes bacterium
CGGTAATCGACCTAGTCGAAGATTGGAGCGAGTAAATGACTACGGTAACCGCAATCGACAAATTAAAAGCCGTGTACGGCGAAGTAGATATCATTCGACATGACTTATTCGGGGTAGTAATTAATAGCAGACGCGTGCTGTATCGGCTGAAAAAAGGCATACTGGAGCGCAGGGTTGACGTAAGCGCGCATGAGTGTCGCTGGCTGGTATGCGACGAGGTAATCAAATGAAATTACTGCCCGAAAAAATCATAGCTGATGAATTCAAGCCGTACATGACAAAAGGTGATACGTTCAACAATCAAATTTTTATCAGATTCCCGAACAACTACGGAGCGAGTGTTGTCAACGGTCCGGGAACCTATGGATTGGAAATGATGGAATTATTTTTCGATGATGAATCAGACGATTTTGAATTAGGCGGAGAACCTTACGGATGGCTAACGGAAGATGAACTAAACAACATGCTATTGCAGATTAAAGAAACCGGAACGGCAGATAGGGAGCGAGCTTATTGAAACGCATGTACTCCTACTACATCCCAGAAGTCGGGAAAGTGCAACAACTAACCTATGAAACACCACTGACAGAAGATGAACTTTTAATCAACGGCTACCGGTATTGGAAAAGTGAGAAGGTAGAACGGTATCCGTGGGAAGAACGAGGAGGTAGAGGGATGAGAGAGATTAAGTTTCGAGCGTGGGAAAAGTATGAAAAAGAGATGTCAGAATGGTGCGACTTAATTACCGCTATAGACTTGGGTTATTTGTTGGATGAACCTGAAGACTTTGAAGTCATGCAGTACACAGGGTTGTGCGATAAAAACGGTGTTGAAATTTATGAGGGGGATATAGTTGAAACTGTTTATAATGGAGAGGTTTTCGCTGGTGTTGTTGTTTATGATTTGAGCGAAGTTGATTTTAAAGTTACTGACGGAAAAGAAAAATACGGCAGAAATTTTCAATATTTGGCAGGAAATGATGAGAACGAAGTCCTCGGCAACATCTACGAAAATCCAGAACTACTGAAGGAGGAATTAACATGCTAATCGTAACAAACGTTTTAATCGGTATC
>RZYP01000474.1 GCA_009930275.1 Negativicutes bacterium
ATTACTATCCGGGTAATTAATGGATAAAGTACGTCAAATTGTATCATAATGCGAAATGAAAACAAATTAGTCATTTATATTGTCGACGACCATTTTTTATTCAGAGAGGGCTTTCGGCTTATCCTTTCAGGGCTTCCCAATGTTATAAAAGTGGTGGATATGTCTTCGGGACAGGAATTTTTAAACCAGCTCAGGGTGGAAGTTGCGGATATTGTCTTTATGGATATCAATATGCCAGCAATGGATGGAATAGAAACCACAAAGAAAGCGGTGGCTCTGGAGCCGGAATTAAAAATTGTCGGGCTCTCGATGTATAGCGATCCGCTTTATTATAAACAAATGATAAAAGCCGGAGCGAGAGGTTTTTTGATAAAAAATTCCGATATTGGTGAAGTGGAGCGCACCATAGCCGATGTCTTATCCGGGAAAAATTATATCGCACAGGAGCTGGCGATGCAGTTGGTTTCCGATGGCTTCAACAGCGAAAACGGAGAAACGCTCTCCGATCGTGAAAAAGAAATATTATATCATATCTGTAAAGGGTTGCCCAATAACCAAATTGCAAAGATTCTCTCACTAAGCAAACGAACCGTCGATAAGCACCGTGAAAACCTGCTTTCAAAAACAGGTGCCGGAAATACCGCCCAGCTGGTCATGTACGCCATCAAACACGGAATAATTACCTTATAATATTTAAAGCATTTTTTTTCTTCTTTTTTGTCGCCTTCAAAGCAATTTGTCTGCTTCTGTAAAATACGTCTTTAGACGTAAGCTGATTTACGTTTTTTCGCTGTTTTTCGCTGTTATCCGTAGCGCTATTTTTGTGAAAAATCAAACAAATATGAAAAACCGGGCTTTTTTATTGTTACTGATAATACCCTTGCTCTTTCTGAGCTGTAATGGGCGACAATCACAGGAGAAAAAACAATCGGCAGTAAATATTAGTGGAGCCTTCGCGCTCTATCCGCTAACTGTGCGTTGGGCGGAGGCCTTTATGGAAGAAAACCCGGAGATACGTATCAATATTTCCGCCGGTGGGGCAGGGAAGGGGATGGCAGATGCTCTTTCC
>RZYP01000135.1 GCA_009930275.1 Negativicutes bacterium
ACACCGTTTTCCACTATTTCAACTTGTGCGTCTTTTAGTTCAAACAAGCTGACGATGTGGTCTTTTACTCCTTGACTTATTGCAACGCAACGGTCCGGCAGCACGAATTTATATATCCTGTGCAAGCGACGCCATTTGTCATGGAAAGTTATGGTATAAGGAATATTGAAAGTCTTCATTAAAAGCCATGCATAGGCGTAGGCAGTCCGTTGATGAGCATGAATTACTTCACCCGGTGTTTTTTAATTAGTTTTTTGAGAAGGCTGTAGTTTCTAATTATTGACCAAGGATTCAGAGAACGATAGTTGATGCAATAAGCTTGAATGCTTTTAAATTGCCGAACAATCTCTTCATCGTTACCGACGAGGACGACTCTATTGCCGTTTTGCCTGAGCTGCTGCACCAATGTTTCGATGTGCGTCTTTGCGCCGCCAATATCCCAAGCTTGGGAAAACAGCAGCATGACTGACAATTGTTCGTCAGAAGTTTTTTTAGCAGACAATGTTTGCTCACTCTCCTTCAAGCATGGATATATAAAAAGGGATTTTCCCAGATGGGGCAACATCAAGCGCTTTCACGTACTCGAAGTCAATTTGTTTAATGCCAGTATTATTAAAGCAAAGTTCAAAAAGCATGCTGCGCATCAGTTCTTCCATTTTTGAGGTGTAACCGTCGCCGATAACAAGGCGGGCAATAATTGTATCCAAGGCCGGCTGGACGATTTGCACTCTTTTTATTTCATGATTAGAGCAAACAGTGCGAAAGGCTGTAAAGGTTTCAACTGCGAGTACCGCAATGCCGGACGGTGTTCTTATATAGTCGGCTGTTCTTCCCGAGAGCTTTTTTAATACCGGCAAACCGCGTCCGCAGGAACAAGGAATAGGAGACACCGCACCTATATCACCGGTAGCGTTTCGCAGAAAAGGAAAAGCGTAATTATCCAAATCAGTTATAAATATTTCGCCTTTCTCGCCGGGCGGGACAGGCTTTCCGTCCTTGAGAACCTCCAACACGAAGCGTTCCGTATGAATATGGAGATTACCCTTTTCACATTCGCTGGCAATAAGGCCAAACTCGCTGGAAGCGTAACGGTTATAGACCGGGCAGCCAAAAGCCTGCATCGCAAGCACCCTTGTTTCTTCAGTCAGCATTTCGGCCGTGGCCAGGATAGTTTTGGGGCGAATATCCTTAATGCCTTTTTGAAGCAGATATTCTGCGATTATTCCCAGCATTGAGGAATAACCCATGATTAACTCGGGACGGACGGTGCCGAGCGATTTAGCAATGGCCGCCAGATCGTTCCCGGATGCTTTATAAGCATAATATTTCCATTGCTTGTTTAAAAAACCGCGCAACAAGGAGAGGCGGCGCTTTTTCGTATCTACGCGCCCCCAGAGGATAGCCTTGCGGCATTGGGGACGGGTATGTGTCCACTCGAAATCTCCTCGCCGTTCGATTGCCTTGCCGATGACTTTAAGATTATCATCCAGGTAATACTTTACGGGTTGACCCGTTGTTCCGCCTGATGAATGGATGTGCCCGGTAAAGTCGGCGCTGCTGTCGCTGATCAGGTTGAGGAACTCCGCTTGCAGTAAAGACTTGTCCAAGATTGGAAGAGAATGTAGATATTCAAGGGCTGAAGAGTTTGTCAATTTACCCAAGTCCAATATTTTTTTATAGTACGGTGTATTTTTAGCAGCGTGAGTAAGAAGAGCAAGCAGCTTTTCTTCTTGCAGGGCTTTTAGTTGTGCAGAAGAATACCATTGGCTCTTACTATATTGCTCGTAATGCTTTACCTGCCTGCGCGCTTTAATCCACGGAAACAGCAATTTAGCGCCGCCTTTCGAAGTATAATCGATGTATGACTTGCGGGTATTATTTAACGGTCAGCCTGAAACTTTGGAAGGCGTCGAGCAGCTTTTCCTTAAGGCGATCATAGCTTTCGTCTTCAATGATGATATAGCCTGTCCGTACTGCCGTGTTTTTTTGCCTCATCAAGCGGTCACCCGGCTTATTAAGGAACTTAATCTCTTTGATACCGCCCAGATGGGAAAAGTCGCTTTCATCCGAAATCGTGACCAACTCGCCTGCTTTGGAGGGAAAGGTGAGATAGCCTGTGAAAACAGGTCGCTCTTTGATGTTGCCAGCCTGAAAGTTGTCAATTGGAGCATCAATATAAGCCTTGTTGATATCCACGCCGCTGGTATTTTTAATACAGTCACCGATAGGCACCCCACCGATTCTGGCCGCGATTTCGCCGAGATAAATGACTCCGCGGCTGTCTACGAAAACCTCCGCATGACTGATGCCGTCCCTTATGCCATAGCAATTGACCAGGCGTTCGTTAAAGCTCTTGATGTCCCCGATAGGTCGGTCGTTGTCGCAGCAGGCGGGAAAGGCAATGGAGCCTTTGGGCCTGCCGGCAAGCACCGTATCCATATTATTGTAGAGGTTTTTTCCGACGGAAGAAAAAACGATTTTACCGTTGACAATTATTGAATTGCAATGATACTCGCACCCGTCAATAAATTCTTCGGCTAAAAATTCCTTGTGCCGCCATAACATTTTGATTACATCAACATTAAAAAAACTGCCGAAGGAACTGATTTTGAAGGTATTGCCGGTTGCACAGCCGCTTACGGGTTTGATTACTATCGGATAACCGGTTTCCCTGATAAATGCGCATAAGCCCTTCAAGTTTTTGATCAGGGAGAACTTTGCCGTAGCAATGCCGTTTTCAACCGCTGTTTTTTTCATGAGATGCTTATTCCGGACTCTCAGCGCTTCGTCATAGCTCATGCCTCGCAGTTTGAATTTCTCCCGCAGATATCCCGCCACCTCGACAACCGGTTCAAAGGTCGTATAAAGCGATTCAATTTCCCTTGTTATTAGAACCTTTGCCAAAATCCTTGCGACTTCTTTTTTACATTGGAGGTCATCTATAATGAAAACCTCGTCGTAATATTGTTCCAGCTCTATCTTATTAGGTTTGCTTTTCTTATCTGTAATCAGCACTTTCCAGTATTCCCGGTAGCTTGGCAGAAATTCGTTGATAAAAGAAAAGGCTGACAGAAAAACCAAAGCCTTCATATAAAGTCCCCCTGCTTTCAGTTTATATCGGCGTAACTTAAAGCTATTTGACTTTTAGTTGAAAGCGGCCGCAGGCATCCGATATTTTTCTGATTAACCTTTCGCAGTCGGTATCTTCCATTACGATGTAACCGCTTCTGATTGATGTATTTTTCCGCATATTGAGCCTGTCGCCGATTTTATTCAGAATCTTCACGTTAACCAGTCCTTCGATGTTGGCATAATCTGCCTCGCTCGAAATTTCCGCAACGGTCCCCCTTCTCGAAGGAAAAGAGGCCCAGCCGGTAAACACAGGTTTAGGATTATACTGATGCCTGTAGTTATGCATTTCCAAATCGACAAACGCCTTATGGAGGTCAACGCCGTAAGTATTTTTCACAGCTTCCGGAATCATGGGGAAGCCGCCGATTCTGGCCGCGATTTCGCCAAAGGTGACATTGCCTTGCTTATCGACAAAAGCCTCCAGATGACAAACGGAGTTTTGAATATTTAAGGCTTTGATCGCTCTTTCGTTTAAATTTTTAATGTTGCTTATGACGTCATCACTGTCATAACTTGCAGGATAACAGATCGATCCCCATGGGGCTTCGGAATTAAGGGCATTAAGGCAGTTGCAGAAATACTTAGAGACGGAGGAAAAAATTATCTTGCCGCTGACCACGATGGAATCGCAATGATATTTTTCACCGTCAATGAAGGATTCAGCCAAAATAGTTTTATGCCTGAACAGAGCCTTCAGCGCGTCAGCTTTAAAAAGCTCCCGGAAACCATTGATTTTACAAGTGTGTTTGGTTGCCGCGCCGTCAATCGGTTTGACAACCATCGGCTTTTTTAGCTTTGCAAGAAGGCGCAGGCGGTCGCTTAGTGTATTTACAATAGTGAAGTCCGCCGTTGCAATTCCATTTTGTTTCATGACGGTTTTCATCAAAGCCTTGTTGCGCACTTTTAAAGTTTCTTCTTCGGTCATTCCGGGTATGTTAAATTTGCTTCTCAGACGGCCGGCGATTTCAATTGCCGATTCATAAGAACCGTAAATGGCCTTTATTTTTCTTTGGCTGACGATGCCGGCTACCACCCGGTCAACTTCGGAATCGTTATGGATGTCTGCGACCTCGATGAACTCATCAAAAACTGTTTTTAATTCCTGTCTGTCGGTCCTGCTTACTTTGTTAATGATGACAACTTTATAAACCCCGGTATATTCTTTGATGGCTTCGAATAAATGTGGGTGTTCGAATATGAAAACCATCGCTTCCATGAGGCACCTCCATTAAATGTATATTTTTGACGACACATCTGTAAACCTAAAAAAGCCAGCAGCAGATAATTTCAGCTCAGAAGGATTTAAACGGATTATTCAATTATCGCTTTACAACCTAACAATAATATATATTAAAGAAGAAGGCTATTTGAGCAGGGGATTTTTCGGCAGTGAGCCGCGGTTTTTCCCATCCGGACATTTCCCCATTGACCAAATGCGGGCAATCGTTTTATAATTAAGATATACAATACTGGGGTAGGGTATATTGGAGGAGATAAATAATGCTAAATGAAACTGAAAAGAAGGATGTCCGGCAGCGCTTAAAGAAGGTAGCCGGGCAGATAAATGGCATAGACAAGATGGTGGAAGAGGAGCGCTACTGCGTCGATGTTGTTCAGCAAATTGTAGCGGCGCGGGCAGCCCTCAATAAAGCAGCGATGCTTATTTTGGAAAGCCATGCGAAAAGCTGCGTTATTAAGGCCATCAAGGAAGATCATGGCGAGGAAAGCATTGATGAACTAATGCAGGTACTGAAACATTTTACCAAATGATATGTTTAGGGATTGGATTGGATTGGCTTAGAGAATTTGACAGCAAGTTGTTGGGAAAAAGGAAGTGATTTCTGTGACGGAAAATAAAAAAACGACATCACGTACGGTTCAATTGAAAATTTCCGGTATGACTTGTGCAGCGTGCTCTGCACGGATTGAGAAAGGTTTGTCCAAGTTGGCCGGCGTTGAAAAAGCCGCTGTTAACCTTGCTTCAGAAAAGGCCGTCGTCACCTATGACCCGGCACAGATCAAGCCTGAGGTTATGGCCGAAAAAATACATGATCTGGGTTATGAAGTTGTGAAAGATAAAGTCGAGTTTGCGATTACCGGCATGACTTGCGCCGCCTGTGCGGCACGAATTGAAAAAGGTTTGCAGAAATTGCCTGGTGTCTATGCGGCGAATGTCAACCTCGCTACA
>RZYP01000475.1 GCA_009930275.1 Negativicutes bacterium
GCGCTTCTGTATCATATTTGCGCATAAGGTCATCAAGATCTATCTTCTGATCTCCTTCCTGCACCACTTCTGCTGTTTTTATTTCTGTTTCACTCACTATAAATTCCTCCCTCGTGGAGACTTTACATATGTTACATTTTTAGCACAAACGTCTTTAATCTTCGTTTATAAAATTTAATCTGTCAAGGCATCTATAAGATTTTTGATTATTTAAATTTTCAATGTGTCATTTTTGATATTTCTTTACATATTAAAACGGAACGTGAAGTACCCAGCCTGTTTGCTCCTGCTGCTATCATTGCCATTGCGCTTTCCCTGTCTCTTATGCCTCCTGACGCCTTAACGCCTATTGCCGGAGGCAAATTTCTTCTGATAAGTTCAACATGCCTGACAGTTGCACCTCCCGATGAAAACCCTGTAGAAGTTTTTAAAAAATGTGCGCCGGCTTTAACTGCCTCGCTGCAGGCTTTTAATATTTCATCGTCTTCCAGAAGGCAGGTTTCAAGGATCACTTTGACCGTACAATAAGGAACAGATCTTACGACCCCTGCGATATCTTCTCTGAGAAGATCGTACGAACCGTTCTTGGCATGTGAAATGTTCATCACCATATCGATCTCTGCCGCCCCGTCCTTGTAAGCCTTCTCTGCCTCGTAGACCTTTGATGACATTGTGTTCGCTCCAAGAGGAAAACCCACAACAGAGCAAACTTTTACACCTTTGCCATTGAGCCTTTCTGAAGCTAAAGCCACATAACAAGGATTGACGCAGACTGATGCAAACTTCCACTCCAAAGCCTCTTCGCAGAGCCTTAGAATATCATCTTTTTTAGCTGCAGGATCTAAATTTGTGTGATCTATTAAAGATGCGAGGTTCAATTGTACCACTCCATTTTTATTTTACCCCAAATCCATGATTCTGTACCACTTCATCGAAGATCGACAGTCCGGGAAGTGCGCTGGCCCTTGGATATCTGTGTGTTATCTTGTAATAGACAAGATCAGGAGGCGCTTCGGAGATTTTTTGAAATACTATCCTTTCATTGACTGCCTTAAGTTCTTCCATG
>RZYP01000476.1 GCA_009930275.1 Negativicutes bacterium
CATGGAAGAACTTAAGGCAGTCAATGAAAGGATAGTATTTCAAAAAATCTCCGAAGCGCCTCCTGATCTTGTCTATTACAAGATAACACACAGATATCCCAGGGCCAGTGCCCTTCCGGGACTTTCCATCTTTGATGAAGTGGTCCAGGAACATGGATTTGGGGTAAATTAATAGATGGAGTGGAATGAATGGACCTTGCAAATTATATAGATCATACAAATTTAGACCCCTCAGCTAGAACAGATGATATTTTGAGGCTTTGCGACGAGGCTTCGGAGTGGCAATTTGCATCAGTCTGCGTCAATCCGTGCTACGTGGCTCTTGCTTCAGAAAGGCTCAGGGGCAAAGATGTAAAGGTCTGCTCGGTTGTGGGTTTTCCTCTTGGGGCCAACACAATGTCATCAAAGGCATATGAGGCAGAGAAAGCTTATTTGGACGGGGCGGCAGAAATTGACATGGTGATGAACATATCACATGCCAAGAACGGTTCGTACGATCTTCTCAGAGAAGATATCGCAGGGGTAGTAAGATCTGTTCCTCATTGTACAGTCAAAGTGATCCTCGAGACCTGCCTTCTGGAAGACGATGAAATATTAAAAGCCTGCAGCGAGGCAGTTAAAGCCGGCGCGCATTTTCTCAAAACTTCGACAGGATTTTCATCCGGTGGGGCAACGGTCAGGCATGTTGAACTTATCAGAGACTGCCTGCCTCCTCAAATAGGCGTTAAAGCGTCGGGAGGGATAAGAGACAGAGAAAGTGCAGAGGTTATGATAAAAGCGGGAGCCAACAGGCTTGGTACATCACGTTCTGTTTTGATATGTAAAACAGTATCAGGTTAAATTAGTAAAATTTTTAATATTCAAAAATCTTAGAGAAGCCTTGACAGATTGGATTTTATCAACGAGTATTAAAAGTGTTTGTGCAAAAAATATAGCTTATGCAAAGTCTCCACAAGGGAGGAATTTTTAGTGAGTGAAACAGAAATAAAAACAGCAGAAGTGGTGCAGGAAGGAGATCAGAAGATAGATCTTGATGACCTTATGCGCAAATATGATACAGAAGCGC
>RZYP01000477.1 GCA_009930275.1 Negativicutes bacterium
TCATTTCCCACCATACTCCCATATATTTTACCGGGTGAATCCAGGAAACGTCGTCGTAAACACAAGGTTCATTGAGGTTTAAGACCAATCTGCTTGCCAACATTGATTCCGCGGACGGCGTTACCTGGATAGTACGCCATGGTGTATTACAAGGGGTTTGCATATATCCCTTCCAGCCTTGCGCATCGGGGGTAAGGTGTGATACCAGGGTCTTTTTGCGGGGATCAACAATCAGGTGCATGCAGGGATAGTCAACCAAGGCAGCCTCATGGATATTGACATACAATCCTTCATCGGTTCTCATCAAAAGAGATGTCTGGACACCTCTCGTTGAAAATGGAGTCTGGGAGGAATTACCCGATATTGCATTCTGAAAATGCTTCGGGACCCGGGATATGCGACTTTCCACATATTCATATTCCTGTGTGTCGTAATCCCCCGGTAACCACCATGCGAAATAATCATTCGCCAAAGCAAATTCGGTGAGCTCTTCTTTTATAACAAAATAATTCAAATTCTGATTGCCCGGAAATTCATAACGGAATCCCAGACCGTCATTGTACAATCTGAATCTTATTGACATCCTCTCGGAAGTCTCACTATGTACCAAATCAATCAGCAGTTCATTATAGTGATTTCGAATCTCTGATTCTTCTCCCCATACAGGAGTCCAGACTTCATCAAAGGCATCTCTGTAAATATTGACTATTTTAAAACGATCATTAAAGTGGCGACTTGGCCTTGAGTCTGTCTTGCTAATGGTTTTTCCATAATTCAATTCAGTAGCCTTGATGTTGCCACGAAGTTCAAAGCCAAGCGCACTTGGAAGTATGATATAGTCATCAGAATACTTCAGGGCATACATCGGGTTGCCTTCATTTGACAACATAAATTCTGCGGTCAGCATCTCATCAGGAGACTGCAATAGAATAACGTTTTGGGAATTTATGTGAGACTGGCAACTAACCACCAATAAAAAAGCCGTTATAAAAAAAGTCAATCGTATCATAATTATTCGTCTTGACGACTAGAACATCCAAAGCACCGGGAATTCCGGAGAT
>RZYP01000478.1 GCA_009930275.1 Negativicutes bacterium
ATCTAAACTTTCAATCTCTGGGGCTAGTGGTTCGCCAGTTTCAACATTAAACTTTTTAACGGCAAAAGCGTATCCTCCGCCTGCTTTGATAATTTCTGCTGTTCCTTTGGTTTTTTTTTCTAAATAATTTTTACAGTCCATATTTTTATGTTTAATTATAATTAAGTTTATTGGTTACCACGTAGCCAAAGCCGAACGTTTCCAAGTATTAGTAGCGACGCAAATATAAAAATAAGAGCTATCCCAACAGATATCTCCGGCATTGCCGCTAGCTCCAGCGGTGGCTGGAGTCTTAGCAGTACGTAATCTTAAAATGTCTGAGTTAATATCAAGCTTTGCGGTAGGGGTTGTAATACCTATACCGACGTTGCCATTCTCTTTAAGATACAAACTATTCACAAACCCCGAAGCAACATAACTATCCTGCCCCGTCGCCGTTGTCTGAGAGTATCTAAACAAAAGTCCGTCACCTATGCTAGACCCGACATGATTTATATTCCAATGCGTGTTATTTCCAGATGCAGGAGCATTTGTAAAAGTAAATCCTGAGCCACCGGTACCAGAGTTGGAAGCAATAAATTGAAATCTCCCCTCTGTATCTTCCACTATTTGTGAAGCTTGTGTATCTATGTGCTTATTGGAAACAACAGCATCGGCAACGTGCAGATTCGCTCTGGGTACCGTCGTTCCAACCCCGACGTTGCCATCTCCTCTAATTGTAAATACATCGGATGCCCAAAAAGTATCTATTCCGAATCTGTTACCAGTTGAGCCAGAGCCAGAACCATCATATTTTAAAGTAAACGCATCATTTGCGTCTTCTGATAAGACGATTTTAGTAATTTCATTGGGACCACTTTGTATTCTAAATACTGGGGATGTTCCTTGAATGTGTAATTTAGAAACTGGTGACGTCGTCCCAATTCCGACATTTGTACCATTATTATATAAAACAGAATTAGCCACCCAAGAGGTGCCGTTGTGCCGTAAGGTTTGCCCAGAAGTACCTGCCCCCACACCACCACCCGCGGCGGCGGTAGCGGTTGAATCCACATAAGAT
>RZYP01000479.1 GCA_009930275.1 Negativicutes bacterium
AATACATGGTCAACCAGTTTATCCAGGAACAGGCGGTCGTGCGATACAATCATTAGCACGCCTTTAAATCCTTCGAGGAAGTTTTCCAGTGTTGTGAGTGTCTGGATGTCGAGGTCATTGGTAGGTTCATCCAGAATGAGGAAGTTAGGACTTTTCATCAGGACCATAATCAGAAAGAGCCTTCGTTTTTCTCCACCGCTGAGGTGATCGAAGTAATTATACTGCAATTCGGGGCCGAAGTTGAAAAAGGTAAGGAACACCGATGCCGAGACCCACGTATCACCAATACATACGGACTCAGCTACATCTTTTACTATGTTGATGATTCTTTTATCGCGGGGAACATTCAGGCCTTCCTGCGAATAGTAGCCAATTTTTAAGGTCTCGCCATGTATGATTTCGCCCGTATCCTGCTTCTCCAGCTTAGTGAGAAGATTCAGAAAAGTTGATTTCCCTATTCCGTTGGGTCCCACTATGCCAATGCGGTCTTCTTTTTTAAAGGTGTAGGAAAAATCTTTAAGAATAAGCTGATCATCATAGTGTTTATTGACGTTGTGCATCTCTATGATCTTTTTGCCCAGGCGAGTCATTTGCATTTTAAAGGAGAACGATTCTTCCTGGTTTTTGCGCTTAGCAATTTGTTCCAAATGGTAAAATGCGTCGATACGTGCCTTGGATTTATGCTGACGTGCCTGCGGTTGTCGGCGCATCCAGTCGAGCTCGGTACGGTAAACACTTTTTGCTCTTTCAGTCTCTCTTAATAGTTGATCCTCTCTTTCGGCCTTTCTTCTCAGAAAATTGCTGTAATTCCCTTTATGCTTGAAGAGGGTCTGTCCCTCCATTTCTATAATCTCATCACACACATTATCCAGGAAATACCTGTCGTGAGTGATAAGGAAAAGGCTAAGTTTCTGTTTGTTGAGAAACTCCTCCATCCACTCAATCATCTCAATGTCAAGGTGGTTGGTTGGCTCATCCATGATCAGGAAATCCACATCTTCCGTTAAGGCCTTTGCCATAGCCACGCGTTTCCGCTGTCCGCCGGAGAGCGTGCCAC
>RZYP01000480.1 GCA_009930275.1 Negativicutes bacterium
CCGGGCAGTTTTATGAAATTGAAAACTCCCAGCATAAAAAGACCGATAATGATCAACAACGGTCCCAGCAGCTTCTCTCCCCATTGTTGCAGCAAGCCGGACACGTTGAGTTCACCCACAGTAAAGAACATTATCAGCCCTATTGCCGTATAGGTTATGGCGCGACCCAGGGTATAAACCAGGCCATTGTAGAACACTTTGCGCCTGTTTTGCATGTCTTTGCTTATGAATCCTATGGCTGTAATGTTGGTGGCCAAAGGACACGGACTAATGGCCGTCATCAGACCCAGCACAAAGGCAGAAATGAACGGGAACTGTGCATTTCCAAGAAGGTTTTGCAAATACTCCATCCGGGTTCAGGCTTATTTTAAAGACTCGATGGCTTCCCTGATCTTTTGGATGAATTTATCGGGATCGGTACGCGCATAGAGGAACCCGTCAGTTGTCAGATCGATCTTCTTGTCGCCTTTGACGATTAGCAAAGCCTGCCCTTTAGCTCCCAGCTTATTGACCAGGTCTTTGTTGGCTTTATCTTCCAGGTTCACGGATTTTAGCAAAATCTTCCCTGAGGAAAGTTCCTTAAGGGCGTTGTAAGCCACATCCTCCACCGCCTTACAGGTAACGCAACGTCGTGTATTGTGAAAATAGTAGGCTTTAACCTCGGAGACTATATCATCTTTTTCATTTCCCATGGCGGATAGGGCAATAAAGGAACATGCCAGCAATAAAAGTACTTTCTTCATAATAGTTTTTATTTAAGAAGTTTTTTGATTTCTTCTACGGAAGCAACGCGGCCTTTCAGAACAATTTTGCCGTCAACGACCAAAGCAGGAGTGGTCATGATCCCGTAATTGAGGATTTCAGCCATATCTTCCACTTTTGTTATGTGTGCGTCAATTTCCATTTCCTTGACTGCTTTTCCGGTGGCCTCTTCCAGGGCCTTACAACTGGGACAACCCGTCCCTAAAATCTTGATTTCCATTTTCTTAAATTTTATAGTGTTTAAAAAATATTATAGTGAGATTCTTTTTCGGTTGGCGATCCTGACCAATGTC
>RZYP01000481.1 GCA_009930275.1 Negativicutes bacterium
GCTAAAACAGCCAAAAAACGACCCCAAAAACATCATTTTACCCTGTCTGAATCTGGACAAAACCCACTTTGTGAAAGTTTTCGATATGTGGGAGTTTGCATTGGATTTTGCCGTTTTCGCAATATTTCGTTATTTACCTGTAATTTTTGTTTTTTTATCCATTGATCGCAGTCAATATAATTTATAATGGCAACTGTGAGTATATATTTTCATTCATAAAAACTGTTGAAATTGTCCTCTGTGTTGAACGTCTTCTTTTGAAAGCCATACACCATTTTTACTGCTCGTTGTCAACGTTCGGACCTTCTCCTGTTTCAAATATTCCGGCAAACCTTACAGTGAAATTTCTTTTTCTGAATACATCTTCACCCAAAGCGGTGATGGCAGCCCTTTTAAACATCGCTTCCTCTTCCGTTCTTATTTTCAGGGCATCTTCCCGGGAGATATAAAACGGCCTTATGAAATACGGCAAATTTATCAACTCCCTTTGTGATAGAAAATTTCGTGCGCATTTTTTATAAATGAGCGCGTGGAAAAGCGTTCGCGGACGGCGGCACGCAAGGAAAGGCTCTGGAAAGACAGCCGCGACCGTGCCTGACTTGCCAGTATTCCGCAACAGCACCCGCACTGCTATACTTGATATCTTTTCTTTATTATACGAGATAGAATGTAATAAAGGATAATATGGAGGGGCGATCGGATGGAAGAAACCGTCGATTTCAGGAAATATCCTAACCTATTACTCCTGCTGTGGGACACACAGGAGAAGGAGATGGGAGCTTTTGACGCTTTCACCCTCCTGGACTGCCGCTTTTCGAAGTATATCAGGAATGACTGGCTGAACGATGATGAAAGGGAACTCTTGCAAAGGCTGGCGGCAAAGTTTGGCGGCGGGGTGCCAATCTCCAGGCAGGAATGGTCCAACAGCACTTCTCCGAAAGAAATAATTGAGATCATAACAGAACACATCGACTGCGGATTTCTTGAAACCGGCAGATTCCGTTTGAGCGGAGGGGCCCTGTCTTCCATCAGGCACGGGGGTTACAGGAGAGCC
>RZYP01000482.1 GCA_009930275.1 Negativicutes bacterium
ACTCAGCGGTAGAGTGTCACCTTCACACGGTGGAAGTCGTTGGTTCGAACCCAATATCGCCCACCATCGCAAATCACAGGCCCCTACCAGTTAATTTTTATATTAACGGTAGGGGTCATTCTTTTTTCAACTGGCCGCCGGTAACTTTTATGAATTGATTTTGGGTCACGTTGTATACGCATATTGAATGTTGAAAAATTTAGCTCCTTTATAATTCTTTTGTGTTAAAATTGAGCACTAAAGACAGTCCGTAAACGAAAATAATAAGATCAACAATAAGGAACTGGTGAAGAAATGGAGTATGACAGGAAAAAAGTAATTGCTTCGTCTGCAGCATTAACGATATTTCTGGCAATAATACTCTTTTCAGTAGCTTCTATCCTCATAGGCAACATAAAAGACATTGTGATAAAGGAATCGGCCGAGGAAGCAAAAGGCATCGCTGCTACAGCTGCGCGGTTCATTGAAGACAACGTTTCCGACTACAGAAAGTTATCTGATGTGACCAATTATTCAGAAGACAACTTCGATAAAGATTACTACCTCAGGATGAACAGACTCTTCCGGCTTATTAAAAAGGACACCGGCGCTGATTTTATTTTTACAGAAAAAAAGATCTCGGATACGGAGATCGAGTACATTCTTGACGGTGAAGACCCCGAGTCTGACCTTTTTTCTCCGATCGGGTCAAGGGACGGGATGTCAAAGGAAGAACTCAAAGCATTCAATGAAGGGGTCATAACCGCCACAGGCATGATCAGGGATGAGGCCTGGGGCGAATATCTCACGGCTTTTGCGCCAATTATAGATTCCGGTGAGCTTATCGGCCTTGTCGGAGTTGATTTCTCTTCAGAACACATCAGAATGATCGTCAGAAATGTCTCATATGTGACATACCTGATCCTTTTTCTCCTTACCTCCCTATCTTACGTAGCGATCCAAAATCTTTTCAAAATGCATTACTCATCTTTGAACACTGATTTTATGACAGGCCTGATCAATAGGCGAGGCTTCAAAGAAGCAGTGCATAATGCGATAAGTGATGCGAAAAAA
>RZYP01000483.1 GCA_009930275.1 Negativicutes bacterium
CGATAAACAACCTTGTTTAAGATTAAATAGCCGGAATAAAATACTTATATACTCATATAAGAATAAATACCGGCACTGTCGAAAAAAAATACTTATATACTCATATAAGAATAAATACCGGCACTGTCGAAAAAATACGAAAAATACGGAGGTTGCTGCAATGGCTGAACTGAACGAGACAAAATTGGCGGATGAAATACTTGGGATAAACAATGGGGAGGGCGAGGCAGGGTCCAATGCCTCACCGAGCGGATCAGGCCCCGTGCCATCGGGAGATCCTAGAAAATATGGTCTTGACCATCTGTCATTTGACGAGGCCGCCGAGGCCGCACATAAAAAATTCCTGCAGTTTTCAAGTATCTTTTACAAGACAAACGAGAATTATATATATGAAGAGTCGGAGCTTGCAGGCCTGGATCAGCAGAAGCTTCAGTATATTATCTATGACACTTATATCAGAAACATCGATAAGAAATTCGACCCCAACCCCAATATGGCGACCATGTGCACCAACGGGGAAACCATTTACATGAATCCATGGTTTGTCGCGGCTTTAAAACCCGAAGAAATACTTTTTATACTTGCCCATGAGATCAACCATATTAAGCTGATGCATGCCGGCGATAAGAGCAGGCTCAATATTTTTATCACGGGATCCGATCAGACAGTAAAGCCCAATGATCCGGGAGTCAGCATAAGGGCAAAGATATCCAATATCGTAACGGACCTCATTATCAATGACAGCCTTATAGACGACAAAATCGGTTCTTTCCCGAAAGACCCTATAAGCGGAGAAAATTTTGGACTTCATATCCAAGGGTATGCTGAGTTTACTTCTGAAGAAGGAATTATGGAGTTCACAAATCTCCTTGTTAAACGCGGACTTACAGAGATACCGAGAATACTTAAAGAAAAATACGGCAGGGAGATAACCAATATACCCACGATACCGGAGGCGACCACTCTTTCCGGAGCACGCAGGGCCATCGATGCCTTTATCGAATTCCTCAAGAGCCTGGAAGACGATCTTACGCAAATTGTAAAAGACCAG
>RZYP01000484.1 GCA_009930275.1 Negativicutes bacterium
AGAAAGCTGTCCTTAAATAGGGCGGCTTTTTTGATATCGGATATAACTAAAACATCGGAGTTATTGGTGTTATTCCGTTGTCTGAATAACACCAATGGAATGACTGGCGATCTACTAAAAATCCAACTGCGTGACGGAACCGATTATTCCTCTACCGGAGTGGAGGAATTCATCCAGCCTCTGTTAGATGAATTTCAAAGTGATTATCCGGATGTTCCACTGCTTCTTCGTGGAGATAGTGGATTCACTAAGCCTGAGTTCTATGAGCAGTGCGAAACGAACGGAGTTTCTTATGTGATCCGCTTAAAACAGAGCGAACCATTACGTAAGATGGCAGCTGAAATCGATGAACGTCTTACAGAAGCAGTGAAGGATAACTTCGCATCATATGCAGTTCAGTATGGAGAGTTCATGTATCAGGCCGGCTCCTGGAAATATCCACGCCGCGTTGTATGCAAAGCAGAAAAGCCTGCAGGTCAGTTCGTTCATCTGTACACATTTATTGTAACAAACATGGATTCCTCACCAGAACTGGTAATCAAGTTTTACTGCAAACGTGGCACAATGGAGAATTACATCAAGGAAAGCAAGAATGGTTTTGATTTTGCCGCTGTCAGCAGTTCATCCAAAATCGTCAATGCAAACCGTCTCCAGATTCACGCATTGGCATACAACATATTTAATTGGTTTAAACGCCTGGTACTGCCTGCAAACATGCGTAAACAGCTGGTAGATACCATACGTTTGAAATTGCTGAAAGTGGCAGCACGAGTTGTACGTTCAGCAAGATATATAACATTCAAGCTTTGCAGTAGCTGTCCTTATAAAAATGAATTCTATGAAACACTGAATAATATAAGCAGTCTACAGCCGAAGCTGGAATAACACAGTTACCATGAACCTTGAAAACGACAGATGCAGATTTTAGACTTACAGGGAAAGTCTACCCATTTTTAAGACATTCCACATGCTAAATCTCATTATCGTTGGTTCAAAACATAGGAAATGAATTTTCGGACATGTTTTATACTGTCATGAATAATTCAGG
>RZYP01000024.1 GCA_009930275.1 Negativicutes bacterium
TTAATTTGGGAAATGAAGGAGAAGTTATCGTGCAGGGAATTGATTTTCAGGAAGACAAGTGGCATGAGGAATGCGGCGTTTTTGGCATTTATTCTCATCATGACGATGTTGCTCTGAATACCTATTGGGGCTTGTTCGCATTGCAGCATCGCGGACAGGAGAGCACAGGTATTGCCGTTACTGATGGCAGCAACATGTTGATAAAAAAAGGTATGGGTTTGGTTGCCGATGTTTTCAAAGATGGTGTTGGTGATTTGCACGGGCACATAGCCGTTGGTCATGTTCGCTATTCGACAACGGGAGCCAGTATGGCTTTTAATGTTCAGCCGTTGAAGGTTTATTTCGACGGTGGCAATTTGGCGCTTTCACACAATGGTAATCTGACTAATGCCTGTGAGCTGCGCATGAAACTTGCCAAAGATGGCGTGGTCTTTCAGACGACCGTAGACAGTGAAGTCGTTCTCAGCCTTATTGCAAGGTCGAGAAAAGAAGCAATAGAAGACCGCGTGGCTGAAGCTGCCAACCAGGTAAAAGGTGCTTTTGCTTTTGCCATTATGACTGATGATAAGCTTATCGCCATGCGCGACCCCTTTGGCTTCAGACCGCTTTGCCTGGGCAGGCTGGAACATGGCTGGGTAGTTGCTTCCGAGTCGTGTGCTCTGGATTTGGTAGGTGCGGAATTTGTGCGTGATATAGAACCAGGCGAGATGATAGTTATCGATAACGACGACGCTGAACCGAAAAGCATGATGTACGCCATCGATAAACCTGCAAAACATGCTCATTGCGTGTTTGAATATGTTTACTTTGCACGTACAGACAGCGTTATCGACAAACAAAGCGTTTACGAGGCGCGTCTGAATATGGGACGGGAATTAGCCAAGGAGACAAAGAACATCAAGGCCGATATCGTTATTTCCGTGCCAGACTCAGGAACTGCGGCGGCCATTGGTTATGGTCTTGAAGCAGGAATTCCTTTCGTGGAGGGTTTGACGAAGAATCGCTATGTCGGACGTACTTTCATACAGCCGACCCAGAAACAAAGACAAAATGCCGTGCGGCTTAAATTGAACGTAGTTGCTCCGCTGGTTAAAGGCAAATCCGTTGTTATGGTCGATGACTCTATCGTCAGAGGCACGACGAGCGGCAAGATAGTTAAGCTGCTGAAGGACGGGGGCGCCAAAGAGGTGCACGTCTGCATCAGTTCACCGCCTGTAACTGATCCATGTTACTATGGCATAGATACTTCGGTGAGAAAAGAGCTGATTGCATCGACTCATACCGAGGAGGAAATCTGCAAATATATAGGTGCCGATTCTTTGCATTACATTTCAAAAGAAGGCTTGAAGAGATCCTTTAATTCCCTGGATTCGGAAGGCATGTGTTACGCTTGTTTTGATGCCGGCTACCCGGATAATGCTGAAAATGTTGTTCGTCAAGGCTCGAAATACTTGTTTGAAAACAATAAATAGGGAGATGAGGAAATGAAAGAACAAGAAAAGAAGCAAATATCCTATCGTGATGCTGGTGTAGATATAGACGCAGGTGAAAAAGCAGTAGAACTGATGAAGGAAAGTGTAATGTCTTCTTATCGCCCGGAGGTTTTGGGTGAGCTCGGAGCTTTCAGCGGTTTGTTTGCATTAAATACAGGAAAATATAAGGAACCGGTGCTTGTTTCAGGAACTGACGGCGTGGGCACAAAATTAAAGCTGGCGTTTATGGCGGATAAACATGACACCATTGGCCAGGATGTTGTTGCTATGTGTGTTAATGACGTATTGGTACAAGGTGCGGAACCATTGTTTTTCTTGGATTATATAGCTGTAGACAAGGTCGTTCCCGAAAAAATTGCGGCCATTGTTAAAGGTGTGGCTGATGCCTGCAAATTGTCAGGGTGTGCTTTGATTGGCGGAGAAACTGCAGAAATGGCAGGTTTCTATGCGAAAGACGAGTACGATATTGCTGGTTTCTGTGTCGGCGTAGTTGAAAAAAGCAAGATTATTGACGGTAAAAAAGTCGCTCCGGGAGATGTGCTTTTTGGTCTGCCTTCGACAGGTGTTCATTCCAATGGTTATTCATTGGTACGCAAGATTTGCTTTGAAGTTCAGGGTTTTGAAATGTCGACTCCGATTCCGGAGTTTGGTTGTACTTTAGGCGAAAAGCTGTTGACACCGACTCGCTTGTATCCATCAACCGTTTTGCCGCTAATTGAAAAGGCAGACATTCATGGCATGGTTCATATTACCGGCGGCGGTTTCTACGACAATATGCTCAGGGCGCTTCCACAGGATTGCGATGCTGTGATTGATGCCGGTGCCTGGGAAATTCCGGCAGTTTTCAAAAAGCTGCAGGAATGGGGCAATGTTGACTGGCATGAAATGTATAGAACCTTCAATATGGGTGTCGGCATGGTACTGATTGTTGCTCCGGGAGAAGCGGAAGCAGTTCGTGCGCATTTGCAGGAAACTGGCGAAGTTTTCTATGAAATCGGCACGATTGAAAAAGGTTCACATAAAACCATAGTGAAAGGCGGCGTTTTTGGTGAGTAACCATAAAGTTGGCGTATTAGCCAGTGGCCGCGGCAGCAATCTTCAGTCAATTTTAGACAAGATTGCCATGGGTTCGTTACCACTGGAAATAGCCGTGGTTATAAGTGACAAGGCAGATGCTTTTGCTTTGGAACGAGCTGAAAAGGCCGGTATTCCTAACTTCGCCGTTATCAGGAAGGAATGCGCTGATAAAAAAGAATTTGAAGAAAAGATAGATGCCATATTGCGCGAACATGGAGTAGAACTGGTTGTACTTGCAGGTTTTATGCGTATTCTGGGAGCCGATTTTGTTTCCGGCTGGCCGCATAAGATTATCAATATCCACCCTGCGCTGCTGCCTAGCTTCACGGGTCTTGACGCCCAGGGCCAGGCAATCCGCTACGGGGTGAAAGTCTCTGGCTGTACAGTTCATTTTGTTGATGAAGGGATGGACACCGGACCGATTATTCTGCAAAAAGTCGTGCAAATTGCTGACGATGACACTGAAGAAACCCTTGCTGCAAAAATTCTTGAACAGGAACACAAGGCACTTCCCGAGGCCCTTTCTTTGTGGGCTGCGGGTAAACTTGTTGTTCAGGGCAGGAAGGTAACAGTTACTAATTAGACGGGATAGGTGATGAAGATGAAAATCAAAAGAGCGTTGTTAAGTGTTTCCGACAAAACTGGCATTGTCGAATTGGCAAGCTTCCTCAATGAAATCGGCGTTGAAATCATTTCGACAGGGGGAACTATGCAAGCAATTCGTGAAGCAGGCATCCCTGTAACCTATGTCAGCGACGTTACCGGCTTCCCGGAAATTATGGATGGTCGTGTAAAAACTTTAAACCCGAAAATTCACGGCGGTATTCTTGCGGTTCGCAATAATCCTGAGCATATGGCTGCCTTGGCCAAGCATGATATAAAACCGATTGATCTTGTGGTTGTTAACTTGTACCCTTTCAAGGCTACGATTGCTAAACCAGGCGTGACAGAAGCCGAGGCAATTGAGAATATTGATATCGGCGGGCCGGCAATGGTGCGCGCCTCTGCTAAAAACTTTCGTGATGTTATCATCGTTACCAATCCGGCCAGATATTCCAGCCTTATGGCAATGCTGGCACAACATGGTGACGCTGATATAACCACTCGCAAAACTTTGGCTAAAGAAGCTTTTAACCATACATCCGAATATGATGCGGCTATTTCCGCTTATTTGGAAAAACAGCTTGCTGAAGGAAAATAATCGTTATTTGGGGGAAAAGTAATGCGTATTTTAGTTATTGGTGGCGGCGGCAGGGAACATGCGCTTGTCTGGAAATTGGCGCAAAGTCCTCAAGTCGACAAAATATTTGTTTGTCCCGGTAACCCCGGCATGAAGGATTTGGCGGAGTGTATTGCTTTGCCTTTAACTGACCTGGAAAAAGTCGCTGATTTTGCTCAGCAGGAAGCTATTAATTTGACCGTAGTAGGCCCGGAGGCGACTCTTGTTGCTGGTATTGTGGATGTTTTCACCAAGCGCGGGCTGACGATTTTCGGACCAACGGCAGCTGCAGCTGAGATTGAGGGCTCTAAGGCTTTTTCTAAACAACTGATGGCTAAATATGGCATTCCTACAGCGTTTTTCAAGGTTTGTGAAGATATACCGACCGCCAAAGCCTACATTGAAGAAAAAGGTGCCCCTATTGTTGTGAAAGCTGATGGACTGGCTGCAGGCAAAGGCGTTGTCGTGGCAATGACCAAGGCCGAAGCTCTGGCGGCTGTTGACGATATGATGGGCGATTTGAAATTCGGTGGTGCCGGCGCCCGTGTTGTTCTCGAAGAGTATATGGAAGGCGAAGAAGCTTCGCTGCTGGCGTTTACTGACGGTGAGACGATAGTCCCGATGCTGGCAGCCCAGGATCATAAGCGGGTTAACGACGGAGACGAAGGCCCCAATACGGGTGGCATGGGTGCTTATGCCCCTGCGCCTGTTATGACTGATATATTGAAAGAAAAATGTGTAGAGCTTGTGCTGAAACCAACGATTGAAGCCATGAAGGCTGAAGGCCGACCGTATAAGGGCTGTCTCTATGCGGGTTTGATGATTAAAGGCGACGATATCAAAGTTGTTGAATTTAATGCTCGTTTTGGTGATCCGGAAACGCAAGTTGTTTTGCCTTTGTTGGCCAGTGACTTGGTTGACGTTATGCTTGCGTGCGCACAGGGTCGTCTGGGTGAGATTGAAGTAAAATGGTCCGATGCTTCTACTGTCTGTGTTGTAATGGCTTCAGGAGGCTATCCTGAAAGTTATAGACAGGGGTTGCCGATTAGCGGGCTTGATGCAGCGGGTGCGCTGCCGGACACAATTGTGTTCCATGCCGGCACTAAAGAAGTTGACGGTGAAATCGTGACGGCTGGCGGCCGCGTTCTGGGTATTACGGCAATTGGCAAGGATATTCGTGCGGCTAAAGACAAAGCTTATGCTGCTGTTGAGCATATAAAATTCACGGATGCTCATTATAGGCACGATATTGCCTGGCGGGCTTTAAAAGATAAATAAACTAAAGGCGTACTACTGTTAAAATTATTGATGGTGGTGCGCCTTTCGGCTATTTAGAAAAATGTACGAAAAGTAACAAAAAAAGTTTGCTGTAATAGTGGTTTAGTGGTAGAATATATAAAATATTTTAGAGAAGGATGGTTGATGATGGCTTTTATTTATGAAGAGGCGGCTCATACATTTAGTGAGTATTTATTGATACCTGGCTATTCAGGTGCAGAGTGTGTTCCGGCTAACGTTAATTTACAAACCCCACTTGTGAAATTCAAAAAAGGTGAACAACCGGCTATCAGCATGAACATTCCTTTGGTTTCCGCAATCATGCAATCCGTATCCGATGATAAATTGGCGATTGCACTGTCAAAAGAGGGCGGCATTTCTTTCATTTACGGCTCCCAGTCTATAGAAAGCGAAGCAGCAATGGTGGCACGTGTTAAATCCTACCGCGCTGGCTTCGTAACAAGTGATTCTAATATCACGCCTAACAGCACCCTGGCTGATATCCTGAAATTAAAAGAAAAAACCGGTCATTCCACTGTAGCTGTTACTTCCGACGGAACGGTCCACGGCAAGCTGGAAGGCATCGTGACCAGCCGCGACTATCGTGTCAGCCGTATGGATCTTGACACTAAGGTTTCCGACTTCATGACACCGATTGAAGCCATGATTGTTGCGAAACAAAATACTTCATTAAAGGACGCAAATGACATAATCTGGGATAACAAGCTGAACACTCTGCCTGTAATTGATGACGAAGGCAGACTGCTCTACATGGTATTCCGCAAGGATTATGCGTCTCACAAAGAATATCCTTTAGAATTGTTGGATGAACAAAAACGCCATATCGTCGGCGCCGGTATCAATACCAGGGATTATGCCGAAAGGGTGCCTGCATTGGTTGAAGCCGGAGCAGACGTGCTTTGCATTGACTCCTCAGAGGGTTTCTCTGAATGGCAGAAACTCACTATAGATTGGGTCAGGGAACATTATGGTGATACTGTTAAAATCGGCGCAGGCAACATCGTCGATAAAGAAGGTTTCCGCTACTTGGCTGAAGCTGGCGCTGATTTTATCAAAGTCGGTATCGGCGGCGGTTCCATTTGTATTACGCGTGAACAAAAGGGTATTGGCCGTGGTCAGGCAACTGCGTTGATTGAAGTGGCCAAAGCTCGTGACGAATATTTTGAAGAAACTGGGATTTACGTGCCAATTTGTTCTGACGGCGGTATTGTTTATGACTATCATATGACTTTGGCTTTGGCCATGGGCGCTGATTTCATGATGCTCGGACGTTATTTTGCACGTTTTGACGAAAGCCCGACTAACAAAGTTAACATCAACGGCAGCTACATGAAGGAATACTGGGGCGAAGGTTCGAACCGTGCCCGCAACTGGCAGCGTTACGACATGGGCGGCGCCACCAAGTTGTCCTTTGAAGAGGGTGTCGACTCCTATGTTCCTTATGCCGGTACATTGAAAGATAACGTAACGCTCTCTCTGAGCAAAGTGCGTTCAACTATGTGCAACTGTGGCGCGCTGACTATCCCGGAACTGCAAAAGAACGCCAAGATTACACTGGTATCGGCTACCAGCCTTGTCGAAGGCGGCGCGCATGACGTTCTCCTGAAAGACAGCAGCATCAATAATTACGTGAAATAATAGTTTTTGAAACGGCCGCTTTGTGAGATAATAATGTATACATTTCTAATGTATTGACACAAATTGTTCACAAAGGTTAGAATTAACCTGTTAATATTACGAGAAAGGCTGTGTAAAGATGAACTTTTCCAGGAAATTTTTGAGCATCACTGTTTGTGCTTTATTGCTTGCATCGCTTGCGCTTCTTGCTGGATGTGGCGGCGATAAAAAAGAAACAAAGAAAGTTTTGAAGGTTGGTATGGAATGCGGTTACGCTCCTTATAACTGGACTCAGACGAATGCTGATAACGGCGCTGTAAAGATTGCAGGGAGTTCGGAATATGCTAATGGCTATGACGTAATGATCGGTAAACTGTTGGCTGAGTCAATGGGCGCAACTCTCGAAGTGCACAAAATCGAATGGGACGGACTTGCACCTGCGGTTGCTTCCGGCAAGATTGATGCGGCAATCGCCGGCATGAGCATTACGAGCAAGCGTAAAGAAAGTGTTGATTTCACAGTTCCTTATTACTACGCTAATGTTGTCGGTCTTGTACGCAAAGATTCTCCGCAAGCATCTGCAAAAAGCGTGGCTGATTTGAAAGGCGCTGTTGCTACCTCACAGTTGAACACTATCTGGTACGATTTGATTGACCAGATTCCTGAAGTTAATAAGCAGCCGGGAATAGAAAATGTTCCAGGCATGATCGTTGCTCTTAAGTCCGGCAAATGCAATTTGATTGTTACTGACATTCCGACTGCTATGGCGGCGTCCTTCGCTAACAAAGAGCTTGCCGTTCTGGAGTTTGCAGCCGACAAGGGCTTTAAAACAACAAAAGAAGATGTTGAAATTGGTATCGCAGTCAAAAAAGGTAATGCTGAATTGGTTAAATCCATGAATGCAAAGCTGAGCAAGATGACCGATGCTGACTTCAAGAAAATCATGCAAGATGCTATCAAAATTCAACCGTTAGCAAAATAAATCTTTTTTAATTATACGGGGCGGCTTTGCCGTCCCGTATTGACTTATGGTTAAGCAGACAGGGTGTGAAGAACTATGACAACGATGCCGGTCACTTTTAGTGAGTGGGTATTTTTCTTATTACAGCAATATGGCTGGCTTTTTGTAAAAGGCGCCATGGTAACGCTTTTGTTGGCCTTAGTGGGAACTTTCATAGGCTGCATTATTGGCTTTATAGTGGGTATAATTCAGACAATCCCTGTTGACCCAAACACGAGTGCAGTCAAAAAGAGTTTTTATAGCTTTGTGCGCTGGCTGCTCGACGCCTACGTGGAGATTTTCCGCGGGACGCCGATGATAGTACAGGCAATGGTTGTTTATTACGGTTCAATGAGCATGTTCAACATTGACATGTCGGCAATGTTTGCTGGTTTTCTAGTTGTTTCCATCAACACCGGCGCATATATGGCGGAGACGGTCCGCGGAGGCATTGCTTCCATCGACCCCGGCCAAAATGAAGCGGCTACGGCAATTGGCATGAATCATTTTCAAACGATGGGCAGTGTTATTTTGCCCCAAGCCTTACGCAATATTATGCCGCAAATCGGCAACAATCTTATTATCAATATCAAAGATACTTCTGTTTTGAACGTTATCTCTGTAACAGAACTTTATTTTTCTTCAAAATCAGCAGCAGGGGTCTACTACAAGTATTTTGAAGTATTCTTTATTACCTGCGTTATTTATTTTGTAATGACGTTCACTGTTTCCCGTATTTTGCGTTGGGTAGAAGGCAGAATGGAAGGCCCGCGCGATTACCAGCTTGTGAGTTATGATCCGCTGCAGGACCCTTGTGGCCATTTTCAGGTACCACCACGGAAGGGGCAGGATTAATAAATATGGAAGAACAAACACCGATTTTAGAAATCAAAGATTTAAAGAAAAATTTCGGCGAACGGGAGATTCTCAGGGGCATTAATTTCTCCGTAAATAAGGGCGATGTTGTTTGTGTAATCGGCCCATCAGGCTCCGGTAAGTCCACCTTGATTCGCTGCATAAATTTTTTGGAAACACCTACCGCAGGAGAAATTTGCTATAAGGGCGAGAATGTTTTAAAGCAATACAAGGACTTGGCTCTCTACCGTACAAAGGTGGGCATGGTTTTCCAACAGTTCAACCTCTTCAATAACATGACTGTTTTGGAAAATTGCGTTGTCGGACAAATAAAGGTCTTGAAAAAAGACCGTGAGGCTGCGCGCCAAACGGCTATGAAATATTTGTATCATGTGGGGATGGCGGATTACATTAATGCTAAACCGCACCAGTTGTCCGGCGGACAGAAGCAGCGTGTCGCTATAGCGAGGGCCATGGCCCTGGAACCGGAAGTTTTACTGCTGGATGAACCAACATCGGCGCTGGACTCCGAAATGGTAGGAGAAGTGCTTGCGGTAATGCGTGAATTGGCAAAGGCAGGCTTAACAATGGTCATAGTCACGCATGAGATGGCGTTTGCAAGGGAAGTTTCGTCCAAGGTTGTTTTCATTGACCAAGGTCTTGTTGCCGAGGAGGCACCGCCGGAGGTCATTTTCAAAAACCCTAACAATCAGCGCACCAAGGAATTCCTCGCGCGTTTCAACCAGAATAATTAAAGGATTAGGGCCTCTGTTTGTAGAAATTACAGGCAGAGGTTTTTTTATGGTTAATAACAAAAGTGAGGCAACAAGTCAGATGAAAAAATATTTTTTTTTAATCCTATTCTTATTTTTTGCTGGTCATACGGAAGCAAGTGACCAAATATTATATATTCCGTTGGATGATAGGCCTGTGTGCCTTGATTATACTGTTGATACCCTCAAGGCAGCAGGCTGGGAAGTAAAAACGCCCCCAAGCGAGTATATTGCGTCTTATAACCGTGAAGGTGATGCTGATAAGCTGTTCGCCTGGTTGGAAAGCAATGCGCCTTTCGCTTCGGCGGCCGTGGTAGCCAGTGACAGTTTGATTTATGGTGGTTTGGTCCAATCGCGTACGCACCACCTTTCCGAGGCCGTATTGGCAGATCGGACAACAAGGCTTCTGGAATTTAAAGAAAAATATAGCAGTATGTCTTTATATGTCTTTACAACCGTAATGCGTTCCCCTAAGACCAGCAGCTTTCCGGTAGAACCGGCATATTACCAACAATATGGAAGTAAGATTTTTCGCTTGGGAGCTTTGCTGGACAAAAGTGAAGTTGGGAAGCTGAGCTGGAAGGAGAGTTTCGAGAAAAGACACTTAAGCAAAATTATACCTGAGGCAGTCCTGGATGATTTGTACAGCCGACGCAGCAAGAACCTGGCGGTTACGAAAAGATTGCTGGCCGGTACCGATAACGGCAGTTTTGATTATTTGCTTCTGGGACGCGATGATACGGCAACTTATTCCGATGCACATCGGGACGCACGCAGCTTGAACGTCGTCAACGACCGGCTTACACAGCGCAAAGTCCGCTTTTTTGCGGGAGCAGACCAGTTGGGCCTTGTTTTGCTTACAAGGGCTGTAAATAAAATTAAGGGAGCTGTTCCTATTGTCAGTACTTTTTACACCAAAGGAACAGGTGGAAATACGATTCCTGCGTATGAGGACGATACTGTCAAAACCACAGTCAGAAGTCAAATTTTGGCGGCGGGCGGCTGGCCGGCGACAAGTAACAAATACGCTGACCTAGTCATGGCGATTAATACTCCTGCCGACGGTAATACTTGGCAAGCCGACGATAATCGCAATTCAAGAGAGATGGACGACGCGAAAAAGCGTTTTCTGCAAACGGTAAAATCTTATCTGGGAAAAAAGAAAAAGGTTGCAGTTGCCGATATTGCTTATGCGAATGGTTCTGATAACGCGCTTGTGAGCGGGTTGTTCGAGAATGATCTGTCTTGGCGACTTGCGGCCTATGCCGGCTGGAATACGGCAGGAAATGCTATTGGCTTTGCGCTGGCGCAGGGGCTAATGGAACCATATCTCGCTCATGAAGCCAAAAATGAGTTGATGATGATCAGATATTTGGATGAATGGGCTTATCAAGCTAATGTGCGCGGTGAACTAAGAAAGGAAATCGTCTGGCCAAGGCAGTGGCAGGAGGGAGATTTTTCTCCGGAACAAAAGACGCTCCTGGAAACAATGCTTGCCAATAAAGTAAGAGAGTTTGTTTCCGTTTATTTTCCGCGTGAAACATTGTCAAAGTTAAGCTTTTCTTTGCCCTGGAACAGGACATTTGAAGTAAAAGTGGAGAAGAGCTGATTGCAAAAAAAAAGACCCTGATGTCGCTGCGAAGAAAGCAGAAACGTCAGGGTCTTGTATTTCCCGGGTAATTAGCTTTTCCAGGGGACAGCCTTTTTTTCCAACCATTGCAGGAATAAGTGGAAACAAAGGCCTAAAACGGAGAGCACTATTACGCCAGCCATAAGCTTGTCGGTTATCATTAAATCGCCATAATGAAGAATCAGTGCACCGATGCCCTCCTGGGCAGCAATCATTTCCGCGGCAACGAGAAGCAGCAGGGAAGTGCCGGCGGCCAGGCGCAGACCGGCAAAAATAACTGGCAAGGCGCTTGGCAAGACAACGCTTTTCATGGTTAACCACCAACTGGCGTTAAAGCTTACGGCGACCTTGATTAGTAAAGGATCAACGTTTTTGACGCCGGAATAGGTATTCATAGCAATAGGGAAAAAAACGCCAAGGGCGATTATGGTTATTTTGGAAAGTTCGCCGATACCTAGCCAAAGTATGAAAAGGGGCAGCAGCGCTATTTTCGGAATTGGATATAAAGCTTGGACAATCGGCGTTCCTATACGGTCTCCTAAGGCGGAGGTACCTGTAATTGTGCCAACAATTAGACCGATTAGTCCACCGAGAATGAAACCAGCGCCGATACGGGTCATGCTTGCGCCAAGACTGCGGCCGATTTCTCCGTTCAAGATCATTTCCCATAAAGAACGGAGGATACCGCTTGGAGCAGGAAGAAACAGGGAAGAAACCAGGCCACTGTGGCAAATTGTTTCCCAAAGCAATAAAAGCACAAGGATTGCTAAGACGGAAACCCATGCGGGGTAAGTTTTCTGCCAGTGCAGCATTTTATTGTGGATTCTGTAATCAGCCATTTTCTACCTCCAACAAAGCGGCGCGCGCATCCTTGCTGATATGTTCCCAAATGATGCGGACATATTCGTCTATTGCTGCGGCGTTTTCGGGTTTTTCGCGTTCCGGACGCGGAATTTCAATGGATAATATTTTGCTAATGCGGCCGGGGCGGCGTGATAATAATACAACTCTGTCAGCCAAAAGAACTGCTTCCTGAATATTGTGAGTTACATAAAGGGTGCTGAGACGCGTTTTTTCCCACAAGGTGACCAGTTCTTCCTGCATTATCGTTCTTGTTTGGGCATCAAGTGCTGAAAAAGGCTCATCCATGAGCAGTAAATCAGGGTTGATAACTAAGGCTCTGGCGATGCCGACGCGTTGCCTCATGCCGCCTGAGAGCTGATGAGGGAACGAATTTTCAAAGCCTGCGAGTCCTACCATTTCGATGTAGTGAGAAATGCGGTCCTTTTGCTCGGCTTTGCCTACGCCGGCTGCTTCAAGGCCAAAGGCAATATTGTCGTAAACAGAACGCCAGGGGAAGAGGCCGGTTTCCTGAAAAACAATGCCTACGGCCGGAATATGGCTTGCTGCAACATCGGTAAAATACAGGTTGCCGCCAGAAGGTTCCAGAAGGCCTGCCGTTAAGTTAAGAAGGGTCGACTTGCCGCAGCCGCTCGGCCCGACAAGTGCCACGAATTCTTCTTCGGCTACGGTTAAACTTATGTCTTCCAGAACTGTAAGCCTTTTGCCATGGACATTATCAAATATTTTGCTGACGCCCTCAATGATTAATTTCATTGTGTTTCCTCCGAATACCTAAAAATAAAGAGCGGACGACGGGTCCGCTCTTGGGGGCTCACTACTTCTTGAGCGCTTTTTCCAATAACTTGGTGTTTGTAACTTGTGCAGGATCCAGTTTGCCATTTATCATGTTGTGAGAAGTGTACCAATCGATTTGTGTTTTAATATCGCTGGCGAGAAGTTTGCCGTCACGGTCAATATAAGGCAACCCCAATTTTACGTCTGCAACGGGAGCTTTGGTATATTTAGCAATGATTTTTACAACTTCGTCTAATTTTTCAGGAGATTTTTTAGCTATGGCAGCATCATAATAATAGTTGCAGGCTTTAACATAAGCTCTTAAAAAACGAACGGCAACATCTTCTTTTTTAACGAAATCCGGGGAGAAAAAGATACCGGAAGTTTGGTAAGGGATGACATCACCAACATGGGTAATGAGTTTGCCAAAACCAGCCGTTTGGACGCGGGTAATGTTTGGTTCGTTAAGGACGCAGGCATCAATTTGCTTGCTTTCCAAGGCTGCCATGACGGCGCTTAACTTGCCGAGCGGTACAAGTTCAACATCAGCAAGGGTAAGGCCTTTTGCTTCCAGCAGTCGGCCAATCATGTAATGGAAGGTCGAACCGATTTGGGTTATGCCGATGCGTTTCCCTTTAAGGCTTTCTATCGTTGTGACACCAGCGGCATAGACATCACTGTTGACGATAAGAGCTGAGGAAGGGAAGCCTTTTTCTTCCCGACCTTTATCGGCAACGATGGCTAGTTTTTGATTGCCGGCTGCCATGTTGAAGAGACTGGCAGTAATGCCGGTTGCACCCACATCAACTTTGGATGAAGCAGTTGCCACTGATATAGGATGGGCGGCGTCAAACCACTCTGGTTTCACCTCTATGTTTTCTTCCGCAAAGAAACCTTTATCAAGCGCAATGAAAAGCGGTGCGGAGCTGGTCAGCCTCAGCATGGCCAGTGATACTTGCGCCTTCTCCTTTGGCGTATCCTTTTTCGGTTCCGATTTGCTGCAGCCAACAAAAAGCATCGCTATGCAAGCAGCCAGAAACGCCACAATTATCTTCTTCATGAAATTTCCTCCCTGGTTCATTAATTTTTAGCTTTTAACGTCTCCGTGAAGCACTCTCCAAGCTATTACAGACTATTGTATCGTAAAATAATTAAAAAAACACGCATTTATGTAAAAAAAGTTTATTTTGAAACACTCTGATGCATATGGAGTGCACATCAAAGTCAACGAAGTGTAGAAAAAACTTTCAGTAGTGGACATCTGTTGTTATAATAAACGTGTAATAGTAGGGAGGTATATAAATTGGAATTATTTAAAGGAAAAATGAGGGGAACGATTGCTTTATTTGCAATGGCTTGTAGTTTTATCGCTATGTCCGAAGTTAATGCGCAAACAGGCGATATGCTGCCAAAAACAACAACGGAAAAAGTTTCTGCGGCACAAGGCAAAACAAGCAGGTCTGTATATGATGATATTGTCCAAAGGGGAGAAGTGCTGGCTTCTGCCTATGGGGATGTTGATGGCGACGGTGAAGAGGAAAAGATCCTCCTTATGGGCAATAGATTTAGTGCTGGGTCAAATTACTACACAAAATTGTACTTGCTGACCAGAAGTATGAAAACCGGCAATATTGAAGGCGCTATTCGCCCCACGCTCGGCGGAGGGTACAATTGCAGCCTGAGGTTGGCGGATGTAACCGGCAACGGCGTTGCTGACATCCTTATTGTTGCTCCTACGGGTGGCAGCGGCGGGATTATTGACTACCGTATAGTTGATTTTACGGATAACAACCCCCGTGAGATTTTTACGGCAGATGATAACCAGGGAATACAGATAAGTGGGGAATATTTGCCCGACTACAAGGTGCGTATTGTTTTTGGTCAAAAAGAACAAGAGATAATTATGGATGTGCCCGCTGATTTAGGCTTTTACGGATATCTCGGTGTCTATGATGAAAAAGGTGCGCTTTTGCAGGACTATCATCGTCCCTACGGGCAATACTTATCCGGATTAATTATGCTTGACACTGATAACGATGAAGTATCCGAACTCGTGACGACTCAGAGGATAGTCGGTTTGAATAACACGGATACGCTTGGCTATGTCCGTGCTGTCTGGCGTTATACTGTGGCAGGATGGCAAAGGGATAATTATACTTTTCAAAGCAGATGGGGTGCTTCCGCACACATGAGTGAGCGCCAAACCTGTATAGGCCTCGGCGGTTATAAAGTCAATCCTGAAGAAGCTATTGTCGGCAGATCTCAAATAACTTACCCGCGTATATCCAACGTTGGTAAAGGACCGCAGCAATGGAAGGCCAATGAAACGATAGAGAACTTTGTTAGAAGGGAACTCGAAGAAATCAGGAATCAGGGTTACCTGGAAATGTATTATGAAATCAAGTATTGCGGCTATAACCTGCTGAGTATCCTCATGACCGGCAAAAAGGAAGGCAGGGGCGGTGACGAAGATATTCTGAAAGCATTTAATTTCGACGTAACGACCGGCGAAGTTGTGCCGTTGGAAAAACTTTTGGGTAATGACGGGAAAATGTGGGCGAAAATAGCTGAAATAACGTCTAAACAGGGTAAGAAAGTTACCGCGGCAACGATGCAAGACTATTATTTTGACGGTTTGGACTTTGTGTTTATTCAAAAAAACGAAGAAAAACAGCGGTTGGAAGAAATAACTGTGCCTAAAAACGAGCTGATGGAATTTTTCAAGAAGAACAAAATTGAAAAACAAAACTGACTGACTAGTCAGAAGAAGAAAAATAAAGAAAAATGGAGAAAAAACAAGCATTATGGCCATAATCGCGATTAACCGGGTTTGCGTTTGTTATCCTGATAAAATATAATAATCACTGTGTTCTTTAAGAGGGACAATTGGATGGCAGTACTATCGTCAGTATTGCTTTTAGTGGAGGAGGATACAGATGTTTGGTAAAAAGAAGGTCATGGCCCTTGCACTTGCTGTCGCATCAGTGCTTGCTATTACCGGCTGCAGCGGCAAACAGGCGGCAGCGCCGGCTGAAACACTGGTAAAAACGATGCAGGTCATAAAACGTGATACGCCTGTTATTTATGAGTATTCGGGGTTTGTAGAAGCTCAGAATGAAGTGCAGATGAAAGCGCGTGTTACAGGGATGATTACCGAGAAATATGTCAATGGCGGAGATAAGGTTGAAAAGGGTCAGCTGATGTTCGTCATCGATCCGAGAAGCTATCAGGCAAGCTCTTGGAATTATCAGGCGCAAGTTGCGAGCGCACAGGCTGATCTTAGCCGCGTACGCCGCGATGCGGAGCGCTATCAGAAATTATATGAACAAGGTGCTGTTTCTAAGCAAACCCTGGATAATACCATGGCTGAATTAGAACAAAGCGAAGCAAAGGTCGAAGCACAAAAGGCGCTTTTGGCATCGGCACAGGTGGACCTTGGTGAAACAAACGTTGTGGCGCCATTCAGCGGCAAAGTTTCCGCGAATGATTTAGCTGTGGGAACATTTGTCACAGCCGGTACGACAGTTTTGGCAACTATTTCCAACAGCGACCCGGTGCGCGTAAAATTCAGTCTTGCCGAAGCGGAGTATCTGAAGTTAATGGGGGCAAAAACAGCTGATGGTACAGCACCACTGGAAAATTTGACGATTGTTCTCGCTGACGGCTCTACCTATCCTTTAAAAGGTAAGTTAACGCAAGTAGACCGCAGCATCAGCGAAGGCACAGGTACGTTAACTTTGAAAGCTGAATTCGACAATCCTGACAAGATATTGTTGCCGGGCATGTTTGCCCATTTGCAGGCTAACATCGGCACCAAAAAAGATGCTTTGCTCGTGCCGCAGCGTGCCGTAACCGAAATTATGTATAAGACTTTTGTTTATGTTGTCAACAGCGAAAACAAAGTCGAAATGAAAGAAGTTAAACTTGGCGCCCGCGTTGGCAGGTTGTGGGTTGTTGAGAGCGGTCTTGACGGCACAGAAACCGTCATCGTAGAAGGTATCCAGAAGGTTAAGAAGGGTTCTGCGGTTAAGGCAGAGACTATGACTGAACAGGATCTCGATACATCTACAACGAAATAACAAGGAGGTAAAAACCAATGGCACGTTTTTTTATAGACCGTCCGGTCTTTGCAATAGTGCTGGCAATTCTTATCACCTTGTTGGGAACCATAGCCGGGTTTAATCTGCCAATAGCGCAGTATCCTAATATCACCAAACCGCAGATTACGGTTTCTACCAATTATGTCGGTGCGGATTCGAAAACGGTTGAGCAAGCAGTTGCCCAGGCTATAGAGCAAAAGGTTAACGGTGTAGAGAATATGCTCGATATGCGTTCAACCAGTACTAATAATGGCGGTTATACTCTCGATGTTTATTTTAATCTTGATAAAAACGCTGATATTGCTGCTGTTGAAGTACAGAATCGTGTAGATCAGGCGAAGGCTTCCATGCCTGAAGAAGTTACCAGTTACGGTATAACTACGACGAAGAAAGCAGCACAGACAATCATGTACTTTGCACTGCATTCGCCGGAAAAGACCTATGATTCCATGTTTTTGAAATCTTATGCCATGACGAATTTTCTGGACGCGGTCAAGAGAGTAAAAGGTGTTTCCACCGTTGATTCTTTTGGTCCGGAGTATTCTATGCGCATTTGGCTGCAACCTGACAAGATGGCTCAGCTCGGTGTTACAGCAAGTGATGTTTCTTCAGCTTTGGCGACGCAAAACATTCAGGCACCTGTTGGTTCAATCGGCTCCAGGCCGACTGCGGTTGAACAGGAATTTCAATATTCTGCCAGTGCCCAAGGCCGTTTAACGACAGAAGAAGAATTCGGTAACATCATAGTTCGTTCTTCCAATGGTCAGAATCTGAAGCTGAAGGATATTGCAACGATTGGGCAGGGCTCGCGTAGCGATGCCATTGTAAGCCGGCTTAATGGCGGCGACTCCGTTGTCTTCCCTGTTTATCTGACCAGTGATGCAAACGCGCTGGAGACAGTTGCCAATATCAAGGAAGTTTTAAAGGATGCTGAAACTCGTTTTCCTCCTGGCATGGAGCTGACTATGGTTCAGGATAATACGACTTATATCGTTGAATCACTGACTAAAGTCGCCCATACCTTCTTTGAAGCATTATTATTGGTTTTGTTTGTTGTTTACATTTTTCTTGGCAGCTGGCGGGCTACTCTTATTCCAATGCTTGCCGTGCCTGTATCCTTGGTTGGTACGTTTGGCGCCTTTGTATTTTTAGGGTTTACCATCAACACGATCAGCATGTTCGCCATGATTTTGGCTATCGGCCTTGTTGTCGATGATGCCATCGTAGTTGTTGAGGCAGTTGAACACCATATCCAGGAAACAGGGCTTTCACCAAAAGAAGCTACTTACAGGGCTATGAAAGAAGTTTCCGGTCCGGTTGTGGCCATTGCCTTTATCCTGGCATCTGTCTTCATTCCGGTTGCTTTCCTTGGTGGTACGGTTGGCCAGCTTTATAAACAGTTTGCTTTAACAATTTCTGTGTCGATGGCGCTTTCGGCTTTGGTTGCTTTATCATTGACACCGGCATTGTGCGCTTTAGTTTTGCAACCACGCACAGCTGAAACAGCACCAAAAGGTTTTATCGGCAAGATTGTCGACGGGTTTAATGCTTGGTATGCCAATGTGCTTTCAAGATACACGGTTAATGTTGAAAAAGCTATCAGACATACTAAGATTGTTGTTGCCGGTATGGCAGTTATGGTTATTGTTATCGGTGTTATGGCAAAAACGCTTCCGTCAGGTTTTGTTCCTGATGAGGATCAGGGTGCCTGCATCGTTGCCTTTAATTTGCCGGAAGCGGCTTCGAGCAATCGTGGTATCCAGGCAATGCTGAAGGCTGGCGGTCAGGTGGAAAAATTACCTGGCGTCAAGTCAGTAATAGAAGTTTCCGGCATGGATATTCTTACTAATGCGCCAAAAGCCAGCGCAGGTCTTTTGGTTGCTGCCATGGAAGATTTTGACAAACGTGATGTTGACGTACAATCTACCATCAAAAAGATATACGGTATTGGTGCAGGTATGCCGGAAATGAGCATGATGGCCTTCAATATGCCTGCTTTGCCTGGAGCCTCCAGCACAGGTGCCTTAGGTATGTATTTAATGAATTTGGGCGGCGATTCTACCGACCAAATGAATACACTGGCGCAGACTTTTCTGCAAAAGGCTAACCAACGTCCGGAAATACGAGTTGCGTATACTACTTTTAACACGAATACACCTTCTTATAAATTTACTGTTGATCGCGAAAAGTCAGAATCTCTGGGCGTACCCGTTTCCAGCGTCTACACCGCGCTGCAAACTTTCCTTGGCGGTGCTGAAATAAACGATTTTAACCGTTTTGGGCGTACCTGGAAAGTCGTTATGCAGGCTGACGCTAAATACAGGACTGATGTTGATGCTATGCGTCTTTTCTATGTGCGCAGCAGCAATGGCACAATGGTACCTTTAAATACATTAGTGAAATATGAGAAGGCCAATACAGTGCCTTCTATTACCAGGTTTAACGGCGCCAGCGCTATGAAGATTGCCGGCGATGCTGCCCCTGGTTACAGTACCGGTCAGGCAATGAAAGCTCTGGAAGAGGTTGCGGCAGAAGTACTGCCTTCTACCTATACTTACGAATGGGTTGACCAAAGCCGCGACCAGATTGAATCCGGTGATAGTTCTACGAAAGTTTTTGTCATTTCCTTGATCTTCGTTTTCCTCTGCCTCGCGGCTTTGTACGAAAGCTGGTCTGTGCCTTTGGCCGTTCTGCTTTCTGTACCGTCTGCAATCTTTGGCTGCTTCCTTGTGCAGTACGCACGTGGTTTGCAAAACGATGTTTATATGCAGATTGGCTTGATTACGCTGATAGGATTAGCTGCGAAGAACGCCATTTTGATTGTCGAATATGCCAAGATGAATATGGAAAAAGGAGAGCCTGTGGTTAAAGCAGCGATTGATGCTGCTAAACTTCGTCTGCGTCCGATATTGATGACTTCTTTTGCCTTCATTTTAGGATGTCTGCCGCTTGCTATTGCGACCGGTCCTGGAGCCGGAGCACGTGTTTCCATGGGTAATGCCGTTGTCGGTGGTATGACAATAGCTACTCTTTTAGGTATTTTTATTATACCGGTCCTCTTTGTTTTCATTGAAAATTTGTTCAGCAAAAAACAGGGAAAAGAAGAAAAATAATTGTAAAAAAGCCAGTATAGTGCTCCACCTATAGGTGGAGCACTATTTTTTTGCAGGAATTTAGATGTTTTTGTCGTAATTACTAAATATTCGTTTTGCGTAAAAGGAGAATAAAGAGTGAAAAAAAATCTGATTGGCCGCGTTTTCGTGCAGCATGTCTGGCAATTGACTAAAAGTTACTGGCAATCGGAGGAAAAGAAGAGAGCTTACTTTTTGTTAGGCGCCATCATTGCCCTTACTCTGGCGCACGTCTATGTTCTGGTACTTCTTAACCACTGGAATAATGCCTTTTACACCGCATTGCAGGATTATGAGACTGAGAAGATATTTAGCGAATTATTTCATTTCTCTTGGCTTGCCGCAATCTATATCATAGTTGCGGTATATGCTTTTTATCTGCAGCAAATTTTAGCTCTCGGCTGGCGAAGCTGGCTGACGAATTCTTATCTTGATGAATGGCTGAATAACAAGACGTACTATCGTCTGCAAATGTTTGGTACGGCGACAGACAACCCGGATCAGCGTATCAGCGAAGATGTGAAGATGTTCGTAGAAATGACCTTGCAGTTTACCATAGGTCTTCTGAAAGCTTTTTGTACGCTCGTGTCCTTCGTTGTTATTCTCTGGAATCTTTCGGGACCGCTTGAATTTGCCTTGCTGGGCCAGCAGGTCCATATCTCCGGGTATCTTGTGTGGGTAGCGCTTGTCTATTCGGTAATCGGAACCTGGGTAACGCACAAGGTCGGGCAAAAGTTAGTGAATCTTAACTTTGTGCAGCAGCGCTATGAGGCAGATTTTCGTTTCAGCATGATGAGGCTGCGTGAAAATGCTGAGAGCGTGGCCTTTTACGAGGGAGAAAAGCAGGAAAACAGTGTTTTCAAGAAAAGATTCAATTTGCTTTTGGAAAACTTCTGGAAAATAGTGCAGAAACAAAAACAGCTTGTCTGGCTGAATTCAGGTTACTCTCAGATAGCTATAATTTTTCCTTTTGTAGTCTGCATTCCGAGATACCTCAGCCGCCAGATAACGCTGGGCGGACTTATGCAGATTGCGACGGCTTTTGGACGTGTCCAGGACTCCTTGTCTTATTTTGTTGACATGTATTCCTCCCTTGCTCAATGGCAGTCTGTCGTTAGCCGCTTGATTGGTTTTGGCTTACATATGACAGAGGTGGAAAGCGAGCGTCCTCAGATCAATCTCAACAGGATCAAAACGCTTGACAACAAGGTGAGAGTCAGAGGAATGGATCTGGAACTTCCGACCGGCGATTCGCTGCTGAGGAATGTTAATTTCGAGCTGAAACCTGGCGCCAATGTTTTAGTTAAGGGGACAAGCGGCACCGGTAAAAGCACCCTCTTAAGGGCAATAGCAGGAATATGGCCATATGTAAAAGGTGAAATCGAGCTGCCGGAACAGGAGAGGATTATGTTTATTCCTCAAAAACCTTACCTGCCGCTTGGAACTTTGCGGGAAGCTTTGCTTTATCCGGGAACCAGCCGGAAAACGGACGAAGAACTGGTGTCTCTTATGAGCCTCTGCCAAATTGATTCCTTGGCCGGCAGTTTGGACGTCGAAGCTGACTGGTCGCATGTCTTATCTGTGGGCGAGCAGCAGCGACTGGCATTTGTTCGGACTATGGCTTATGAGCCTGACTGGCTGTTCCTTGATGAAGCGACATCAGCTTTGGATGAAACAACAGAAGAAATAATGTACAGCTTGCTGGCAGAAAGGCTGCCGGGAACGACGGTTGTCAGTGTTGGTCATCGCAGCACCTTGAATAAATTCCATACTTTGGAAATTATACTGGACAAAAGAACCTGCTCAGCAGTTCTGCAAAAAATAAACTGACAGAATATATTTTAAGGGGGAATTATGTTGAAACCGTTGACGATAGCAGAAAATATTTATGATGTAGGCATTATTGACTGGACAACGAGAGACTTTCATGGCTATGTCACTCCGCGCGGAGTGACATATAATTCGTATCTTATAGTGGATGAAAAAATATGTTTGATTGATGCGGTCAAGGCACCTTTTGCAGATGAATATCTGAAAAAGATATCTGAGGTTGTTGACCTTGCCGATATCGATTATGTTATTGTTAACCATGTGGAACCCGATCACTCCGGTGCGTTGCCGAAATTGGCAGAAGCTGCTCCGAATGCTGTCTTTTTTATCACACAACAAGGTAAGAACGAGGCGATTCAGCACTACGGCGATATATTTAATTTCGTTGTCGTGAAGGAGGGCGATGTGCTTTCTTTGGGAAAACGCGAACTGCAGTTCTTGCCGCTGCCAATGCTGCATTGGCCTGATTCTATGGCTACCTACCTGAAAGAGGACCAGATTTTATTTTCCAACGATGCCTTTGGTCAGCATTATTGTACCAGCCAACGATTTGATGACGAAGTGGACACGGCAATTTTATTTTTTGAAGCGCAAAAATATTTTGCCAACATTCTTTATCCTTATGCCAAGCTGGTTGAGAAGGCCGTGCAAAAAGTTGGTTCCTTGCCAGTAAAAATGATTGCGCCCAGTCATGGCGTTATCTGGCGGTCGTATATTGATAAAATAATCAACAAGTATAGCGGCTGGGGTGCCGGTGAAAAGAGCGATATGCTGCTGATTGTTTACGAAACCATGTGGGGAGGTACTGAAGCTGTTGCCAGAGCGATGGCAGCGGGGGCGTCACACGCCGGCATCCCTGTTAAGTTATTCAGGCTTAATAGTTCCGATAACAGCCAGATTGTGGCAGAAATTTTGGAAGCTGGCGGCATTCTTTTCGGCTCGCCTACACTAAATTACGGCATGATGCCGGCTATGGGGGGACTATTGACTTATCTCAAGGGTTTGAAGCCGGGCAAAAAACAGGCCGCAGCCTTCGGGACTTATGGCTGG
>RZYP01000136.1 GCA_009930275.1 Negativicutes bacterium
GGCAGCGGTCGTTGTCGTCGCGGCACCAGTTGCACAGCCGCCCAACAGTGACACCAACAGAGCGAGGGTAAGAGTCAGAGCAAACAGTTTTTTCATTTCTTTTCACCTCTTGATTTCTTGGTTGATGTTTAGCAAGTGAATTCTGATCTCCTTTGAAACGCCAAAGGCAGTAAATTAATCAAAATTTCATTAGTCCATTTGGTAATAAATGGTCCATCAAAACGACTTATCTACTGCCTAATAAATATCAAAGCGAGTATCGTAAATTCACTTTACTTATTACAAATGATAAAACCAAATATTGGTAAAGTCAATATACCTAATACGAATTTTATGTCTATATTTTTCACAATGATTTTATGCATAATGTAAGAACAAGAAACAATAAGCAAGAATCTGTACGGCTTCTTGCTTATAGCATGGACATGAAATAAAGTCTGAAAATCAATTCATTTTACTTTTATGAATCAGATTCTTCTACTGCCCCAAATAAGAGTTTGCCATCAAATGCCTGAATGGCAACATTGCACACAGCCCCAAGAAGTTGTGAGTCCTCTTTGAAATAGGTTTTTCTAACCCGAACCACATGACTAGGTGATGTAAATTTTCTTCGGTTAATCTCCTGTTCAAGCAGATTCACATATTTATCAGGAAAACATACGCTGTCGTGCCCCAAAAGAATCAGCTCAGGATTCAATAAGTTGACTGAACTGACCAAGGCCGCTGCCAGTTTCTGAATAACGTCGATGAACACTGCATCAATCCGTTCGTCATCTTCAAACAGGCAGAAATCACGAAACAACAGATTCCGACCCGTTGATTTTCGCAAGGTATCTCGGATGACTGGCGAAGCTGCATACATTTCAATACAACCCTTGTTACCACAAACACAATCAAGTCCCTGATAATCAATACTGACATGACCGATTTCCGGTGCCAAGCCCTGATTGTTGAATTGAAGCTTACCATCAATAACAATGCCACTTCCGATACCACGCGAGAGTCCGAGCAGAATGAAATCTCTAAATCCTTTGCCAAAACCAAAAAGCATTTCGGCAAGTGCCCCACATTGATTGTCATGATCCAAAAAGACAGGCAAATCGTACCGTGATTTTAAAATATCCACGATTTCGACATTTTTAATGTTATAGAAATAGCGTGGTTCGAGTATTGTCCCAGTTTGTTTATCGATCGGGCCGATAGACGCAATACCAATCCCAAGTAAGTCAGGTTCAAAGGAAACCATGGCGTCGATTAAAGTAAAGATCGTCTGGATCAGAAGATCTCGTGTCAATTGCTCGATGTTGATTCTTTCACGACGGATAATGTTCAAGCTCAAATCGCATAGGACAGCCTCGCATCGATCACGAAAAATCAAGACTCCGATGATTTTGGGAGCTTCGGGAGAAATTTGCAAAGCGATGGCGTTCTTACGCAGAAATTCATCCGGTTCAACCACATTCTCAATCAGCAAATTTAAATCGATCAATTCCGATACGATATTAGTCACGGCCATTTTTGTTAAACCAGTCTGCCGTGCGAGTTCAGCCCGAATCCTGCATTGACCAGTTGCGATCAGCTTAAGCACCAAGCCTCTATTATGCTGTTTGTTTATCTGACTATTGCGTCCTTTATCTATAGTCACGTAAATACCTCAACAAGTATACTCCGTTTACCATTATCATAACGCGAACGTCGGCTTCAGGAAAGTAGGGGTCAAACATTTTTCTGACTATTTTGAGCCATAATCCATAAGGAAAAGCAGGATCAACTCGCTCGCAATGAGTTAATCCTGCTTTAACCTGAGGAGAGAAATCGCTAGTTGTTGTCTTGATTAAAACTTGGACAGTTGCATTTTCTGACGAAGGTAGTCTTTCAAAGCTGGTTGCACGAGATTTGGCAAGTCAGCAATGTCCGTACCTTCGAACTTGCGGACAGTTTGCAAATAAAGCCAGAGGAATTCTGTTCCAACATTGAACTTGTTAATACCTTCTTGGAAAGCAATTTCCAGCTGATCGTTGGGAATACCGCTGCCACCATGCAGAACAAGAGGAGTGTCCGTTGCAGAATTGATTTCCTTGAGTCTATTCAAGTCAAGTCTAGGCGTTTCCTTATAGAAACCATGAGCACTACCGATAGCGATTGCTACAGAGTCGCAAGTAGATTGCTCACAAAATGACTGGGCGATTTCTGGTTTCGTGTATTTATCGAGATCACTTTGGTCAGTTACCGTGCTAGCAAAACCAACATAGCCTAATTCAGCTTCGACTTCTGCACCCATTGCATGCGCAGCGCGAGCAATTTCCCGGGTGTTCTTGATGTTTTCTTCAATTGGAAGCATAGAACCATCATACATAACCGAAGTAAAGCCAGCTTTTATTGCCTGGATAATGTAATTGTAATCACTGCTATGGTCCAGATGCAGGCCAATCGGGACTTTAACTTTCGCAGCCTCGCTGCGGACCATGCTAGCAAACACTTCAGGAGTCGTCCAATTGTATTTCAAGCAATGGTCAGGGTAGAGCATCACAATAGCAGGCTTATTAAGCTCTTCTGCAACAGAGATAACCGATTTAATGGTGTTGTAATCCAGGCAGTTAAACCCAATTGCGGAAGTTTTGGCTTTGTCAGCCATTCTTAGGATTTCTCCAACTTTTACCAATGTCATACGTTTAGTCTCACTTTCTATTTTCTACAGAGATTCCCTCATAGAGGCCTTTAAAAATGATGGACGTGGATACAGCCCCCGGATCGGGAAGGCCCAGAGCCATGTCACGGAAATTTTTGGAACGCCCCAATCGCGGGACCATGGTTTTTGTCTTTTCAACTCCCGCCAGTGCACCATCATATGCAGCTGAAAATACATCTGATACTCTATTGCTGATTGCCAAAGTCTCATACATTGCTTCGACAGCTGGCAGCAAGGCATCCAGCATCGTTTTATCACCGGCATGGGTGCGACCACGACGGCTAATTGATTTGGCACTTTCATCAAAGAATTTAACAACATCACTTGCTTCAAATTCAGATTTATTCGCTGCCATGTTTAGTCCGCCGATGAACAAGGTGCCGAAAATAACACCTGACGCCCCCCCCATAGTCTTGACTAATTCCAGACCTGAGTTGCGAAGCAATTCGTAGATTGATTCGAATTCCTGATTGGTAAGCATCGTCCTAAGTTCAGAGAATCCATCACGCATTCCATAACCATGGTCCCCATCACCTATGATGCTGTCTAATTCGGTCAGCATCGGCTCACTCTCTACAATCAAGTCACATACATGAATTAATGCTGACTTTAAGACAGACGTTGTTAAACGCTCCATGAAAACCACCTTTTGTCCACTTCCATCAGGGTTGTGGAATCTGATATTTATCTGCGAAGATTATCTCCAAATCGTCATTGATCGTTTCATATGGAAAACCTGAGATTTGAGTATCGGTTATCAAACAAGTGACAGGCGCCTCCACTTTTACCAAATAGACCTTGTTGAATTTAGTGTGGTCTGCTAGTACAAAAGATTCCACCGCTGAATTTACCATCTGAGTCTTGATCTCAGCGTCCTCGTATCGCGGAGTTGAGAAGCCGAAATTCTCATCTACTCCATTGATTCCCATAAAGCTTTTGTCTACTCGAATCTGTTTGATTGCATTGGATGCAACATAACCCTCAACTGTATTGTGAGAGTAGTTTATTTCACCACCTATGATCATAACTTTGTATGATTTACAGTTGGCTAGTGCCTGGACAACCAATAATGATGTTGTGATGATTCGTAAATTAGCGCGTTGTTCACTGGCAATAAGTCGGGCCAACTCGTAAACAGTACTGGAACTGTCCAACAAGAGGGTATCATGGTCTTTGATATGCTCATATGCAACGGATGCGATCCGGTGTTTTAGTTCGACATCTTTGGCCATCAATTCCGCACTGTTGATTGGTCGTCCAACTGAGTAAGCCAGCATCGCCCCACCATGAGTCCGGATAATTTTATTTTGCAACTGCATTTCATCAAGATCTCTGCGGATCGTTGCTTCGGAAATGTCAAGTAAGCGGCTCAGTTCTGTCACCTTGACAGTTTGCTGCTGGTATATGATCTCATATATCTTGCTTTGTCGTTCCTCTGCAAACATACCCTCTACCTAAATAATGAAACTGTCAGTTGAAATATCTGTTTCCAAAAGATCTGCAACCTGTTCATCCATACACATAATCGAAATGTTAAACCCGTATGTATCAATAATATTAGAATAGGCCGCCACATGCATTTTTTCCACAGAATATTTTGCAGTTAGCTGTTCATGAATGGTATTCGCCATGATATAACTATCAGCATAACTGGTCAATCTAAGCCGATTGACCAAAACATAGAGCTTCTCGTCCTGAGCGGGTTTTAGGTCATCCAGCAAAATCGACAAAGCCTCGTTTGCTGCAGGCTGCATGTCGATTAAAGGAGTCGTCTTGATACCTGGTTCACCGGAAAAACCTGCTCCGTAGGAAATTTGCTTTGTTTTAAAATCAACGTGCAAACTAATGGTACCTAACCGCGAGCTGGCCTGTCGCATTAATTGCGCTGTATCCTTCAGCGACCATCCTCGTTGGGCACATGATCCTGCCAATTTTATTAGTAATCCGATGCCGCAACGACCACTGCGGTTAACCTTAGGTTCACCAAGAGCCGTTGCAACATCATCACAGCTAACAACTGTTTCGACCGCAATACCATCGATTTCCAGTAGTTCCTGTGCCATGTCGTTGTTGAGATAGTCTCCAGCAAAGTTGTTATAAAGAAGCAACACGCCCTTGTTTTGGCCAAGGTACTTTCCGACTTCATAAATCGCGTAAGCATTTGGGGCAGCGAATGGGGCACCGATAACCGCTGCATCAGCCAATCCTTCCCCTACATACCCAGGAAACAACGGTCCATTACCCGCTCCACCACTGATGACAATAGCAAACTGATCAAGATTTGGATTACTTTTGATCAATGTTCCGCTATTCTTACCCGAGCTGAAGCATTGCCACCGGTCTGGGCAAGCCTTTTCCATGCCGGAAAAGCTATCAGCCGCAAAGTAATCCATTCGTTGGGTGTTCCAAATCATATGTTCACCAAAATCCTTCAGGTTAATCGATCAGACTTTTTTCTTTTTCTGGGCCATATCCAGGATGACGGCCATGAGGATGATGGCGCCGATGACGGCTT
>RZYP01000137.1 GCA_009930275.1 Negativicutes bacterium
TTTTTAAGTGTATCTATTAGCTCTTGTGCAGTACGATCGTATACGCCTTTTGATGGCATCCATTTTCCTTCTGCATCCTGCCACACGTCATTTGTTACATATCCGACTAAATCTTCTGGTTTGAATAAGGTTTCAAGATAAAGAATAAGCTGCTCAACTGGTGTCATTGTTTTTGGTATTTCATACGTTATGCCATCGCCATCATATTCGATAACATCATCCCAATTTAAGCAGCCGTCTCCTGCAAAAGAATGCGGAGTATAGCCATAGGTCTTTGCCATTTGAACTACTGTTCCGCCTGTTATAGGATTTGAGCTACCAGCAAAGGTAGCCCATTTCCTTTCGCATTCATTCGCCTTGTATCTTGAATCATTTCTGGACCATTCATCCCATACTGAGCAGTCATAGCCTTCAGCTTTTAAAGCCATACCGACATTGATCCATTCTTGATAATTTAAGTCGGCAACATTGATGTATTTTAATGCTTCTAGTATGTTGTCCATAGTGTTCCTCCCATTATGGTTGATAACTTGCAGCATCAAGGCCACGAGGTAAGAACCAGCTATTATTTGAAATTCGAGTAATCATCTTACTTGCACTATCAAAGTCCCATGTTCCGACATGATAGAATCCATACTTCTCAAGTAATCTGATTTGTTTTGGAGTTGCTAAATGCTCGTCTTGTCTTGCTCTTAACTTTTCAATAATTGAGCTTGCATGACCGCAGCATGAAATTGTGTCTGTTAAAATACCCATTCTCTCAAGATATGATTTTTGTTTTTCAGTAACAGGTCCCATTTCCCAAGTAAATGTTGGTTCATAATTAACTAAGTCTTCTGCTGAAATAGAAAGTGCATATTCAAGAGGATCGACATATTTTCTTTGACGCTTCTTCATAGCAGCAAGTTCACGAGCAAGTGCAGCTTCACGTTCTTGAATAACATCATTTTCAGCTCTGCTTTCTGCTTCTAATAAGTCAATGCCACAGCCTGTATCCATAACCAATTTATCAATACGTTTTGCGATGCTTTCATCTTTTGAAATAAGAGCTGAAGGTCTACATAAGTCATGACGCTCTGTCATCCATAAGAAATCTAGTAATAAGAGTTCCTTCTTACCAGGACTAAGTCTCATGCCTCTACCGACCATTTGTTGATATAAGCTTCTAATCTTTGTAGGTCTTAAAACTACTATTGTGTCTACCGATGGACAATCCCAGCCTTCAGTAAGCAGCATTGAGTTACAAAGAACATCGTACTCACCATTTTCAAAGTCTTTTAATATTTCGTCTCTATCAGGTGAGTTTCCATTAACTTCGACTGCTTTTAATCCATGAACATTAATCAAATCACAGAACTTTTGTGAGGTCTTTACCAAAGGTAAAAATACGACTGTCTTGCGACCTTTGCAGTAGTTAACCATTTCGATTGCGATTTTATTTAAGTAAGGTTCTAATGCACCACCAATTTCACTAACAGCATAATCACCGTTAGAAATTCCTACGCTATTGATATTGAGTTCAAGTGGTATCATCTGTGCTCTAACAGGACATAAATAGCCATCTCTTACTGCTTGATGCATTGAATATTCATAAGCTTTGCTATTGAAAAATTGTCCTAGATTTTTTTGATCTGCTCTGTCTGGTGTAGCTGTTACACCTAGTACCCTTGCAGCATCGAAGTGTTTTAATATTCGCTGGTAAGTTTCTGACATCGAATGATGTGCTTCATCCACCACAATTGTTTTGAAGTAATCTCTTGGAAATCTGGCTAGTCGTTTTTCTTGAGATAATGTTTGAACCGATGCAACTGTGACATCAAGCGGTGAGCCTATGGAGGTAGACTCTGCCTTTTCTAAAGCAGAATCTAACCCACTAGCTACCTTTAACTTGTCCGATGCTTGGTCGAGAAGTTCACCACGATGGGCAAGAATTAATGCCTTGCTACCATCTTTGACTTCTTCTTCAACAACCTTTGAGAAAACGACCGTCTTACCTGTGCCTGTTGGTAAAACAAGCAATGTATTCTTAAATCCGCTATTCCATTGATTAAAAATTGCACTAACAGCTTCATTTTGATACGGTCTTAATTCCATAAATTACCCCCTAAAATGGAAGATCATCATCACTGACTTCAACCATAAAAAACTTAGGATCATAATCGATGAAACGATCAAGATCATTGATTGTCTTTTCTTCCCCAGATTGATTAACGTATGTTCTTTGTTTGAAATGAGCACGTCCTTTTGAGCCGATAACTTTATTCCAATCCATAGTTAATTTTTCGCCATGTTTCTTTTGTCCAATGCTACGGAAGAACCCCGAAATACGCCATTCTAATGAGCGATAAAGCAATAAATCAAATTTAACAATTGATACACCTTCTGGTGCATTTACTTGAATAGTTATTGCTGCTTTGTTACATGCAGGAACTTTAGCTCCGCCAGGAAATCTTCCTCTTTCAAAATTTGTAACTACGAAGTTGTAGTCACCTTCGGGTAACAGAACGAACGCTTGTCCATCATTTTCAATGGAGTCGTTCCAATCCAACATCATGTTTTGGTTATTATTAATTTCAGCCATTTTTACATTCCTCCGTTATTTTTAGTGATTGTTTGAATGATCTTTGTCCAGTTTGGAATGATCCATCTGGTAATGAAGTCCTCTGAATAAGTCGAGATATCAGCATCGAGAGAATAATGACCTTTATTTGCCACGATTACTTTGATATCTTCTTCAGTAATACCTGCTTCTTGAATCATGTTTTTTAGCTTTTCAATGTTAGGTCGTAATGTCTCTTTTGTAGGCTCAGGTTGGCCCGTTTTAGGCGACACGTCCGCAAATAAATGAGATATCGAACTGAAAGCCAAGTCTAGCTCATCAGCCAAACTGAAGCGATTTTTTGCGTCCCAGCAAGGGTTATGAGTTGTATACATTATTCGCTTGCCACCACTTGCTTTCTTTGTGTTATTTTCAGTGGTGATAACAAAGGTTTTATAGTTGCAGAAAAGTAAGACGTCACACCATTCTTTGACTAATGGAGCACATTGTTTTGTTAATTTCATTTCCCATCTGTCGAATTGGCCTTGTTCTTCTGGAAGCTCATATTTACGTGGCTTTCCATGAGCAATAACTACTGGATTAATTCCAACTTCGATAAGCTTGGATAATAGTTGTAGTAAGGTAGAGAATTCTTCTGCAAGGTAGGTGTAACCTTTCCCGAATCCGAAGTCCTCAATATTGGCTTTGCGATACTTGTTACAAATGTAGTCGTTGCATAAACTTTCAGCCCAGTCTGCTGTATCTACCACTAAGGTTTTACATACTTCTGGATTATCAATAACCTCTTTAACTGTTGCGATTAACTCTTCCCAGCTTGAGATTTTGATTCGTCTGACATTTAATCTTGATGTTCCACCTTCTGTATCCAAAAAAAGTGGATCAGGCATTTTTGATGCTAAAGATGTCTTACCAACACCCTCTGCACCGTATATACAAAATTTTATCGGTGTCTTTTCAACACCACTAACGATGTTTAACATGCTTATTTCATCTCCTTATTGATTATTATTTCTTCTCTAGCATCAGATTCAGGAGCTAGTACTGCTTGTCCTTTTGGCTTTATGATGTAGTCTCCGACTAAGTCATTAAATTGTGTTTTTCCGAGCATCTTTTGCAGTTCGCTAATAGGCATTAATTTCTTAGGTGCGAATGGATCATAGCCGTTTTCTGTTATAAGTCTTGCTACTGCATCTTCATCACTGATTTTGCGTTTAGTAACCGATTCAACAATCTTGTAACCTTTCCACTTTTTGCCTTCTATAGCCTTTTTCAAGCAATATTCTCTAATGTCATCAATGTAAGTGGCTATACTGTCTAACTTTGTTAAAATGGTTTCAATTTCATCATCGGTCATAAACTCAGGTTTCTTCATTTCCTTGACCGCTTGAAGTGTATCTTCAGTTCTTTTTCTGCAGCTATTACGCCCAGGACAGAATCTGCACCAAACACCACTATTGGCTTTTGGATCATCACTTAATGCTTCTTTTACTGCTGGGATAAGTCTTTCTTTTTCCCATTTTTCAAGTTCCTCTGAAGTGATGGAATACTCTGAAATGTTGTGAATTCTCTCTTGGTAAATTACCAAGCGGATATTCTTAATTGGATAAAAATCCTTATAGCACTTGTACGCATACAAACCATAAATACCAAGCTGACTGTTTAGTTCATTAAGTGTTTCATCAAAAGGTGTGACTTTGATAAATCCAGTCTTGTTGTCAATGATCGTTAGCGTATCGCCTGCAATAATTCCGCAATCCAGAGTGCCATGAGTATCTGGTGCATAGTCCATTTCTAGAAGCTGTTCAATTAGTACAACTGGCTGCTCGCCCGTACGCTTATTTTCATAATCAACAGTGCTGATTACAAAGTTAGCGTAGCCATTTGCTAATCGTTCCATGTCTTCTGAATAGTGCTTAAGACCTGCTTTGATTTCATCTGTTGTCTTTTTGCTACCAGATTCATAATCTTCAAGTTTTAAGCTTTGTCTGATGTAGTGTTCTGCTAGTAGGTGGCATTCGCTTCCAAACTCACTCGCTTCTGTAGTCTCTTCAGCTTTAGTTGCTAGGAATCTAGTAGCGTATCCACAATAGAACCACTCTTTGCTACTTGGAGCCAAGATCGAATGTGCCCTTTGAGCCATCTTCCTCACCTCCTTCTTCAGCATCTCCTTCTAGGAGCATTACTTCTTCTGCTAGAGCCTTAGTAAGAAAGCTGATTGTTAATAAAGAATCAAAAATATCAACTTTGCTTACTACTGGTTCATCTCTAGCTTCTTGAACATCGTCAACCATATTTAGTTCCTCCTTTGATTTTTTTGAAGACCGTTCTTGCCTTCTAAAAGTCAAATGGGAACTCGACAGGTTTTTGCCAAAAAAATCAAATAAAATTTTTAAGTTTTTCTTGAAGTGTTTTTATAAGGCTTAATTTCTTGTATTGAACAGTTGATCGTTTCAAGTCCATAGCCTTACCGATTTCATCATCTGTGTAACCATCATTGAATAGATTCAGTATCATCCGACTCTTTTCATCTAGAAGCGATAGTTCACGTTCGAGTGCTTCCTCTCGTTCAGACTTTATTAACGCATCATGCGGTGTATCTGTATGCGTGTCTGCCATTTCATAGTTGTTATCTTCTA
>RZYP01000485.1 GCA_009930275.1 Negativicutes bacterium
ACAGTTAGGAGCTATTGTGCTAATAAATCAAATCATTGCCATGCTATTCCCAAGCTTTATCGCGCTTGGAGTCTTTAATTATCTAAAGCGAGGTCAACTGAAGCTTAGAGAGCTAGTAATTTACTACTTTGTATTCGTTACAATCATCAACCTGATAACCTATTCCGCCAGCCTATACATATTTAACGATGGCGTCGTGTTTGATACTGGTTACACGATAAAATATCTATTTATATCTTCCGTAATCGCTGCTGTAGCTCCCGCAATCGCTGATTTATTAGATAAAACCGTGTCGATAAAAATCAAAAAAAGAAAATCATGAGTCGACTCAAAAGCAGATGGTTTAAGAAATCTGTCGTTTATACGTTAGTTATTCTTTCTGCTTTTGTTCTTGCTCTTACTATTTATAAAAACAGAATGTTTAGTACCACCGGCCTTGACGGACTGCTGTTTTATATTACAAATGGTCTAGAAGGTGCCAACACCAAGACATTTTCGGTCGGTGTCGTCGAAAATATTGTCCCTTTTCTGATATTGTTGGTGATTTTATTGATTCCGGTGGTAGACGTATACAAAAATAAAATTGTCATACATATGAATCTAAAGCTTAGAAAAGTACGGGAGTTTCAGCTCAACCCATCAGTTATCATAAATAAATATATGTTGCGCTATGCCATCGCACTGTTTGTTCTTTCGCTGGGGTTTGCACTGTATAGCGTCGACATCTATCACTATGTGTTGTTCAAAAGCTCATCTAGCAGCTTCATTGCAGAAAATTACGTAGACCCATCAAAGGTCAATCTCACATTTCCGGAAAATAAACGTAATCTAGTCTATATTTATCTCGAGTCAGTAGAGAACACTATCGCATCGCGAGCGGTTGGCGGTAGCGCCGATGAATCAATGATTCCAGAGCTCGAAAGTATGGCCCTAGACCAGACTAATGTATCGTTTTCGAATACCGATGCACTTGGAGGAATGCTTCCTGTGCACGGTACAACATGGACGGTTGGTGCAATGGTGGCTCAATCCTCGGGTG
>RZYP01000486.1 GCA_009930275.1 Negativicutes bacterium
GTATTGAATTATTTTGTCAGGTGATAATTCGGTTTCCAAAAATTTGCAAAAGTTGTCTTCTATTTCCAGATTCAGATAGAGCAAATGTTCATATTGTTCTTTGCCAAATTGTTTAATGATATAAGTTTTACCTACCTGGCGTGCCCCATTTATAATTAAAGGCATTCTTTTAGGATTGGTTTTCCATTCAGAGAGCAATTTGCTTATTTTTCTTTTCATTGATTTACTTTTTAATTGAATAACACCACTCAAAAGTAATATAAAGTTCTAATTAATCAAAATTATTTGATTATTATGAACATAATGATCATTTTCAGGCTGCTGCTGCCAACCACCGACCTGGATGGGAGCTTGCCGTGGAAGCGTTCTTGAGATGGCTCAAATTTGGTGGGACTGTTTTTTTAGGTGATAATAGCACTATATGGGTACCGGCTGTAGCTGATAATATCGCTCAAAGGGTACCGCAAATAACGCTGGAAAGAGTACCGGGCATAGCGTTCCAATAGGTACCGGCGTAACGATCCAAAGGATACCGGGCCACGATTCTGGCGGATAATGGTCCAACGTTTTGGCGCATAACGGGCCTCGATTCTTGCGTTTAACTTGGTGGCGTTCTCAATTCAAATGATAAATGCATCGGGCAGACGCTGCTACTAAAGGGTTGCTAAAGAGTTGCTGCATCTTCAGAAGATTGCTACTATATGACGCTGCCACCATAAGATAAGGGAAGCCTCGGCTTACATAAAAAGCTTCCCGTTCTTTAGGTGGCAGTGCTCGTTTGAATGAGACCAAACTGCTTCCCCGGACATTATTCGAACAACAACCCTTCCGTTTCAGTTCGCAGCGGCCTTCAGTTCGCACGGGCCCTCTGAATGGAAACACCCACAATAAATTGGAAGCCACATACCCACCAGGCGCACTTTTGCCGAGTTTTTGCACCTGGTGGGGCCCAAAACCAGCCCACCAGGCGCACTTTTGCCGGGTTTTCGCACCTGGTGCTTTCGTCAGACTCGGCAAAGATTTCATAAGGTGCTTT
>RZYP01000487.1 GCA_009930275.1 Negativicutes bacterium
ATATTCATTCCAGGCCATGCCGGAGCCATAAAAATCATCTTCCGTAAACAAAACACCAAGTTGCGGGGGATAATTCAGACCGAAATAAGCAAAATTAGCAATGCTTTCCGGCACTTTATTTAAACTCACCATGGTGCGTGCAGCAGCAGAAAAGCCATAAGCAAAATCGCCTGTCACTAATAAGAACCCGGGACCAGAAGCACGGGCACTCAGGGAGGCCTGCTTATCGGCCCCGTTGATATGCTGACGAAAATCACCAATTATGGGATGAAGTGAAAAAAGATCCCGGGACCGGTATTCCGCTGCCGGAAAATAAAGGTAATCATTTTCGAAGGAAACTGACCCGGCAGCAAGCTGAATATCGAGGTATTGTTTAAAATTCACCAGAGAAGCGGGATTCAGGAGGGCTCCATTGATGCCTGCATAATTGCCCGAAGCCAACCCTATACTTTCCTGGGCCTCTAAAAGCCCAGTACCAGATACGGCAAGCCATACACCCAGAATAATTGCCTTATACTTCAACACAATTATTCACTTTAAAACACATTTTTACGATCAATCCCCTCATGTTAAGGCAGTACAAAACAAGTTTTCACAACAAAATTACAATAAAAAATGGCTACCTGCTTTAATAATTTTTCTAGAACCAAAACCTTTTACTAATTTTTACCGTTATTTGAAGAAAAAATTCACCATGAACTGGAAATCCACACTCCTATGGGTAGTTTCGTTTGTACTCATGATTACCATTGCTGTATTTCAACGTACTACTGGCCCTACCTATCCGCAGAAAGCAACTATTTCCCTCAACGGGAAACCGGTCCAGATTAAACTTCCAACCAGTGCCGATAACGATAAGGATGCCATCGTATCCATTCCGGATACAGGCAGAACAATGCGAGGCTATTATTTTTTTCGCAAATTTAACAGTGAAGAACACTGGACACGTTATCAGATGCACCATGAAAATGATGCGCTCATTGCGGAGTTACCGGCCCAACCTGCCGCTGGCAAACTGGAATACCGTATTTT
>RZYP01000488.1 GCA_009930275.1 Negativicutes bacterium
ATATCACTATCAAAAACCCACTCGCTGTTTGTGTCGCCTTTTTTTGTGTGCCAACTGTTAAAGGTGGCTTGTCCCACGGTATTATCCTTGACATTCATTACGACATAATGCCATACCCCGAGAGCAAAAGATGCCAGCGACACATTGTCAATATTCAACACTTCACTTTTAGACATTTGTTTTCCTTCGATTATGAAGTCTTTATCAATACTTGTGTCTTTTTCGATAACTTCGAGAAACGCCTTAAAAAGCCACTCAACTTTATCATCACTGACAAACCGTTGTATCAGCTCCGACATGGCTGACACTACATTGTGGTATTCGCTTTTTATACGCAAATTAAAAGCATCAATGTCTGATGACTCAAAAACGGCAGCAAAATATGTACCTCCGTTATCTTCACACTTTCTGTATCCTCCAACATTCTTTTTTAAGGTAGAAGTTTTTGCAGGCGGATTAAATGATGGCTTAATTATTCTAACAAGTTCGATAAGTAGTTCCGGCTGTGACAATCCGTCGGTTTTCCCGTTTGCATTATCTCGCTTCGCGGTTCGCTGCCCTCGTGCTGCTAACAGCAATATAAAAACTGTACCTCCGCATAATCGCGGAAAATCAATTATTGACATCCTTTCGCCTCCATAGAAACTTGGTAACTCTATCTACTCTATAAACTCTATCGACTTTTGACGGTCAACTTTACGCACTTTTGGATTGTTCTTGTGAGATTCGCAGGGACAAGCTGTCATGTCGCTCCTGTGAGAAATCGCAGGGGCTTTTTGTTTCTCTTGTGGTTGTGGATATAGCGAAATTGGCGGACGAAGCAACTCCCATCAAACCCCACTAAATCATTATATCACACGACAACTCGAATAACAATGATGCAAGTTTGATTCTGATCAAAACTTCCATATTTCCTCCCTGCGATTGCTCGCGCAATTCAAATCACAGGAGGAAATCTGATGAAAAACCAAGCAAATCAAAGCCAAAACAAGTCTTTCAAACCCACCCCCATTCCACACCGCACGAAATC
>RZYP01000489.1 GCA_009930275.1 Negativicutes bacterium
GTTCTAATCTCGTTCTAATCTCGTTCTAATATGGTTCTAATATGGTTCTAATAGATTCGAACCAGATTAGAGTCAGTTACGACTGAATTGATACGCAGTAAAAAGCCATATAAGGCGAATCTTAGTGTGTGGGATGAAAAAAAACATCTCATTAGCATATTGAGACAGCCTCATTAACTTAGAATATAACAAGAGCTTCCCAATATATTGGAACATGTTCACTATTTGGCGTAACGTTCTTTCAGGATGAGACAGTATGTTAAAAGTCTCTGAGAAACGTGGGTATGGCTCATGAAATGAATTACTCAGTTCTTCCGGTATATACATCAACACCAGATTTGCTTAATGGCTGTGCGAAGAACTTCTCGGCAGCTTTGTCGATTTCGGCAACCCACTCGGCTGGAGCATTCTCTTAGCTCAAATAGAACTCTATCTTGTTCTTAAGCTATTCGTCGGTATGCCAGAACCATGTGGACTTCATTCCCAGGGGATCAAGAACATCCTGTTTGAGATAAGCCTCCCACTTCATCCCTGTGACTACCTCAACAACAGCAGCACCAATGTCAATTCCTGTGTTAGAATAGAGCTCACGAGTACCGGGCTCGAACATGATGGGAGATGCGGCGGCATAGCCTATGCAGCAGGTTTCCTGCACGCCGTCCTTGTAGAATACACTAATGGCACCGGCCAACTGACCACTATCCACGTAGGGTTGCAGCACTGTTTTTGCATAACTTGTCTTGGAGTCTTTAGGCTCACTCTTGGCTGTAGCTGATAAACAGAGCACTGCAATCAGCAAAAAAATAGTTTTCTTCATGTTTTTACGATTATAATTAGTGTATGCTGCAGAAGTAAAATGTACGTGAAAGGTTGTATAAAAATTACAGGTATAAATATGTACAGTTTGTTTTGTTCAGTTATTTTCCAATGCAGTAATTGGAAATGGGTTATTATCAATACAGTACATGAATCGCGACACAAAATTGGATTTAATTTAACCTAATTGATCTAAAAGGTGAAGTTTGATTT
>RZYP01000490.1 GCA_009930275.1 Negativicutes bacterium
GATGTAACCTGTCTCAGGGGAGATGGCATGGCACTTGCTTTGGAAAACGGAAAAGAGATACTGCTTCGTGACGAATACGACCAAACCCGGACGACCCTTTTCAAAGAAGGTTCCTATACTGCGGAAAGATTGCAGTTTAAGTTTATTGAGAACGGTGTGCGCATCAGGCCGAAAATAACACAACAGGAAAAAAGAGACAAGTATTTGTATGAACTTTCCCGGATGAATCCTACCGAGTGCAGAATCATCAATCCGCATTATCATAAAGTGGATATATCAAATGATCTTTATGATCTTAAAATGAGATTAATATATACTATAAAAGAAGAGTTGAACCATGTATGAACATTCCAAGACCCACATAGTTGTGGATATGCTTAACGATTTTATCTCGGGTTCCCTGGCTTGTCAGAATGCGGAGAATGCCATGTCCCACAGCATCAATTATATCAATATGCATCCAAACGACAAAGTGTTGTATGTTTGCGATACACATCCCCATAATCATTGTTCTTTCAGCGGGTATGGCGGACAATGGCCTCCTCATTGTGTTGTCAACACTTCCGGACAGGAGATTCATCTATCTTACTACACCCGGGTGAACGACCCCAATATGAGACCACATCTTATGAGAATATTTCGTAAAGGTACAGATGTCCTTAAAGAAGAATATTCTGCATTCAATGCCAGACGTTCCGACGGCACCCCGCTGCACAAGGTTCTCACAAAACAAGTCATTATAAGCGGCATAACAACAGAGTATTGTGTTTTTGAAACGGTCAAGGACCTTGTAGAAGCCGAATTTGAAGTACAGGTGCTGATGGAAGGATTAGGCTATGTGAATCAAAAGGACCACCGTGCCGCTATAGAAAACATGAAAAGCCTGGGGGTTAAATTTATCTGATACTTTTTTATGCAGGCAATAGGTATTGATCTGGGCGGGACGAAATTGCACGCAGCCCTTTTTAGCGACTCCGGAGAAATTATTACAGACAGGACAGTCCTTCTGGAAGGGCGCACA
>RZYP01000138.1 GCA_009930275.1 Negativicutes bacterium
AGCGCGAGTACGCCTATCTTCTCCATGGATTACCAGCCTCTTTTGGCGAAGGTTTGTTCTTCGGAGATGGTGGCAATTTCTATGCCGGGCATTGCTTCGCCCAAATCTTCGGATACTTCGGCTACTACCTTCGGGTCGTTGTAATAAGTTGTTGCCATAACGATGGCGCGGGCGCGTTTAGCGGGGTTGGCGCTGCGGAAAATACCGGAACCAACGAAAACGCCTTCGCTGCCAAGTTTCATCATGAGAGCTGCGTCTGCCGGAGTGGCGATGCCGCCGGCGGAGAAGTTTACGACTGGCAGCTTGCCGTTTTTCGCTACTTCTACCACTAAATCATAAGGCGCGCCGTTGTCCTTGGCAAAAGTCATGAGTTCTTCGCTGGGCATATTGGATAGTTGGCGAATTTGTGACATGATGGTACGCATGTGACGTACTGCCTCTACGACGTTGCCGGTGCCTGCTTCGCCTTTGGTACGCATCATGGCAGCGCCTTCGCCGATGCGGCGGAGTGCTTCACCCAGGTTGCGTGCGCCGCAAACGAAGGGAATTTTGAATTGATGTTTGTCCAGGTGATACATGTCGTCAGCCGGTGTCAGGACTTCGCTTTCGTCGATATAGTCAACGCCGAGTGCTTCCAGGATTTCTGCTTCGACAATATGCCCGATTCTGACTTTGGCCATAACGGGGATGCTGACGGCGGCTTTGATTTCTTTAATCATCTTCGGGTCACTCATGCGGGCTACGCCGCCTTCTTTGCGGATATCGGAAGGAACGCGTTCCAAAGCCATAACGGCTACAGCGCCTGCTTCCTCGGCAATCCTTGCTTCTTCAACGTTGGTAACGTCCATAATGACGCCGCCTTTGAGCATTTGGGCTAAATTCCTATTTAATATTGCACGATCTGTCATGTTAAATTCCTCCAAAAGTTTATTATTTTTACAGTACACTATGCGACTAGAATACAGCAAAACTGTCACAGATAAAAGTGTCAGATTTGATAATTTTAAAAGGGACAGTTGAAAGAGCCGGGGAAAACGAAAAAGACGCAATGTTTCATGAGAAACACTGCGCCTTGAAGATAAAGCAAGTATTAGTTAAACAAGGCCCGCAACTCGGGTGATACCATAATCTCTTCAGTAGTAAGGCCTCTTGCCTTGAGGTTGGACAAGGTGTCCAGCACGGTTTGTGCCCAAAAGCAGAGGGCATATTCCTCAGTTGTGAATGGAGAATCCTCGGCAGTCACTTCACCAAGCAGATCTAACAAACTTCTTTCGCCGGCCAGCGACAAATAAATCAGAGTATTGCGGGTAGGGCCCCAGACAGCGTCGTCGGGAGCCATCATGAAAAGCGCTGTTACTGCCTCATCGCCGCCGGTTTCGTATTTCCATTCGGTACCGGTCATGTTTTCTGACATCATTTTGGTAAGTACAACGGCATCAAAGACAGGCAGGAATAACTCGACGCCTTTTCTTGTTGCATCATCAATTACTTCACAGGCACAAACGGCATTAAGAATTTTTGCATCCGGGGTTTTTGGCGTTTTCATAAACTTACACGTAATCATCTTGGTCCCTCCTTTAACAGTAGAAAAACAATAATTAAAAAATAATTCTTCTTAATTTACTCTACAATACCAGTTGATTTCGACGAGGATGAAATTTCTCCTTTTTCTTTGCTCAAAATACTTTCGAGTGCTTCTTTGAAGCGAGAATCGTCTAAGGCACTTCGCTTTTTGGGCCCCTTGGTTCTGCCGCCGCCACGTCTTAGTTTGGCTTTTGCTTCGCGTTCCTCCAACATAAAATCCATTTTCTGGGAGTCATATTCGATACCGGCAGGACTCAGGCAATGAGCATTTTTACTTAATATGAGCGCGGCTAGTCCCCAGTCTTGCGTTACAACAATGTCATGGGACTTGGTCAGATTGAAAATTTTCAAGTCGGCTTCCTGGGAGTTATTGTCTACGGACACATGTTGCCGGTTGTCGATGTTGTGATTAAAGCTTGATACCGTGCAAACTTCGATATTATATTTTTCACCGGCAGCTTTACATACCGTCAGGACGGGTTTGGGGCAGGCATCTGCATCAATAATTATCTTCACTGTAGCCTCTTTCTTTGTTATACGTGTCTTTAATGGTTAAGTTAATTTTACCATATTGCGGAATGATAAGCATACAATCACACAGAGATAGGGATATAATTCACAGAATTTTCAAAATCAATGTTAGGATTGTGCAGGTATTTGGATTTTTTTGTCGTATTAGAACCTAAAAACATGATTGAAATATATTAGAGAAGAAGCTGTCAGTCAGGAGGTAAATATGATGCGCAAGTATTTGATTCCTATTACGGTCGCACTGTTTATGGGGCTTCCGTCAATTGTCTATGCCGAAAATATTTCGCCGATGTCACCGCAATTACTACCGAAGACAACTGTAACACAAACGGCAAACAGCATGTTGAGGGCACAATACTCACAGGCGAAACAAGCACAGCAGGAGATAATTTTGCCGGAAGACCAACAGCCACCAAAGCAACAGCCACCGAAGCAGCAGCCACCGAAGCAGCAGCCACCGAAGCAGCAGCCGCCAAAACAACAACCACCAAAACAACAACCACCAAAACAACAGCCGCCGAAACAACAGCAGCAACAGCAAATGCCGCCGAAGCAACAACCGCCAAAACAGCAGCAGCAACAGCAAATGCCGCCAAAACAACAGCAGCAACAGCAAATGCCGCCGAAGCAACAACCGCAACAACAAGGACAGCATCAGTACCCACCACAATTTCCGCCGAAACATCAGCCAAAACAACAGTATAAATATCAGTACCCATTGCCACAATACACGCAGAAACAACAGCCGCCGCCCAAGCATGAATATGAAAGAAATCACGACTGGGATCGCCCGGATTATGACAGGCTGAGTTGGCACAAGCACCATCATCATCCGAAAAGATATATTTCCCCGTTCAGATGGTACGATCCTTGGGATTACTGGTTTGGCTACTTTAGATATTCTGATTTTTATTTTTATGGCTTAATATATGATGATGACTGGAATTGGAGATTTCCTGGGTGTTATTCCTATCGTTGGTATGATTATGAGAGGGATAACCATGGTTTCTACTACAGGGGCAAGCGTATTACGCAGCTGATCCTCGTCTTTGATCCGTACGATGGACTCGTGGGGATTGGCTTCATGTATAAAGGAGTATTTATTTTCATTCGCAATGACATGGAAGAGTACTATTTTGACGATGAACCCACTTTGTTCATAATAGCCCGTATCCTTCGCTGGTAAGATAAAGATAGATTTAAAGCAGTCGTTAATAATTTAACGACTGCTTTTTCTTAGTTTATTTAGAAGTTTTTGACCGGTGCATAAGTTAGGAAGATAAACATCGCAAGTATCTTGTATACTTTCGTTTTTAATATTGTACCCTATTTAATATTATGGTATACTCACAACATTACAAATAAAATGCTGAAATGAATATTGTAACAGCATAATGTAATTATTGCCGTTGTATGGTAGTTGTCCAAAATAGAAATTATAAATAGAGTGAATGGCAAAATGAGGGGCATGGTCATTTTGAACCGGGTTAGATAAAAATACATCCCGCCAAGGGGACCCGAATCAAGCAGTTATTAATGACAAATGCGAAATGGACTGGTTTAAACAGGTTTAATTACTGTTTGAACCAGTCCATTTTATTTGGGTTTGTTTTTACGCCTGTTTTTCAAATAATTATTAAAGAAAATCAGCGTGCGGTATGCCGCATAAAGGGTTTCGATAAAAAAAAGTATGACGACTATGGCAAGCAAAGCAGGAGACATTCCACTCGCTAGTTTTTTGATCAGTTCTTTTGCAAGTGTAAACATAAGAATACCTCCAAACTAAAGAATTGCGTATCAAGTTCTTTTCAATAATTCAAATTATGCCCGCAAACGCGGCATCTTGAAAATCAGTGTCTCGAACAGAATATTGCTTAATAAGATTATAACATTAATGAGAAATTAATTGGATACAGAATGCGCTATCGTGACAGGCACATCCGAGCTATATATAATATTCGCATAGAATGAGGGATTTGTTTTATACTGCTTTATTCATATTTTTATAAAATAAGAATAAGCCGAGTCCGACCAAGGTAACAATAATGCCTATACCCTGACGCAAAGTAATGATTTCTCCAAGGATGAAATAGGCCAGGATACAGGTGCCGATGGTTTCGCCTAAGATACTCATCGAGATAACTGAGGTACTTAACCATTTCAATAGCCAGTTAAGCAACATTTGCCCCAAAATTGTGGAAATAAATGCTATGCCAAGTAAGGAGTACCACGTATGCTGGGGGTAAGCGATGAAAGAAAGCTGCTGACTAAGCGCATAGACTGCCAGGAAAAACGCGCTGGCTGCATAACCTAGGATGGAATAAGGTACCACCGCCAGTTTTTGACGCATATGCTGCCCAATAAAGAAGTAGGCTGTGATAAACCCGGCGGCGACAAAAGCAAGCAAATCACCGAACAAAGCTTGGAAGCTAATCTGAAAATCACCCCAGGCAATAATGAAACTGCCAACCAAGGCTACGAAACTACTAATGATTGCACCTTTGGTAAAGTGCTCTTTAAATAGGTAATAGCCGCCAAGGAAGGAAAAGAGTGGCTGTAAGGTAACGATAACCGTCGAACTGGCCACGGAGGTATAGTTTAACGATTCGAACCACAAAACATAGTGTATTGCTAAAAATAGTCCCGACAGGAGACCTGTCCGCCACTGGCTTTTGGATAAAGACAGCAAGTCGTGGTAATATTCTTTTTTCAACAGTAGAAGCGGCAAAAGAAGCAACAGAGCGAAGAAAAGACGGTAAAAGGCAGTAATGGAGGCGGGGGCATCTGCCAGTTTTACAAAAATTGCAGAAGTCGATAAAGCAAATACACCCAAAAATAAAGAAATATATTGAAATATTCCTGTTTGCATCAGATAATCCCTCATTTGTACACTGCGTTATAAATAATTTGATTTAAAAAGCATTATAGTATATTTGTGCAATAAATCATAGTTTTATTTGCTTCTGGGCTTGCGAATCTCGC
>RZYP01000491.1 GCA_009930275.1 Negativicutes bacterium
ATTAGCTCAGTTGGTTAGAGCACCTGACTGTTAATCAGGGGGTCCAAGGTTCAAGTCCTTGATGAGGAGCCACAGACAAAAGCACTTACGAAAAAACGTGGGTGCTTTTTTTTATACAAAAATCACGTGTTTATAGGCCAAAACATGGTGTTATGTAAACCAATATGTAAACCGGTACACAACACTTAACTAACTGATGAATACGAACATAGATGTTGTATGTTACCGTTCAAAAACCCTGTCAAACGGTGAGTCGCCTATAATGCTACGTTTAACCAAGGATGGAAAAAGGAAATATGTAAGCCTTCAAATCTCCTTAAACCCTGATTATTGGGACTTTAAAAGAAATAAGCCAAGAAGACACTGTCCTGAAAAAGAATCAATAAATTACAGGATAGAAACCATCGTACAAAAGTATCGGGAACAGGTAGAAATTTATAAAATGGAAAGGCAGGAATATACCCTTGAAACCCTGGTGAAGAAGGTAGAGAATCCTGTTTTAAAATGTACAGTCGGAGCTTTCTTGGAACGCCATGTTAACAAACTGATAGCAGAGAAACGTCTTGGGTATGCCCGATCTTTTTTGGAATTAAAAGCTTCTGTATTGAAATTTTGCAAATCACTGGATTTTTACTTTGCTGACATGGACATTACCTGGCTCAAAGACTATGAGTTGTGGATGCGAAAACAGGAGAATTCAGCCAACACAATGGGTATACGTATGAGATCCTTAAGGGTATTATACAACCTCGCCATTGAGGAGAATTTGGTCAATAGAAGCTCTTATCCCTTTGACAAGTATAAGGTAAGCAGGCTGAAGGAACAAACTGCCAAGAGGGCATTATCCAAAGCCGAGATACTAAAGGTTATTGAGTTTGATGTATCACAGATGAAAGGTCACACACACTTTCTACGCCAATTAAGCAAGGATATATTTGTCTTCAGCTATCTCTGTTGTGGGATGAATATTACCGATATTGCCCATTTAAAGAACAAGAACATAGCCAAGGCCAGA
>RZYP01000139.1 GCA_009930275.1 Negativicutes bacterium
CATTTCAGATATGGATTAAGCTCGTGGGAATTTTTAGATTGCTATACAGAACTAAGGGAGGCGGTAAACAAATATGTTGATTGAAAAGAAGAACACAAAAGACCTCATCCCTGCAACATACAATCCTCGTAAAGATTTGAAACCAGGAGATGCAGAATACGATAAATTAAAACGCTCCATTGAACAATTTGGCTATGTAGAGCCGGTTATCTGGAATAAGGTGACCGGCCATGTTGTTGGTGGGCATCAAAGACTGAAAGTTCTCATCGATATGGGCATCACAGAAGTTGAGTGTGTCATCATTGAAATGGACGAGGAGAAAGAGAAAGCACTCAACATCGCACTCAATAAAATCAGCGGTGATTGGGACAAGGATAAATTGGCTCTTTTGATTGCAGATTTACAAGGTGTAGATTTTGATGTTTCCTTAACTGGATTTGACCCTAAAGAACTGGATGACTTATTTAAAGACACGCTGAAAGAGGGGATCCACGATGATGATTTTGATGTGGAGACAGAACTAAAAAAGCCTGCCATCAGCAAGCTTGGTGACATATGGACGCTTGGTAGACACAGGCTTATCTGTGGTGATTCCACCAAGGAAGAAACCTATGATGTGCTGATGAATAAAAAGAAGGCAAACTTGTGTGTAACAGATCCTCCCTACAATGTGAATTATGAAGGCACTGCAGGAAAGATTAAAAATGACCATATGGGAAATGATGCCTTTTATCAATTCCTTTTAGACGCCTTTATCAATATCGAAGAAGTGCTGGCAGACGATGCCTCCATCTATGTATTTCATGCCGACACCGAAGGGTTTAATTTTAGAAAAGCTTTCTCGGATGCCGGTTTTTATTTGTCTGGCTGTTGTATCTGGAAAAAGGACTCCCTTGTACTGGGGCGTTCTCCTTATCAATGGCAGCACGAACCTGTGCTGTTTGGCTGGAAAAAGAAAGGCAAGCATCAGTGGTATACGGGCAGGAAAGAAACCACCATCTGGGAATTTGATAAGCCGAAGAGAAATGGAGACCATCCTACGATGAAACCTATCCCTCTGCTCGCCTATCCGATTTTGAACTCCTCGATGACTAACACCATTGTGCTAGATCCTTTTGGTGGCAGTGGTAGTACCTTAATTGCTTGTGAACAATCAGAGCGCATTTGCTACACGGCAGAATTAGATGAGAAGTTTTGCGATGTCATTATCAAACGCTACATTGAACAGGTCGGAACTTCTACCGATGTCAGCGTCCAAAGGGATGGGCTGAGCTACAACTATGATGAACTGGAGGTTGCTGATGGTTAATCTAACCCTTGGCAGTCTTTTTGATGGTTCAGGTGGTTTTCCTTTAGGCGGTTTAATTTCTGGTATTACCCCAGTATGGGCATCGGAGATTGAACCGTTTCCTATTAGGGTCACAACGAAAAGGCTGCCTTTTATAAAACATTACGGCGATATCTCAACCATGGATGGCAGTAAGATAGAACCGGTAGATATTATTACTTTTGGCTCACCTTGTCAGGATTTATCCATAGCAGGTAAGCGTGATGGCTTGGATGGTAAACGTTCAAGTCTTTTTTATGAGGCTATCCGAATTGTAAAAGAAATGAGGTGTGCTACAGATGGCAAAAAACCAAGATATATTGTCTGGGAAAACGTCCCTGGAGCCTTCTCATCAAACAAAGGAGAAGATTTCAGATGTGTCCTTGAAGGCATCTGCCACATCAAGGATGAAACCTTATCAGTTCCTAAGATTGATAAGTGGAAACAAGCTGGAACTATTGTGGGAGACCATTTCTCCCTTGCCTGGCGAGTGCTTGACGCTCAATACTGGGGAGTTCCCCAACGAAGAAAACGCATCTTCCTTGTCGCAGATTTTGCAGGTGGGGGTGCCGGAGAAATACTATTTAAGTCAGAAGGCTTGTCTGGGTATTCTAAAAAGAGCATCCGCTCGTGGCAAGGAACTGCCAGCAACTTTGCAGACAGCACTGGAGAGGCAGGCACAATCTGCTTAAATGACCAGGGCGGTAATCGTATGGATGTGACAAAGGATATCACTTGTACCCTACGTGCTAAGTCAAATCATCCACCTTGTGTTATGGACTCGGCTGTTTTTGATAATCACGGAAAGGATACACGTTTTACTGGACCGATAGATGTTGCTCCTACGATTTCAGCGACCTATGGAACAGGAGGCAACAACCAACCATTTGTTGTGGAGAATTCTAAGACTTATGATGTGCGATTTACCTCGGAAGGAACTGTAAATGCTCGTTCCAATGTATACGAGAGTGATACGGCAAGAACGATTGATACGTCGGGTAATGCACCGGACAGCAATCAAGGTGGTATTGCAGTGGTGGAATCTTATGGCTTACAAGGTTCTATGATAGGACGGACAGATAAGAATGGACCTCAAGGTGATGGTGTGAATGAAGAGCTTAGCTTTACTCTCAATACTGTAGATAAACACGCTGTGGTCTATGCCATTGATAGGGAATCATTTAACTGCGGTCAAAACTATGCTAGAAACCTAGGAATCACTGAAGACGGAATTAATTCCACACTGAAGGCACAAGGCCCAAGTGCTGTTGCAACACCCACCTATTCATCCAGTAAGGCATCGTTTTTTACAGATGCTAAAGAGGAACTGGCCAATACACTGGTTGCTACCGACTACAAGGATCCGCCACTTATCAATGATAATGACGAGATAGACTACACGGTGAGAAGATTAACGCCAACAGAGTGTGCAAGACTGCAAGGTTTTCCAGATTGGTGGTGCAGTGATTTAGGCATAGAGACCCCAACGATGGATGACCTTCGGATTTGGTATGACATCTTTGAAACATTTCGTAAAGCGACGGGCAGATATTCAAAACCTAAGACACTAAAGCAAATCACGAAGTGGCTTAAAAAGCCTCATTCAGATTCTGCAGAATATAAGATGTGGGGTAATGGAGTAGCCCTGCCCAATGTATGTTTTGTGCTATCGGGCATTGTTTGGTTTACACAATTAGAGGTGAAATCTTAAGTCTCATTTCTACACCTAAAAAGCGAGAAATAGCTTGCTATCGTAGCGTTTTAGAGTGATATATGTACATACCAAAACAAAGGAGGTTTTGTACATGGTCATTAAATATAACGTAACAGGAGCAGACCGAAAAAGGCTGGTCACAGCACTGAGCAAGATTACAGGAGTGAAAGTAAAGTATCTAGGAATGCCTAGCATGGCTTATGAAGTGGGGGATTTTATCATCGACAAGAATGGAACACTTGAAATGACTGGCAAGGCAGAAGGCGAAGAAATCGAAAGTGTGGGCGAGCGTTTAGCAAGCGAGGGCTTTACCCAAGAGGAAGAAACTAAGGGCACAGAGGCCGCAAAAACGACGGACAGTGGAACATTTGGTCTTTGTATCTCCATTCCAAGAAATAGTTTTACTGATACAGCATTAGAAAACGTAAAGGCAATCATTCAAGCTAAAGGCGAACTGATTCGTCACGCTTTGCGGCTAGAGGATTTACCGATTGAGATTACAGAAGACGAAGTCTCATTTCCTTGGTTTGATGAAATGCCTTCACCAGAAGAGGTACAAGCGTATACCCACTTTATTTCAGCACTTTGTGAGATGGCAAGGAATCAAAAACGCATCATGGCAAAAGAAAAGGAAACTCCGAATGAGAAATATACATTCCGATGCTTTTTACTGCGCCTTGGCTTTATCGGAAAAGAATATAAGGAAGAACGGAAAATACTGCTTAGAAACCTAACAGGTTCATCGGCATTTAAAGGAGGAGCTAAAAATGAGGATAATCAGTAAGGAAAGACTACATCATATTCGTGAAAAGTATCCTGTTGGATGCCGTGTAGAACTTTTAAGGATGGATGACATTCAAGCACCAGTTATTGGAACAAAAGGAACAGTAATAGGCGTAGATGATATCGGTTCAATCATGGTGTCTTGGGACACCGGGTCTAGTTTATTCGTCGTTTTTGGAGAAGACCTTTGCAGGAGGATTGACGATGACAGATAAGATAAAAGAGCAGATTCTTGCCATTCGAGATACAGGCCTTACCAATATGTTTGATGTGAACGCAGTCCAAAGAATCGCAGATGAGATGGAATTTTATGAGCTGGTCATTTTTTTGGAAGAAGAAAAAGCCAAGTATGTGAAGTTCATTTTAAACGGTGATGAAGATTAAATCATAAATAATTCAATAGTATAGGGATTTGAGCGTGCAGACGCTCTTTCTCTCGTCATACAGCTTAAGGCTGTATTTTTTATGCTCATTTTGAAGGGAGGTGACCGCAATTAGAAAGCTAAAGAAATATAAACCAACTCCTTTTATGGCAAAGGACTCTATCTACGATAAAGAGGCTGCAGATTATGCGGTCAACTTTATTGAGTGTTTAAGTCATACCAAGGGGAAATGGTCTGGAAAACCATTTGAACTGATTGATTGGCAAGAGCAGATTATCAGAGATCTCTTTGGCACACTGAAGCCAGATGGCTATCGGCAGTTTAATACAGCCTATATTGAGATTCCTAAGAAAATGGGGAAATCTGAATTAGCGGCAGCTGTCGCATTACTGCTTACTTGTGGTGATGGCGAAGAAAGAGCCGAGGTTTATGGATGCGCCGCAGACAGGCAACAGGCATCCATTGTTTTTGAAGTGGCTGCTGACATGGTGCGAATGAATCCGGCACTGAGTAAACGAGTCAAAATCTTATCGGCAACAAAACGGATCATTTTCCAACCGACGAATAGTTTTTATCAAGTGCTTTCAGCAGAAGCCTATTCAAAGCATGGCTTTAATATTCATGGTGTTGTTTTTGACGAGCTACATACGCAGCCCAATAGAAAACTCTTTGATGTCATGACCAAAGGTTCTGGAGATGCAAGAACGCAGCCTCTTTATTTTCTGATCACCACAGCAGGCTCCGATACAAAATCAATCTGTTATGAAACCCATCAGAAAGCCAAAGACCTCATGGAGAAAAGAAAGATTGACCCTACTTTTTATCCCGTTATTTATGGAGCAGATGAGTCCGATGATTGG
>RZYP01000492.1 GCA_009930275.1 Negativicutes bacterium
ATTATTTGGTGTGCCGGAGAAAGGTGAGTACGGCCCTATTTCCACACTGTACATGATCGCGATAATCCTGCCTTCGATCTCGATAGCTGTCAGGCGCCTGCATGACACAAATCACAGCGGCTGGTGGATACTTATAAACATGATCCCTCTGGTAGGCGGTTTCTGGTTCCTCTGGCTGATGTGCAAGGACAGTGATCACGAGACGAACCGCTTTGGAGACGATCCGACGACAGGAGATATGGCGGATGAAAATATGGAAGGTAAGGATGAATGTAATGGAAAACAACAAACGAACTGATCTTAAATTTGAGGCATCCGCATTTGCCATTAAGATGATCATGAAAAATTTCCAGTCAGGTTTGGAAATGTCTGACCTCGAATATTATGTCAATCACTATGTTCAGAAAGGGATAGACATTAACAATATCGAAATGACACCTTTCTGTGGAGGAGGATCTTTGCTGCACTCAATCTGCAATTCACCCTTTACAAGACCATATATAGTGCGGGCACTTGTCGATGCGGGGGCGAAAGTGGATCTGAAAGACCGTTATCTTGGCCGTACTCCGCTGCATCTGGCTGCACAGATCGGAGCGATCCTGACGATAAAAGAACTTGCCAAAGCCGGAGCTGATGTCAATGTCCGCGACAAAAACAGTGATACTCCGCTGATGTATATTGCAGAAAATGGCAATATTGATGATATAGATACATTAATCCGACTGGGTGCCGATATTTCTCTGGAAAATAATTCAAGAGAAACAGCACTTGATATTTATAGAAGGGCCCAATATAAAAATATACAGTGGCTTGAAAAAGCATGGGAAGAGAGCGTAATAAAGCAAAAAAAGTTAAACGGCAGATAACAAAAAGTGATCCTATAGTGATCCTATAAGGAGATAAAATATCATGACATATGCGGCAAAAATTATTCTGCTTATCATATCCATTTCAGTTTTTTACGCTGTTGTTTCAATATATATAGGACGTTCTCTCGGCGAGGCTGCGCGGCA
>RZYP01000493.1 GCA_009930275.1 Negativicutes bacterium
CTTCCAAAGCCTAGCATTACTGCTAAAGTCATGACCATTACGCTGGCAGTAAAAAGTTTGCGTAATTTGTTCATAATTAATTATTTTATAAGAGATTATCAATCCGGACCGAAGTCAGAATTGTTAATTTCTTCGAGATTCGGTTCAAGCGTCAATCAGAGAGATTCCAAATCGTAAATCGATCGGAATCCCGCTTCCCTAGATGGCAAGCCATCTAGCGAAAAGCTAAATCGATCTACTCCTAGAATTTCTGCATAATCGTTGCTTCTCGCCGAATCGTAAGAATTTTTAAGAACGAAAACCGTCCCTGTGGACTCGACCCTTTATGGGCTTTCGTTGACCTTGTTTAAAGTTTCCTTTAAAGCCGGTCTGTTAATTTATCTCTGATTATCCAACCGGATCAGACGACGAATCTTCCGAAGAGGTTCTCTAGCCGAGAGATAAACTAACAGACAGGATTTAGGGTGGGCTATATATATTAAGGTAGGAGCTCAGAACTGCTGGCAACTTCAGACTCCTCCTCTGAAGTGCTCATATCAGGAAGCGGCAATTCCGGACTCTCAGTTTCTGTTTCTTTAGTCGGCATTAAAGTGCCAAGCAAGGCTCCAGCTTCCTTATACTTTTTTTCATTAAATAAATTTTCCGCTTGTTCAATAATTTTAGTCGGTGAATTTGTCGCTGTCTGAAGATTGCTTGTTTGAGCTAAACTAAGCGAGATACCATCATCACCTTTTTCTAAGTTAGCGCTAAAAACATCATCGGCACCATTTTGCGATAGAGCTAGCTCCTCATTAACCTCAGAAACCGAACTACTCACTGGCGCTAAAGCCGCCACCTTAAACTCCTCTTCCTCTTCTTCCCAGCGTGAAGCTACTTCTTTCATGGTATTTAACTCCTTATTAAACTTCTCAGTTAAATCAGAACGAAGCTCTTCATCTAAAGATTCTTCTTCTAAAACAGTAACGATATTTTGCGCTTTAGTGGCCGCAAATTTATTAGCTAACTGATC
>RZYP01000140.1 GCA_009930275.1 Negativicutes bacterium
GGTGATACCGCGTTCTCTTTCCTCAGGAGCCTTGTCAATCATGGAGTAGTCCATGAAAGTTGCGCCGCCGGATTTTGCCAATACTTTCGTAATAGCTGCGGTCAAAGTAGTCTTGCCGTGGTCAACGTGACCGATTGTACCGATATTAGCATGGGGTTTGGTTCTTTCGTATTTTTGTTTTGCCATTATTTACTACCTCCAATTATATTTATTCTTCCTAAAATAATATAACCAATTTGGTGATTCGACTATATATCAAAAACTCCTGCTTAATATTTAGAAAAATAAAGATATTTTATTGTTTTTTTTAATGCTCAGCAATAAGCCTTCGAAATTAAATTGAAAAACCAGCTACATAAAGAAAAAAACCTCAAAAGAGGTTTAATTTTTATTTGGTGGCGGCGCACGGATTTGAACCGCGGACACTCCGGGTATGAACCGAATGCTCTAGCCAACTGAGCTACGCCGCCATATGAAGATAACAAACTGGAGCTGATGACCAGGATTGAACTGGTGACCTTATCCTTACCAAGGATACGCTCTGCCGACTGAGCTACATCAGCAAAATCATGGTTGCGGGGGCTGGACTTGAACCAACGACCTTCGGGTTATGAGCCCGACGAGCTACCAACTGCTCCACCCCGCGATAAAGGGACACCAATTATTAAAAGTTGGTGGAGAGGGAAGGATTCGAACCTTCGAAGCCAGAAGCGGCAGATTTACAGTCTGCTCCCTTTAACCACTCGGGAACCTCTCCGATATGAACTTTTGGAGCTGGCGAAAGGAATTGAACCCTCAACCTACTGATTACAAGTCAGTTGCTCTACCGATTGAGCTACGCCAGCGCTGCATTAGTGACATGGATTAGTATATAAGATGCTGATAAACTTGTCAATACCCTTTTTTGCTTTTTTAAAAATATCGTAAAATTTTAACAGTTTTTCCAAAATCTACTAAGCAATCACAAGTAAAAATACCACAGGGTAACTATGGCCATTATGATACGATAGTAGGCAAAACTTGTCAAACGCGAACGATTAAGAAAACCAATAAACCAAAGAATAGATATATAAGCAACTACGAAAGAAACAACGAAACCTATCGCCAATAAATATAAATCATCGGCACTTAAAATAGATATGTTCTTCATCAAATCATAGATGCAAGCAACAAACATTAATGGCACGGCGATGATAAAGGAGTATTCTGCCGCCACCCTGCGTGTCAGACCAATCAGCAGGCCGCCCCCTATAGTTGAGCCGGAACGCGAAAACCCAGGCCACAAAGAGAGAATTTGGAAGGCACCGACTAATGCCGCCTGCCTTAACGAAAGCTTATCAACATCATCAAGCAAGTAATCCTGTATGTCTTCCGTTTTCTTTTCGGCAAACATCATCAAAAAAGCCCCTAAAACAAAGCCTATTGCTACTGTAAAAGGTGAAAACAGATATTCTTTAATGGCAGAGTGTGCAAAAAAAGCTATGCCCATTACCGGGACGATACCCGCTGCCACGTGCCAGACGCTAAGTCCTTTGTCGACTTGCCAGCCCTCACGCGTGAAAAAGTGCCTGAATTTTTCTTTGTACAAAAAAATAACGGATAAGATAGCGCCTAACTGAACGAATACGTCGAACACTTTTGCTGTTGGCCCGTCAAAACCCAGCAAATGGCCTGCTATAATCATGTGCCCAGTAGATGAAATAGGCAGAAATTCCGTTATCCCTTCAATAATACCAACTATTACCGCTACCAAAGTCTGATCCATTTTTTACCTTCTTTATTCCATTCTATTGTGTCTTGCAACAACATCATTAATTATAGCCAATATCTTCGAGACAAACAATATTATTTTTGATGGTTGTGAACTTTATCTTTAATATCTATGGACCGCTTTTTTTCTGAAAGCTCAGCCAAGACAAGTTTATCAGTGGCAAAGGCCAATGGCGGAGGATCGTCTATTTCGACCCAGGCAACCTCGCTCGCATCATCACCGGCAATCGGCGTCCCCGAAAGAACTTTAGTCAAAAACCAGATCCCTACCGTATGCTGCTGCGGATTATGAAAATTAGAGTGAACAGTGAAAACTTCCAGTGGCTGAACCACTAGGTTGGTCTCCTCTTCTATTTCTCTTGCTAAACCAGCACGAACATCTTCGTCATACTCCAGGTAGCCGCAGGGTATACACCACAAGCCGGAATAGGTAATATTAGGCGACCTTTTCACCATTAAGATTTGACCTTCAGCGTTAAGGATAATTGCCGCAACGCCCACAATTGGGTTTTCATAATGAACACGTCCGCACCTACAGCAAACCAGCCTTTCCCTGCCCGTTAAAAACCGCTTAATAAGCTCTGCTCCGCAAGCAGGGCAGAAAAAAAATCTCTGCCGCATAAATTTCCACCTCAATTTCCAAAAAATGGACAGGAACCCTCGCGGGAAACCTGCCCATTTTTATAAGTAATAAGTCAATCGCCAAAGCTAATGCCCAAATGACGTGCCGCTCTGATAATATCACTTTCAATCGGAACAAGATGCGGTTCCGAAGCTACCTTTTCAATAGGCACGACGACTATCTTGTTGTTTTGCAAAGCCACCATGGTATTGTACTCTCCTCGCATACATGCTTCAACAGCAGCAACGCCGTAACGCGTCGACAATACGCGATCGTAAGGCGTAGGTGAGCCGCCTCTCTGAAGATATCCAAGCACAGTACACCGTGATTCTATACCTGTTTTTTCCTCTAACTCACGCACCACTTTATCTCCTGCACCACCAAGCCGAATTGGCTCAAAACTTCCTTTAACCATCCGTGCAATCGAAAGTTCTCCCCCGACAGGCTTTGCCCCTTCGGCAACGACAATGATGCTGAACTTCTTGTTACTATCCTGACGTTGCTTAATTTTGTTTATGACAGACTCAATCCTATAAGGAATCTCAGGGATAAGGATGCAGTCAGCACCACCCGCAATACCGGAATGAAGGGCGATCCATCCCGCATATCTGCCCATAACCTCAAGCGCCATAACCCTGTGATGGGATTCGGCCGTGGTGTGCAGCCTGTCTAATGCCTCGGTTGCCATGGCCATTGCCGTATCAAACCCGAAGGTACGCTCTGTGCAGGGCAAATCGTTGTCTATCGTCTTCGGCACGCCAATAACCTTGATGCCGCACTCTTTGCTCAGTTTGTTAGCTATATTGAGGCTGCCGTCGCCACCAATTACAATCAGAGCATCTATCGCGTGACTTTTTAGGTTGTCCAAAACGGTTTCTCTCATATCTTTATAAACAGTTTCACCAGCTGCGTCTTCACCGCTCGCAAAATGAAACGGGTTGTCGCGGTTGGTTGTCCCCAGAATTGTGCCCCCGCGCGGCAGAATGCCTGACACGTCCTGAAGCCACATTTGCTTCATTTTATCTACAACAAGACCGTTGAAACCATTTTCTATACCAAAAATCTCATAATTATTCTGAATAGCCGTTTTCACAACGGCACGTATAACCGCATTTAATCCGGGGCAGTCGCCGCCGCCGGTCAAAACCGCAAGCCTTCCTTGGATAATCATTCAGCACCTCTGCCTAGTCCATATTCCAAATTTTAAATCCATCCGCACTAATTCTTATCGATTCTGTCCCGTCAAATTTGTCATAGCAGAGACAGCCATTTTCATAGTAACCCGGCCATGCTGCAACTATTATGAATTTCTTACCTAATTTACGTAAAAGATCTGCAACGTCAATATGGAATACAGGAACAAACAGCGTTTGAAGCCTATCCAGTAAAACAACCTCGGATTTATAACTATCCAAAATTTCGCCAATCATTTGAGGCGCCTTTTCCTGGCGCAAGGCCGGCAACAGCTCTAAAAAGTCTTCAGTAATTAATAAGCGGCAATCCACGTAGTCCCACGACTTATTGGCCGCCGCCTCACGCAAGACACCGCTCTTACCGCTTCCAGGTTTACCCGTAACAATCAATATTTTCCCCTCAGCCGCTTTCAGGCTTTCGACCTCTTTTACAAAATCCTCTACTTGGCTCATGTTCTTCGCCCTCCTTAGTTTTTTCGTAAATAGGCTTGCTCGACTTAAGATGTTTTTAGTATTCGTCGTTGATTTACTAATTCCTTTAAAAAAGAAAACATCATTTAGAAAAATCTAAATGATGTTGCAATCTGTTACATATCTATCAAATTCATTTGTCATTCTTACGATGACTGCCAAATCTTTCAGATGGATCCATAGCCATCAAGCCGCAATAAACATTTTTTAAATCCGTACCCTCAGCACGAGAGTTCAGATATTTCTCCAGTTTACGCTTAACCCGCTGCAAAGCATTATCGATAGACTTGATATGGCGGTCTAAATCAACCGCAATTTCCTGATACGACTTGCCGTCCAAATAACTCATAAGGACTTTCCATTCCAAATCACTCAGAATATTATTCATCTTGTTTTCTATGTCGAGGAACTCCTCCCTGCTTATAACCATTTCTTCGGGATTGGCAACTTTAGCTCCGGAAATAACATCCATTAACGTTCTGTCGGAGTCCTCTTCATAAATAGGTTTATTTAATGAAACATAAGAATTCAAGGGGATATGCTTTTGCCGCGTTGCTGTTTTAATAGCTGTGATAATCTGCCGAGTCACGCATAACTCCGCAAAAGCGCGAAAGGAAGACAGCTTGTCATTTCGAAAATCTCTGATGGCCTTAAAAAGACCAATCATGCCCTCCTGGATAATATCTTCTCGTTCGGCACCAATTAAGAAATAGCTTCTTGCTTTGGCTCGCACAAAATTGCGATATTTATACAATAAATATTCCTGAGCCAAAAGGTTTTCGTTCAGCTTGGCAGCCATAACGACTTCTTCATCCGTCATGTTTTCAAATGCATGATAGGGATCATTTGATATACCTGTTCGCATCCAGCACAGCCTCCCTCTTACTAATATTTTACATTCGAAAGCCTGCTATTTTAACCGTGGAATTAATTATACCTTAATTATTTTTTGCAAGTCAATCTTAACTTATTTTTTCC
>RZYP01000494.1 GCA_009930275.1 Negativicutes bacterium
AGAATTTGTTCAGCTCCTGTCGTTTCATTTTGGTTCAGATAGCTATCAAACTTATTTCCAAACAACGTGCTGGGTTGCAGATATTTTTCTGCGTTTGTCCCATCACTGAAAGTTTTTCCTTTCCAGTCGATTACCTTGTTATCAACAACTTTTGCAAAATCTTCCTCTCGATACCCTTCGTTCCATCTCGCTTTAATCAGCTTTTTGTTAGCTGCTGAGGACGCCTTGTAATTTTTCCCGCTCTTTTCATTCAAATAATCGATGATAGATTGAAAAGGGATGGATTGTTCAGCAAGGCTGGACACTTCTTTTACTTCCCTAACCTTACCTAACCTAACCTGAGTATCCGGAATGTATACATCTTGGATACATTCCGCGTACGCTCCACTTTCGGATTCTATGAGCATTTGCTTTTCTTCCTGATAAATCGTCGGTTGGTATCTGTCTTTCTGGATATAGTTGTGTATTTTCCAGTCTTTTATAACGACAATCCCGGTTTCGAATGGGATTAAAAACCCTTTTGAAAGCAGCAGTTTCAAGTCGTCATCGCTCGCTCCAATCATTGTTTTAACGCGCTTCACTTTATCTACAAATCCATCGTCATCGGCGTTCATATTTAGATGGAAATATAAGCATTGCGATGATAACGGCATATCCGTAAAGATATCGGTGTCCGTTATACGCTTGCTAAACATCCTTCTTTGAGCCATCTTTGCCCTCCTATGTGATATCTTCCGCTTTTAATCCGAGTGCCTTAAGCGTTTGTACATCTACCTTGATGCCGTATATGTGAAATGTGTTGAATATCCGTTCTTCACCTTCCGTGTGCAGCCGTTCATGCCAGTAACGATTGACCGGGATCAAGTATCTTTCTGCGTTGTTCACCTTGTTCCGATTGCCGCCCATTCCGATCCGACTACCTTCGACATGATGGATATCAGCCGCCTCTTGTCCTGTGATGCAGCAGACGCGCTGCGCTAAGCATGAATAGATATAAGCGCCGAT
>RZYP01000141.1 GCA_009930275.1 Negativicutes bacterium
TGCAAACATAACCAATGTAAGAATCGCTATAAGTTTCTTATTCAAAATAAATTCCCTCCTTAAATTATTTGGCCGTTTTGGCCAAGCCCTTTGTGGGCTTTTTTTCAATGTGCTTTACTACGGGTTTCTTTTGTCTCAGCCTTATGTAGATAACCCCAGGCTACACTTGGTAGTGGCCTATCCCCTCCTCTCAAGAAAAAGAAAATTCACAATATATCAATGTAAATTGCTTACCCGCCATTAACAGTTAGTATGTAACATGGCGAATATTTTCTATCATAAGTGAGGCTGGTCAAAAACGTCAGGATGAGATATTTTGTTCTTGACCTATTTTAGCACAGATACTCATTTTGTCAATAATTCAGGGAATTACTGTAAAAAGAATAGCTATGCCAACTTTGGTACTTTTATATCAAGGGCGTGGCCCCTTTGATATCCTTCAAACATAGATTTTACTATTATTTCAGTAAAAATCAAGAGTATTATGCTTTTAATTTACCCTCTTTAATGGAAATTTAAAAACATCATGTAAAAAAAATGCAAAAATAAACTTTGGCAGTGCGAGATATCTCTTGAACCTACTGGGTTCCTGAAGGAATCTGTAGAGAAATTCTATGCCTAGTTTTTGCACCAGGATGGGTGCTCTTTTTTTATTCCCGGAAAAAATATCCAAGCTGCCCCCAACTCCAATGGAAACAGGAACTTTTAAATTGTCTTTGTGCTTTGCTATCCATTGTTCCTGTTTAGGGAAACCCAGGGCAACGAATAGAATATCTGGCTTCTTTAATATGATGTCCTGAAGGATCTCATCTTCATCTTCCTGAGTGAAATACCCGTTACGGGTTCCTGTGATGTTTGCATCAGGATACTTTTGTAAAAGATTCTCCTTTGCTTTTTCCGGAACTCCGGGAGCACCTCCAAGAAAATAGATACTCCAGTCCCTTTGACCTGAGAGGGCTATGAGCTTCTCTGTAAGCTCTACTCCTGCCAGTTTGCAGGGGACGGGTTCCCCTTTTATTTTTGCTGCATGGACGACACCGATACCATCGGCGGTGACCATTACACTATTATTGACGATTTCTTTTAGCTTTTGTTCCCGGCTGGCAGTATAAACTATCTCTGCGTTGGCGGTAACAATCTGCACTGGATTTTTTTCTTCTATATAATGGGCAATATTTTCCACTGCTTCATCAAAGGAAACTTTGGCAATATTAATTCCCAGTATTTGTACCTTCTCCATCAGCAACTTCCTTTACTGTAGGTCTTTTCATGTTGTCCACTATCTTTTTAGTAGCATTAAGGTCTGGAATCCAGTAGCTTACTTCATTCTGCATACCACTGAAACCAGGGACCTGGTATCCTTCAAGGTCTGCTGGATCCATTTTTGCGAATCTTGTTGCATAGGTAATCATATCCATAATACTTAAATCAGTTTTTACATATTTTTTCATTTCATCAACTAACTCGGGAATCTTTGTTACATTACTAGTTCTGATTGTGTTTTCTGCAAGAACTTTAATGAAGTTTTGCTGTCTGCCAATACGGCCAATATCTCCCATACCGTCATCTCTGTAACGAACATAGGCTAGGGAATCGTAACCGTTAAGGGTTTGAAGTCCTGGCTCCAGATCAATGTTTTCTAATGGCTTGTACATTTTTTTCTCAACGTTAAGAGAAACCCCACCAAGGATATCTATCATATTAATAAAGCCCTGGAAGTTTGTTTCTACGTAATAGTCTATAGGAATGCCTGTGAATTCTTCTACTGAACTTTTAACCAGATTGATGCCTCCGTAAACGTGGGCGTGGTTAATTTTGTCATTTCCGTGGCCTGGAATTAGGAGTCGGGTGTCTCTGGGTATTGATAGCAACTTAATCTGTCTTTCCTCTGGGAAAAGGCTGGCTAAAATAATTGTATCCGCCCGGGCTGGTTCTCCTTCTCTTTCATCTATGCCAAGAACAAGAATGTTAACTCTCTTTTTAGCAAACTCGTCATCCTCTGCAGGGAGCATTGGATCAATTGGTTCTTCAAGTTCAGTTTCTGGCGGTTCAGCTGCGTTTAGTGGTGATTTAACAAAGTTATATACTTTGAAGGCTGTAAAAAGAAGCAATACCGCAACAACAGACAAAATTATGTTACGGGCCACTGTGGATTTTTTTGGCTTAGGCTTCCGCTTAGGAGCTTGTGGCGCCCCTGGTTCTCTGTCTCTGACAAGTTCTTCAATTATGGCGTTTCTTTCCTCAGTTGATTTTTGAGGTTTTTTTCTGCGATCCATTCTGCTTAAATCAGACAAAACAGCACCTGCTTTCTATTTACTGGGGTTCATTTGTACCCTGGAGCATTTCTAAAAAAGCTTTTTTATCCGCTTCCCAGAACCAGATTCCTTCGATTAAGGCGTTGCGGCCGGGAACTACCATTGTATCAAGCCCATTGTTTAAAATCTGGGGGGCAAGCTTGCCCAGGGTCATTAACTCTTTTAAAGGAATATCTGTAACCATGTTTTCCTCCATTGTCTTGTAGAGACTGGGGATCATGGCAACACCTTTAACTGAAATGATTTCCTTCATTAATGCCTGAATAACCTCCTGCTGGCGGGCAGCACGGTCGATATCTCCACCTGGGGTTCCCCGATAACGGGAATAGGCGAGGGCATCGTGACCGTTTAAAACCTGAAGTCCAGGCTGAAGGTCAATTTCTTCTGTTGGGCGATACATACGAATTGGAACGTCTATTTCAATGCCACCAAGAAGGTCGACAAATTTTACTAAGCTTTGGAAGTCTACGACCATGGTGCGGTCAATGCGGACTCCGGCGAAATTTTCAACTGTTTCTTTAGCTAACTCAACTCCGCCGTAAACGAAGGCAGCGTTAATTTTATTGTAATTTCCTTTTACTTTAACTTTTGTATCCCTGGGTATGGAAATTAATTTTGCTTTTTTGTTTTTAATGTCCAGGGTTGCGAGAATCATGGTGTCGGTACGATAGCTTTTTGCTGTTATCTCTGCTTCTAGGCCACGCTCTGTACGGGAGTCGATTCCAAGAAGGAGAACGTTGTACTCTCCGAAGACTCCGGCGTTGGCAAATTCTTTCACAGCCTGCTCCTCAGGGGAGAGGGCTGGGTCAGTTTGATCCTTGTTCATTTTTTTGTCGCTAAGCTGAGATGTGCCCAGGAGTGTGAAGTTGATAACCAGGGCGATGAACAAAACTGAAGCAAGAACAATATATCTTTTTTTAATGTTTTTAAAGTTCAATTTTTTCTCTTCTTTCATAATTAAATTTACTCGGATATTTTATCAATTAAGGGCATACAAGGCAAATTAATTAATGTAAATTTTTTGCAACGCGGAGGGGACGCTTCTATTTTGTGCGGGTTATCCACAGGGGTGGGGCTGTGGATAACGCGATGAAAATGGAAGCGTCCCTTCCTCAGCGTATGATGGCTACCCGGGAGTGGCCGGCGTAGTCGGGAATGATGGTGCACTCCTGGTAGCCATTGGCGGCAGCCATTGCCTGCAGGGCGGGGCCTTGCAGGCTTCCTATTTCAAATAGGATTACACCCTGGTCCGGGTGTAGATAGTCCCGGGCCTGGGAGAGGATTTTTTCGTAGAAAAAAAGTCCATCATCTTCGGCGACAAGAGCGCCGAAGGGTTCTTTTTTTACTTTTTCATCCAAAGCTTCATACTCCTGGTGAGTCACATAAGGGGGATTGGCGATAATCAGATGATAGCCAGTGCCGGAAGAAAAATCTACATCCGGACTCGATTGAGATTCCGGCTGAGAGTTCCGTCTGGGGACGTTTTCAAAAAGATCGCTGTGGATGAACTTCAGCTGCTTTTGTTCCGCCGGAGTCAAAAGTTTCTTCTTATTAATATCTGCAACATCAAGAGCATCTTCGCTGATGTCTATAGCCGTAATTTCCAAAGACGTTATCTGGATACCCGGCATAGGTTTATCTGCAGAATCATTTGCAAGGTGATGAAGGAGACTTATTGGAATGGCACCGCTTCCAGTGCAAAGCTCGAGAATCCTAGGCTCCCTTAGCTTCTTTATCTCCAACATGGCCTGTTCCACCAAAATTTCTGTATCAAAACGAGGGATCAGCACCCTCTCGTCGACGAAAAAGTCTAATCCCATAAAGTTTTTTGTATTTATAATGTAGTGGACGGGGATTTTTTGCTGAATCAGCTTGCTGCGGGCTTCCTGCCATTGCTGAAACTGGCTGTCCGTGAGCTCCCGGTCCGTGTAAAGTATGAGTCGCGCTTTTTCTGTGTCCAAAATGTGAGCCAGAATGTAGCGGAGGTCGTTAATCTCATCCTGAGTGAGGTCTTGGTTGTCGCCACCAATTTCCCGGAGGATGGATGAAACCTTTTTATCAGTCATTTTTACCTGCGTCCTTTAATTTTTCAGCCTGATCGTAGGTGATCAGGGCGTTGACTACTTCATCAAGATCCCCAAGAAGGATGTTGTCCAGCTTGTGGAGGGTGAGGCCGATTCTGTGGTCCGTCACTCTGCCTTGAGGGTAGTTGTAGGTGCGGATGCGCTCGCTGCGGTCTCCTGTGCCGACCTGACTCTTGCGGGCTGAGGCCATTTCTCCTGCGGCTTCATCCTGGGCTTTTTCAAGAAGGCGGGCGCGAAGAACTTTCATGGCCTTGTCTTTGTTTTTGTGCTGAGATTTTTCATCCTGACAGGATACGCTGATGCCTGTGGGGATGTGGGTGATGCGGACTGCGGACTGGGTTGTGTTTACAGATTGTCCTCCCGGGCCGCTGGAGCAGAAAACATCCACGCGGATGTCGTTGGCTTCAATTTTCACTTCAACATCTTCAGCTTCTGCTAATACGGCAACTGTAGCTGTGGAGGTGTGGATACGTCCCTGGGATTCTGTGTCGGGGACACGTTGAACTCTGTGCACGCCGCTTTCATATTTTAGGTAACTGTAAACTTTGTTGCCGGAGATTAGGAAGCTGACTTCCTTGATTCCGTCCACGCCGGTCCAGCTGGTGTTCAGGATCTC
>RZYP01000495.1 GCA_009930275.1 Negativicutes bacterium
TAGCAATAAGGTTATCACACAAGCCAAGTGCCCGGTTATAGTCGTAAGATAATACACAATTATAATCGTGCCGGTAAAAACGGCACGATTTTTTATGTAGAAGGAGAATCAGCATGTTAAAAAAGGTACTTGTGCTCGTAGACGGAACAGAAAATTCATTGCGTGCGCTTAGTTATGCTATGGGTATATGCAGACTGTCCGCAGGAGAACTTATTGTTATGACGGCAGTAAAAACAGATATGAAAGTGACGGCTGAGGCAGCGCCGATTGATCAGGAATTGAGGACGCAGGCGAATAGCGAGGTTGTCAAAACAGGCAATAAGGTCCTGGGCAGTGCTAAGAGCGTTCTGGATGGCAGCGGTATTGCAGTCCAGTATATTCTTGAATTCGGAACGCCTGCGGCAATGGCAATCAAAACTGTTGAAAAATTAGGCTGCGACACTATTGTGGTAGGCAGCCGTGGCTTAGGCACTATCCAGGGAATTTTGAACGACAGTGTCAGCAAGAAGCTGGTACAAGACGCACAGGTGCCGGTTATTGTAATAAAATAATAAGAATATAGTTTAAACATAGCTTTGGAATTTATGCAGACTCTGTTCAAGACCGTTTAAACTTTAAAAGTAAAAAAGACGATTTCAACTTATATTTGTTGAAATCGTCTTTTGTTTTTCAATATGCTTTTTTCCCAAAAACGGGGTGGGCGGCCGGTTTAAGATGAAGACGTTTGACAAGGATGACTGCATCATCAAGCGGGAGGTCTTTGGTAACGCCATTTTTTTCAAAAACGCAGTAAGGGTCTTCAGAACCAATCTCGCCACCAGGCAAATATATGAATTCGTTATTTTCGTTGTCCCCGAAAATAACGCCGGCAAGTAATTGCTCGGCCATGATCTTTGACATGTCAAATGCCCCTTTCCTCTAATCAGAACATACGCTTTTTCCAAAGGAAATAGGCAAAAGTACCGGAGACGACTGCCGCGATGGAAACGACTATAAAGAA
>RZYP01000142.1 GCA_009930275.1 Negativicutes bacterium
ACAACATTCATTAAAATTAGACTATTTCTGCGCTCGGCATAGCTCAAACAAGTTTGGCTCTGCCCTCACTGATCGAAATAGTTCTTTTTCCTTTCATCGGAATCCTGAAAAGAACAACGGGATCATCCTGATAGAAGAAAAACCGTTGGAACATCCCCGACTGTTGGAATACCTGCAAAGCCGAAAAATTGATTTAACCATCGCAAGGGAACATTGCCGGGAGGTACATTATCAAACCGGGGGACGGGAGTACTTTGCCATCGGTTTTGCCAACGATGCGGGAGGGTATGAAATACGCAACCCCTCTTTTAAAGGCTGCATAGCGCCCAAGGACATCACCCATATCCGGCAGGACGATAGAAAGGAAACCTGTTTTCTTTTCGAAGGCTTTATGGACTATCTTTCCCTGCTCACTATACGGCAGCAACTCAATCCGGAATATCCGAGTTCCAACTGGCACGACAATATCATACTCAACTCCACGGCAAACCTGAAAAAAGCATTGCCATTATTGGCGGATTACGATCAGACGTATTGCTTTCTTGACAATGACAAGGCCGGGATGACCGTTTTCAGGGAACTGCAAAAGGAATTGGGTTACCGTGTGCGTGATTCCTCACACCACTATTCAGGGTATAAGGATTTGAATGAATATTTGTGCGCAGGGAAGCATTTAAAACTTCGCCAAACCCCTAAAAAGCCAATTCAAAAACGAAAAAAAGGATTGGGAATTTAATGCTGCAAAAAATGGGATGCATCATGTTTTTGGGAGTAGCAAGTTTATGTTTTGGTAGTACCAAAACCCACTTGCTCCCCCAAAGAGGGAGGCCATCCCGCTGGTCTAAAATGAAAACTTTGAAATAAAGATAACCGTATGAGAACAATAAAAACAGGCGGCCGTCCCGCCAAGAAATTAGGAGAAAAACGCAGGTACACGGTCAGCGTGAAACTGGACACGAGGGAATACGTTTCACTCAAAACAAAAGCCAATTTGGCAGGGATCAGTCGGAGCGAATATATCCGGCAGTCCATATCCCGGAGCGTAATCCGTTCCCGGTTAACCCCTGAACTGCACACCCATATCCGCAAACTGTCCGGCATGGGGAACAACCTGAACCAGATCGCAAGGAAAGCACATATCGAGGGATATACCAAGACAAGGAGCGAATACCTCGATCTGGCCGGCATGATCGATAACGTGATAGAAGATATACGGAATGATGGCTAAGATCACAAAGGGCAGTTCTTTCAAAGGTGTGGTGAAATACGTCATCGATGAAAAGAAAAAAACGCAGATACTCGACATGGATGGGTTACGCCTGAAAAGCCTATCTTCCGTCATCGACGGCTTTGTAACGCAGGCAGGAATGAACGGCAGGGTATCGAAACCAGTCGGGCATATCTCCCTCGATTTTTCTGCACAGGACAAGGAGAAACTAACCAACGAAATCATGGTGCGGATCACACGTGATTATATGAAACGCATGGGTATCACCGACACGCAGTATATCATTGCCAGGCATTTCGACAGGGAACACCCACACATCCACCTTGTCTTCAATCGGGTTGACAATAACGGCAAGACCATTTCCGACAGTAACGACCGTTACCGGAGCGAGAAGATCTGCAAGGAATTGACGAAACAGTACGGATTATACTATTCCACAGGCAAGGAGAACGTGAAGCAGAACCGCCTGAAAGAACCGGACAAGACCAGATATGAGATATACGAAGCCCTTAAAGCATCCATACCGAGATGCAAGGACTGGCAACAGTTGGTACGGGAACTTGACAAGGCAGGAATTAAGACGAAATTCAAAACAAAAGGCAATACCACTACTGTGGAGGGAGTACGGTTTAGAAAGGGAGAGTACACGTTCAACGGCTCGAAAGTGGACAGGATATTCAGCTACTCGAAAATCGACTACCAGTTGAGCCTGAACGCCAGACAGTCCATGCAGCAGGATCAGGCACAATCGATATCGGCAACGGTACACAACGGAACAGAATCCATCGTGTCGGGATTGGGAGGACTTTTTGACATTCGGCCTGCAGGCAGTCAGGATGACGATCAGGCATACCCGTACCGGCAACCGAAAAAAAAGAAGAAACGCAGGTACGGACGGCAGATGTAATCTACATAATGTATTAAATCAGTATCTCAATAAGTCATGGCATCATGATCTCATGGCATCAATGCATCAAAATATCAAGGCAATAACATAATAACATATTAAAAAAATGAAGAATATGGAGATTAACGAGATATACACGCTTTTTGAAGAAATCAGGGAGCTTATAAAGGTAGGGGGCAGGAACAACACCCCCATCCAACCCGAGATAGAACTACCCGACTTGTTGGCCATTGACGAGTTATTAGGCAAACTGGATGAAGCTATTGAAGAAATCCGCAAACTTGTAAGGACGGAACACCACCATATTTTTAGTATTGCTTCCAGTAAGGTATTTTACGGGGTGATCGGGTTATGTATCATGTGCCTGTTTTTTATTCTCACCGTATTCTACCAGCGGAAAGAAATCGCTACGTATAAGGACAATGATTTAAAGTACCGGTATATCCAGATGCAGGGAGAAATCACCCCTGCAGGAGTAATCGCTTTGGACAGTGTTTTCGAGAACCGGAGGGATAGTGTAAAAATGATCCGCAAACAAGTGCAGTATCACGAAAAGGTTATTATAGAAAAAGCTAAGAGGTTGGAACAGGCACGTTTGAAAGAGCAGGAAGCAGAACAATTAAAAAAAGAGGCAGAAAGTCTGAAATACAGTAAATAGATTTTTCAGTTCATGTATAGATACTTTTAACATAAATAAAAAGACCAAACGATCTTTTTTACGTGATAGTATAAAACTGTTATATTAATGTTTTAGAGTTTTTCGTTGACAAGCTACAAGCTGATCATTTAAAGTTTATTATTAAAAAAATTAACTAAAAGCTACCCTTTTGGGTATTGTCTTATCTATTATTGATGCTGACCTTTGTATTCGAGAAATAAATACACAATCACAAATTAATGCATGTAACAAAATGAAAACAATTAGATTATTACCAGTTTTGGTTTTAATGACCATTCTATTTTCCTGTAACAATCCAGCTTGGACTGCTGATAGAATTAAAGTTGAGATTCTCCCTTCTGATAACTATAAAATCATTGGTTCAACTTTTTATGGTGATGAATTTTTGTGTCCTGTTGATTTAGAGAATAACAAATTTTATCCTCCATTTAGTGGGAATGTTTACGTATTTTGAATAGATGATTTAAGAATCTTTTTTGTGCCTATAATATGGCAACATATAGTACTTTTAAAAATTAATCGATTATCTGTTTACTAATTAATGTCGTATATGAAACATTTTATCTCATTATTATCATCCATATTGATCCTTTTCTTATTTTATCGTTGTAATGGAAATGAATTGCCTGTTCCTAAAGAAGAAAGTATTTATTTGAGCGAATCTATTCTTTCATTCGGGAATTATGACGATTCGGTTAGAACTATTACTGTACATACAAAAGGAATTATTAATTTGGATAAACAGCCTGACTGGTTAGACTTACAAGTAGATCAACAAAACCAATTGATTAAAGTAAGTGTCAAACCAAATTACAGTAGACAGTCCCGTGAAACTCAAGTTAAAGTATTTGACGAAAATAGTGAGAGTTATTTGCATATCTCACAATCTGGCGAGGCAGAGGAAGAGGAACCTTTTATATTCAAATATTTTCCTGTTTCAGAATATATTTCATGTGAAACTTCGGTAGAGAGGGCTAATACCCTCTACCATTTTAAGACTAAAAAGTTTTTTATAAATCAGAATATTAAGGATGAAATTTATTTGGGAAATATACTGAATTATAAATTTTCAGATTTTCCGAAACTTCAGACTTTTGAGGACTATATTTTTAACGACGTTACAGTCATAGCCGACATTATAATTGATGGAAAAATGTATGTAGAGGAATGGGAAACTCCCTCAAAATCTCAACTTGATGAACTTGCACAAATAATAATTAAAGATGCTCCTAAAGAAAGCAAAACTTACTATGTTGGAGAACCTATCCTATTTCGATCTTACAAATATCTCCATTTCTTAAGCATGGCTAATCTTGGTTTTGGTATTGATGAAGTGATGCAAGAGAACTTATATCCTGATAAAAATATGGATAAAGATCTCGGATTAATTTATTCTTATAGTCAATCGTTATTTTCCATTTTGATTGATCCCTCTTTTTTACAACCAAGAGAAGAAACAGATTTTATTTTACAAAATAATCTCTCATATATAAATAATATCACTTATGGAAAAACAGCATTCCTTATTGTTGAATCGGATGGAAGCAAGCAATCAGTAGATTCAATTATAAAAAAGGTCAAGCTGAAAGAAAATCTTTCTGGTGAAGAAAAATTATTTATAAACAGCATGGATATTTGTTATTTGTATTTTTCCTCCGATGGAACTCTACAAAAAGATAAATCTGAAGACAATATTAACAAAATCGTAAATTTCTATCAGGTTGAAAATAATAATATAATTCCACTAAATTATTCTGTACTTGATTATATTACTAACGGGAGTAAATATATTGAGTACGCTTTCTCTCTGTAATCATAAAAAATAAATAATATACAATTCCATTTTTAAGAAATTTCTTTATTTTGTCCTAATTCTCGTTGTTACCTCTTGTGCAACGGATGATTTGGATTCTCAACTGTCGAGAAATAACAGTACTGCCTCCCAAGATGTTATTACAATCGATATTAACACAACAAGGAATCCCTACAACTTGATAAGTTCCGCAGGGTTCCATTCTGATTACTTGGCAAATACGAGGTCATCAAACGATGATGATCCGTTTGTTGAGGAGAGAATAGTGGAGAGTAGCGAATCAGTTGTTTTACCGGAGCTTACTCCGCATGTCTTTTTGGGTAATATCATGCGTAGAAGTTCAATTGTGGATTGTCAGTATATGC
>RZYP01000143.1 GCA_009930275.1 Negativicutes bacterium
AAAGGCGACTGGCTTTCTCAAGCGTAAGTCTGGCCTTGTTCCTCCGTTAAGCTGGCCTGTTTTTGCCGGTAAAGCGGTCTTCAACGAGCGAAATATACAATTTGTTTAGTGATTTGCATGATGGTGATGGGGTATGCAGATATTACGATGAAGAAGTGCATTTGTGTAGTATCTACGAAAACCGCCCAGATAAGTGCAATGTGGAAAAGGGGTTCGAATTAGTTGCTGGACTGATGAGTTATCAAGAATATCTCCAAAGAAATATTGCCATGTGCGAGAAATTAAAGGCTTTGGAGAAATAATCAACAGTATCTGGGCTAAGTCTAGATGCTGTGAAATGATGAGCATACGATGAATGTTATGATTTTTTTTTTAAAATATATAATGCAGAAATCAGGGGGTAATTTTTATGCCAATACCATTTATTCTTGGTCTAGGAGCGGCGGCGCTAGGTCTTTATGGAGCTAAAAAAGGACTGGATGCAAAAGATAACAATGACAAAGCAAAAGACTTAAGGTGTGAAGCAGAGAGTATTTATAATGAATCCAAAGAAAATTTAGACCAGCAAAGGTCATATACTAATGATATGTTGGAAAAACTGGGAGCAACGCGCATCAGACTGTGGGCAGACGATTTAGGATACTTTATAAAGACTTTTAAAAAATTCAAGAACATTTCATGGGAAGGAAACATTGCAGAAGACAAGTTTATTAAGAATGGTATAGAAAGCATAGACAACATAGAGGCAACAACAATTAAAGCTGAGGAAATAGTTAGTGCAGGAATGGGCTCTTTAGCTGCAGGTAGTTTGGCTGGTATAGCAGCATATGGCGGTACGATGATGTTAGCAACTGCTTCTACGGGGACAGCAATTTCAGCGTTATCCGGTGCGGCCGCTGCAAATGCAACTCTTGCTTGGCTCGGCGGCGGTTCGTTAGCAGCGGGAGGGCTCGGAATTGCTGGCGGTACAATGGTTTTGGGCGGAATTGTCGCAGGTCCGATTATTGCCGTAGCAGGAACTTTTATGGCTAGCAAGTCAGAAGAAAATTTAGCAAAGGCCAGAAAAATGCATTCCGAAGCGACCGAGGCTGCCGAAAAAATGGATACAATGTCTGATGCACTTAAACATATATATAAGCTGGCCGGCGATTATAACGATTTCATTTTGAAGTTTTCTATGCGATTCAGACCTTTAATAGATAAAATGGATGTAGTTCATAATAATTCTTACGCAAAACAATCCAAAAGCTTAATAAATAGAATAAAATCTTTATTCGGAGTTACATTTAAAGTCGATTTTAGCAAACTGACTAAAGAGGAACAACGAGTTTTGCACATATCCTGGATAATGGCTCAATCTTTGCATAAGTTGTTATCTAAAAATCTAATTGATGCCGAAGGAAATGCGGATAATACTGCAAAACAGCTTTTGGGTGAGTATAAAGAAAACGACATAAAGAAGATAGCCGCATATGAATAATAAAGATGAGAAGGATATATTAAATGATGGCGGAAGTTTTGGCGCTGCTCATATAACAAATACAATGTCGCATTCAGTTCAAAATGGTTCTGAGGCAGCTAGGATTGGCAGTGATTTATTACGTGCCAAAGGGGAAAAATTAGCTAATGTTGGATATGAACAAGGTAAAGGCAACTTGTTTGAGTACATTGAGAATGCTAAATTTATGCGTAATTATGCTAATGCTGGGAATTCATCGTTGCAATCTATTCCAGTTACAGACGCGCCCAAGAGTTTAGGCGGATTAGGTGAGCCACATTCACCGGCAGATTTTAGAATAGTTTACGGAAATAAGCTTCACGAAGAAGTACAGGCGAAAGTTAATAATGATGTGCATGATACCGCAGTAAATCTTACAAATGGTAAGTATACTGGCATGCAAAGGATAACGTATAGCGATTCATACACGGATGTTAAAGAAGAACTGGATAAAATGCTTGCGAAAGGAGAAATTTCTAAATCAGCTTACAATGATTGTATTTTGAATTTGCGTACTGGATTGACAGATGATAAGACAGGGATTACATCCGGCGGAACAAGTGAAGCAGAAATAAAACAATTTAGAGATGCTAATGGTAAAGTAAATAGTGAGGCTGTAAGAAGATATGCCAATTCTTTTGAATATAAGCAATATGGTCTGGAAATCGCTTCGAGCTCAATAAATGGCGCTATCGCAGGTGGCATTATGGGTGGCATCATCACAGGTACACAGGAACTTTTCGCGGTATATAAAGATGAAAAAAAATTATCAGAAGCCGTGGAAAACTTAAAGTGCGCTGCTATAAAGGGCTCAGTCCGTGGTGGTGGTACTGGATTTCTTTCGTCTATTCTCAGAATATTTGGCGCCAAACATGCAATCCCTGTTATATCAGATGCCACTGCAGCTACAACGATTGCTGCAAGTGTTATTGATTGTGGAGCATCGATTTATGCTTATGCTAAGGGAGAGATAACAGGATCAAAATTACAAGAAAATATTGGCGATACCGCTCTTAAAGCCTCCGCAACTATTTATTTTACAAAAGCAATTGGTTTGGCGGTAGGTTCGACAGGTGGAGTCTTCTTGCCAATTGCTATTTATTCTATTTCCAGTTATGTTTTATTAACAACGAAGGCAATAATGGAACAGGCAAAACTTAATGCCCAAGAATATAACAGATTGGCAGCCTTACATGATGAAGCAACTGCAGCAGTAAAGCAATACAGAAAGAAACTCAATGAAGAGTTCGAAAAATACAGAGCAGACAAAAAGAGTATAATGGATAATTTTATTATTAATTTCGATAATGGTCTATTTAATACCCATAATTACAATGAAGCAATTGATTCTATTGTGAAATTATCGAACCAGATGCATTATTCAATAAAAAATCGTGATTTTAATGATTTTTGCGATGCTATGGGTGCTCAAGAAGAATTTGTATTGAGGTGAGATTATTAAGATAATGGGTAGTCCAGTATCAGCCTTTAGGCTGGTAAGAAAATCTGGACCAAAGGGGACAGTCCCCTTTGGTCCAGATTCTTTGGTCCACGCTGTTGCTGACTTTTTCATTTGTGCTAATAAAATGCAAGGGACAAAACTTTATTTTCAAATAATGTGTTGAAATGAAAATAAAAACAAAGTATAATCACTTTAAGCAGACAACTGAAGGGGGCGATAGTATGAACGATAGAGCAGGTAGAAAAATAAAACAAGGCAGTGGCAATACAGAATATCTTTGCTTTGTTCCTGCTAATCTGCCTCCACAAAATCCGCCCATTCAATATGATGATGAACTGATTTACTTAATATCGGAAGCAAACAGGTTTATTGGCAGATTGGATGAGGTTACGGACAACCTTATTTCGCCAAGTTATTTTGTATATATGTACGCAAGAAAGGAAGCCACGCTGTCTTCGCAAATAGAGGGTACGAGAGCGACTTTTTCGGATCTGATCAAGGCTGAAGCAGGAATGGCTGACGAGGTACCAAATGATGTTCAGGAGATTAAAAATTATATAAAAGCTACAAATTATGGTTTCGAGCGCTTGGAAACATTACCTCTTTCACTGCGGTTAATCAGAGAAATACACGCTATTTTAATGACTGGAGTTCGTGGTGAAAATAAAACCCCGGGGGAGTTTAGAAGATCACAGAATTGGGTTGGCGGATATTCCATAAATACAGCAAGTTATATTCCGCCATCAGTCGAATATTTGAACGTATGTCTGGATAATTTTGAAAAGTTTATGCATGAGAACGACAGAATGTCACCGTTAGTAAAAGTAGCGCTCATACATAGCCAATTCGAAATGATTCACCCGTTTTTGGACGGAAACGGCAGAGTTGGACGATTGCTGATTGCTTTTTATTTGTCGGCAAATCATATTTTGCACAAGCCAACACTTTATATTTCCAAGTTTATTAAGCGCAACAGGCAAACTTATTATGACTGCCTTTCAAACATTCATGCTAAGGGCGATTATGAAAGCTGGATTAAGTTCTTTTTGGCTGGCGTGATTGAAACTGCACAAGAAGCGGTAGAAATTGCTCGGGATATTACTATTTTGAGGGAAACAGATTTGCGCAAGATAGGCGGATTAGGCAGAACAAGTGAGAATGCAATGGCTATATATGAAGGTTTGTTTGACAAACCAACGATCAGCATCGAAGAGGCGATGTCAAAGCTTGGCATCAGTGCGGCAACAAGCGGTCGTCTGCTGGATCGGCTATGCGAGGAAGGGATTCTAAGCAATCTGGATAATCGCAAAAGGAAAAAAGTGTTTGTTTACAAGCGTTATATCGATATATTCAGTCGGGAAGAACATTAATTTTTTAAAAATGGACCAAAGGTGGACCAAAGGGGACTGTCCCCTTTGGTCCAAGAGATTAAGGCCATCATTTGTATTTCCAATAAATTTTTAGGTTAAAGGCGGGGTTTTACATGAATTTAGCAGTTGCAGGAACAGGATATGTAGGATTAGTGGCAGGGGTGTGCTTTGCGGAGATGGGGCACAATGTTACCTGCGTGGATGTAGATGATAAGAAAGTTGCGCTGATGCAGTCCGGTGTATCGCCGATATACGAGGCTGATCTGGAAGACTTGATGCGCAAGAATTTTGCCGCGGGCAGACTGACGTATACGACTGACTACGCGACGGCTTACCGTAATGCGGATGCTGTCTTTATCGGTGTTGGTACGCCTGAGCAGCCGGATGGTTCGGCTAACCTGTCGTATATAGCGACTGTAGCGCGCCAGATTGCGGAATCGGTGGAGAAGGACTGCCTTGTGGTGGTCAAGTCTACTGTACCGGTTGGTACGAATGATAAGGTCGAGCAGTTCATCAAAGACTTCCTGGTGCATGACGTGAAGGTGGAAGTTGCCTCCAATCCGGAGTTTTTGGCGCAGGGTACTGCTGTGCGTGATACTTTGCACGCGGCGCGCGTTATTATCGGCACGGAGAGCAAATGGGCGGAAGACTTG
>RZYP01000144.1 GCA_009930275.1 Negativicutes bacterium
CACAATCAACATCGGCAGTTGGGCAATTTGCCTGCTGCCGATGTGATTATCCACTCCGGCGACATCACGTTTGCCGGCACGGGCGATGAGGTGTTTGATTTCATTGATTGGTTCGGTTCATTGAATTATCCATATAGGATTTTCATCGCCGGCAACCACGATTATGCACTTGAAGGAAAGGCTCCGGAAAGAATCCAGCGTTTTCTCCCGGAGAACTGTTTCTATCTTTGCAATAGTGGCGTTACAATCAACCAAGTCCGGTTCTGGGGGATCCCTTTTTTCTTTTCTCCGGATGAATCAAACCAGAATACCAATACGATTGATTTGATAGGAAATGATGTCGACGTACTTATTACACATCGCCCCCCATATGGCATCCTGGACCAGTCAGGCAACACCAGATTTGGTTGCCCTGATCTCTTACAAGCAATAAAAAGGCTTCGTCCTGCATATCATCTGTTCGGACATATTCACGATGCCTATGGTATTGAAAAACACAAAGAGACTACCTTTTCCAATGCAGCTGTGGTGGATACCAATTATCGATTGGTGAACGATCCGATACTTTTAAATTTCTTCAGAAGTGATGTATAATCAGAGTAGGTTTTTATCTTAGAATCAATTTCAAATTCATTCTATAGGTATGATTGAAAGGTTTTGTTGTTTGGTAAGTTCGCTCTCCATTTAATATAAAATCAATCACTTGAATTACATTCTTTCAGCATCAAGCCGTTCTTTGCTGATAGAGGTATTCCTGGAACTCGATGAAGAGGCGGCTGATGTCGGCGGTGTCACCGAGGAACTGTTTTGCATCTTCGAGCGAGTGGTACTTGTTGGTGAGCAGGATGGGTAGCTTATCCTGATCGAGCTCATCGACACCTGATTCGATGTATTTGCTCAATACAAAGGAGATGAATTCCTTCTGCTTCTCGTTCAAGAGTGCAAATATGGTGGCTTCAGCAGCCCTGGCTCTAGCTTCGCGGGTCAACGCAACATAATCACCATTGAACACATACTCGAGAACATCATAGAGGTCGCTGTTCTCCATGTCGACCAGCTTTTGCAGGATACGCAGCTCTGAAGCAGGGAATCCGGCCTCGTCCAACTTGTTGAGCAGTATTTTCCTGGTTAGGGGATTACTCCAAATTGTGCGCAGTTCTTCCTCGTCCTTGAAGAGCTTTGGCAGTTCACCGAAGAGACTACTCAGAAATTCCTCCGCGGAGATGGGTCGTCCATCCGCGCTCCAGAAGGATGTGGAAACCATGTGCTTAATCTCTCTCTCCTTGCCCCTGGCAAGTCTCACTTTTGCCTTCCTGCTACATACACAAGGATACTGGCCGCACTTGTAACAAGGTGGTGGTGGCTCGACTACACATATACAGGGCCTCTGACCGCACTTAGGACAGGGGGCTGGTGGCACATATTCACATTCACAAGGATTCTTTCCGCACTTGATGCAAGGCTCTTCTTCCAACGGTTCGCCGTCCCATTCAGGATCAAGAAAATGATGATATGCATCCACGTAATCGTATATAGTGAAGAACTCCTTCCCGTCGAAAAGTCGCGTTCCACGACCGACAATCTGCTTGAACTCCACAATCGAATTCACCGGCCGCAAGAGTACGATGTTGCGTATGTTCCTTGCATCGACACCGGTAGATAGTTTCTGTGATGTGGTTAAGATGGTAGGGATCGTTTTCTCGTTGTCCTGGAACTCGCGCAATAAGCGCTCCCCTTCTTCCCCATCGTTGGCCGTTACCCGTACGCAGTAAAAGGCATCCTTGCTCCTGGCTAACTGGTTCACCAGATCCCTGATCAAAGCAGCATGACCCTGGTTGGCACAGAAGATGAGGGCCTTCTCCTTCTGGTTACACTCGTCAAGATAGATTGCCACCCTTTTCGTTTCCCTTTCAACGATCTCGATGGTTCGGTTGAAGTCTTTCTCCTCGTAGAGTCTTCCCTCCTCGACCTCACCCTCCACCACGGTATCATCGGAAGTATACATGTAATCGTCGAGGGTTGTCTTGATGCGTTTCACCTTGAATGGTGTGAGGAAACCATCGTTGATACCTTCCTTCAAGGAGTAGATGTAAACCGGTTCCCCAAAGTAGCGGTAGGTGTTCACATTGTCATCTCTTTTGGGAGTTGCTGTCAGTCCCAGCTGCACAGCCGGACTAAAATATTCCATGATACCCCTCCAGTTGCTTTCATCGTTGGCTCCACCACGATGGCACTCATCGATGATGATAAAATCGAAATAATCTCTTGGGTATTCACCAAAATATGGAGCAGGATTCCCATCCTCATCAGTACCGCTCATAAAAGTCTGAAAGATGGTGAAGAAGATACTGCCGTTGGTGGGAACACGCCCCTTCTTGCGGATCTCATCCGGTTTGATACGAACCAAAGCATCTTCAGGAAAGGATGAAAATGAGTTGAAAGCCTGATCGGCCAGAATATTGCGATCAGCCAGAAAAAGGATCCTCGGGCGGCGGACACCGTCGCGCTGCAATGTCCATCGGGTTTGAAAAAGTTTCCAGGCAATCTGAAAGGCGATTGCCGTTTTCCCGGTTCCTGTAGCCAGGGTAAGCAAGATGCGTTGCTGTCCGTTCGCCAGTGCCTCCATGGCATTCTTCACCGCAATCTCCTGGTAGTAACGGAGCTGCCATGAACCGCTTTTATCTTCAAATGGAACGTGTGCAAACTTCTCTCTCCACTCGTTTTGTTGTGCAAATGTTTTATTCCAAAGCTCCTCTGGGCTCAAGAAGGCTGTCACCAAACCCTCATTGCCACTTTTCATGCAGATCTGGTAGATCTCTTTGCCGTTGGTGCTGTAGGTAGTTTCCAGATGCATCTTCTGGGCATATTTCTTAGCCTGCATCACCCCTTCACCCACCGGCAAGAGTGCACTCTTTGCCTCGATGACAGCCAGCTTTATGCCTTTGTGCACCAGTATATAGTCGGCAATCTCCTTTTTACCACGTCCACCTCCGGTTTGTATCTTACCTTCGGTGATATGGTACTCGCGAAGGACTTTAGAGCCTTCCACCACACCCCATCCGCAAGCTTTGAGCATGGGATCAATCAATTCCGCCCTGGTTTCCGCTTCGTTCATTTATACCAAGTTTTAATTATACCCAAATGGGTTCATTTCTCCAATCGGTGGGAAATCCCATCTCTTTACAATCAACCAGAGTGCATGTTCCCAGCAATTTCTTTAAGTTGGCAACAAAACTACTATTGGGACTAATGATCTCAATTAGATAATTTATGCAACAAAGTTGAGCGTATAGTTTATTTTCATTGATGTTTCTATTTCTGATAAATGGATTTATCGTGTTATAGGGTATTTTGGGGACAATTGTAAACCTTCGGTTCCAAAGTCGGCTATGATGGGCACAAATATTCCTCAACCCAGCAAATGCATGCAACCAGCTTTCAAGAATCATGGGATGCGACAATCCAAATGCTTTTGCAACTTCTTTCTTTTCATCACATTTAATGAGATTACTGAACAGTTTACTGAGCAATCCCATAGAAATCACTTCCAGGCTCATCCATGCGGGAGGATAATGTGGAGTAGAATAGGTATTTTTATAATGTTCGATAAAAGTTTCTGTTGAACGGTCAACCTCTTTATACAGGTCATCTATGTTTGATTTGAAATAGTTGAGATTACGGTACATGTTGGCGTTCTCGTGCCAATGGCTGCCATGTTTTAGAGAGAATTGATAAATAATTTTTGTACGAAGCGCTATTTCAATTTTTTCAATGGCACTGAAAACCAAAAGGCGTAACCGACGATCAAAAACATACAATTCAATAATATCTTCGAAACTAATATCCGTGATGAAAGGATGAGTCGGGTTGGTATTATCCTGAAACGGATAGGTATAAGCCCTTAATCTATAATAACTGATATTAGAAAGATAATGAGCTGCTCTTTGCTCATCGTGAAACTTCAAACCTCGTTGTTTAAGTTTTGAAATTTGATCAGTTATGGAAAGTGGAGGTTTCGAATATATCATGACAGATATCCTCCATAAAAATCGAAAACCCACCCTGGTGCGCTGTTCAAATGGGAAGCGTGGTGAGTCTTATTAGTAACAAAGATAGTAACAATTATGAGATTAATGCAAACAAACTGAGAATTATTTTTGAAATAACTCTTTTCCGGCTGCATTACTGCACATTGTATGTTTATTTGCTTACTCATACATCTTCTATCAATTCCCCAGCAAAGGCTTTTTGCAAAACCGATTTCTTTAGCTCTTCCAAGCAATCCAGTTTCTTCTTATAGATGGCTTCCAGCTTCTGAGTTTCGGCACGAAGGGCGTCAAGTTTGTTGACGATTGATTGTTGTTCTTCAAGTGTTGGGATAGAGAAACAAACATTTTTAATCTTTATTAACGTCAGCCTTGTTATTGCTGCTCCATCTAAATATCCAAGAAAATTCTTTTTTCCAACACTACTATTCATATAATGAACAAGAAATGTATTTAAAATTATATTGGAGCACTTTATTAGAGCCACACTAGATAACATAGAAAATTCTTCTTCAATGGTATTAACAGTAGCTATACCTGCTGTAGCTCCGTCTTTAATATAGAGCACATCCCCTTTTTTTGGTGAACAACGTGAATAAATGTCATTATGATCATCTTCTGTCACATAAGAAATATTAGATACGTCAATGTAATAGGGTTTGATATTCTTTGCTGTTATATACATATAATCACCATCTCTCCCATTTTTAGGTGAAAAATGTGTTCCATCATATATTTGGCAAATATCCCCCATTCTTATATGTTCCCATCCGTCACCTTTTTTCTCAAACACTCCCTGCAAATAGCTATCAAAAACATCACGGGCGTTTTTGAGATTTTGTTCAGCATTGGCTTTTGTCTTGTCAATTGCAGTGAAGACTTTGTCAAGAATTGA
>RZYP01000145.1 GCA_009930275.1 Negativicutes bacterium
AAATGTTCCCGGCCATCCTATCCAGAAGCCGCCCCTGTTTTTGAGAACAGGATTGAGTGCTTTGACAAGGCCTCCGGAAGAAGATTTTGCTTCCCACTTTTTTTCATTGAAGCTAAGTGTCACCGGAAGTCTGTTGGATACGACCAGAAATCGGCCTTTATCTTCTGACATTATCACCCTCTCCTCTCGGTGTCATTTCATTAAGCCAGAAATCCAGGAAGAGATCGACATTGTTAATGGAAAAATAGACGTTTGCAGCGCTCACTTTTGGGACATCAGAGATGAGTATCCCCACTCCTGATTTTAACTTTTGAATTTCTTCGAAAGCATCTTCATCTGTGGTATCATCCCCGAGATAGCATATCGGGGATGATACGGGATTTATTGCGCTGATCTCATTAATAGCTGATCCCTTTGTGAAATATGGCAGGATAAATTCCATGCCTCCGTTAAAGGGCACAACTTTCAGAGAGTGTTCTCTGGCTTCGGAGATCAGTTTTTCGCAGACCTCTGTGTAAATGTTGAAAACTTGGGGCTTCTCTCTCCAATGAAGCGCTATGCCGGAAGGTTTTTTTTCAACTGTACCACGGGGGAAGTAAGCAAGTTGTGATGCAAAGCCATCCAGTTTTTTTAATTCCTCTTCTGGAACTGTTCCCCTTGAATACCTGCCGTTTTTATCTATTTTTTCCATTCCGTGACAGCCCCATATTTCTAAAGGAAGTCCCACAAAATCTAATATTTCTTCAGGTCTTCTGCCGGAGACAATAATTACTTCTCCCCCTGCTTCAAGTATTGACCCCATAAGAATTTTTGTTTTTGGTGGCAGGAAGGCCTTCTCCCTATCCTTTACAAAAGGGGCCAGAGTACCGTCATAATCTGTAACAAGCAGGGGCGAAGCTTTCTTATATGAGGAAAAAAAGGAACTGTATTTATCCGGTTCCAACCGGGTAGGAGCTAAACCCATTTTTCCCATGTTTCTCCCTGCTCATCAAGCGAAATCAGCATTATCATGTATCTTCTCAAATGTCCGGTGATAAGGAAGTTTTCAAGAACGTATTCCCTGGCGTTTCTTCCCATTTTTTCCATTTTCCATGGATGGGAGAGCAGGTAACGTGTCCTTATTGCTGCTCCCTCAGGAGTCCTTACCCTAAATCCGTTGAATCGGTTGATCACCTGTAGCCTTATCCCGCCAACATTGCCGCCTATTACTGCTTTTCTCTTCCACATCGCTTCTGTAACGGTCAGGCCAAAGCCTTCCTTTAGAGATTTCTGCATAACGACATCCGCTCCGGTCTGGAGGGCATTTATCTTACGATGAGAATCTGAAGGGAGAAGGAGTACAGAAATATCCTCGTCACCTTCAACGGCTGCCCTGACCTCATTCAAGATCTCTGAAGCCTCCGGATCATCGTCAGCTTCGCCGCCTGCCAGTACGAGCCTGACATCCACATGTTCCTTTATTATTCTGTAACTCTCGATCACACCAAGGGGATCTTTAAATTTGTCAAATCTGGAGACCTGCAGGATTATCGGCTTATCCATCGGAACGCCAAGGTCCTTATAAGTTTTTTCCACTTCTGACCTGTCAAGAGGGATGTTTTTCTCTGCCAATGGATCGATGCTTGGCGTTATCAGAAATTGCGGATGAGGGAGTTTCTGTGCGAAATCCGGTAGTGAGAAAATGGAAGCATCGTATCCTGAGACCTGTTTTTTTACAAACTGCCAGACGCTTTTGTTGGGAGAGCTGACATCGATATGGCATCTCCATACCCACTTACCCTTCCTCTGAGGGAAGCTGTTGATAAGTGCAGCCGGCTGCGGATCATGTATAAATACGTAATCTGCATCCTGAAGGACGTTTTTAAGCCTTTCTGCGTTTCTTGCGTTTGTTTTTGCATAAATATCCATCTGTTGCTCAGAAAGCGTGCCGGGCATTCCCTGCAGTGTGTTATGCAGCATCTTGGTGCAGTTGAAGAATGACTCGTCCCCTTCTATAACTTCCCACGATACGTCAAGTCCAAGTTCCTGTGAAAGCGGGACCATCGATGAAAGGATCTCGGCGACTCCCCCGCCTGCACGGGTAGAATTGACATGCACTATTTTTTTTCCCTTTAGCCTCTTAGCTATATTCACGAGGCTGTCCATCGCAGCCTGACCAATAATTTCTGCGTATCTATTAATTATTTCGGACATGAACATTTACCTCCTTTACTGTTCTGCCAGTCGTCAAAGATCGAAAATACCTGTCGCTGGAGTTCAGTGAGTGAGAAGAGGTATGAATCGACATTCTTTAATTTCTTTCTTAAGTCTGCTGTTTCTTCAGTGAACTGCTCAAGCCAGATCGTGAAATCATCTTTGCAGTCAGGAGATCTTCTTCTTCCGTCGATAAAGTGGTAAAAAAAGCTTTCCCTGCTGGTATGTTTGACAGCTGCAGGGAAAGCGTCCAACTCAGATGTCTCCCTTCCTGTTTCGAACATGAGTTTCTTGCAGGCAATGAAGTGAAAGTCACGGTCTGACTTTTTCCAACTGAGGAAATCTTCATTTTCGAGCCGTTTTTCTAAAATATTCAAAATAACCTCTCTTATATTGTCAAAATTTTGGAATTTGACAGGGTTAATGCCGCCCAATGCCTCAGCCAGCATGAAATCTCTGAGGCTGCTGTTTACCCATGATGCGAAGTCATTGTTGAATTCGGACTCAGAAATGTGGGGCCTTACCATGCGCCCCCAGAAATGGAAGTAGATCGCGCTGTCCGGGACCTGCGTGACGCCTGCGTGAAGTTCACGAAGATTCTGTGCCCTTATGCCCGTGGCAAGGGGCAATACTGCAGACTCCATAAATTTGAATGGTTTGATATTAGAACTGGCCATTTATCTTTTTCCTCCTTTAATTAACGTTCTCATCTCCCTTTGAAATTGGTGAATATCTTAATAAGTATAACATAAAGTAGGCTAAAAATAAAATTATGCTCAAATTGTGATCTTTATTAATGCAAAGCGTAAAAAATGTTTGTACAAAATTTTTTGTGGCAAGCCTTTTACGAAAAAAAAATGGACATCCTAAAGATCGAGGATGTCCAAAAATTAAAGTAATTTCTTATTTTGGAATACAGGCCTTGATCAGTGTTGCTTCTTTGAAAGCATCTCTCCGCCGACTCCGATATTGTCCTTGCTCATTTCGTTGAGGAGAACCACATAAGCTGCCTCTGGGATCCCCATTATGCTGCTGGCTGTCTGAGTCAAAGATTTGATCAGCTTTTCTTTTGTATCGATGTCCATTGCGGAGCATTCTACTTTTATCACCGGCATAAATTTCACCTCCCGATCACTTTTATAAAAAATTAATGATCATAGAATACCATGAAAATCAAGTAGGCCGCTATTAAAAATGGCAATAAAAAATAACTCATCTTTCCCACTGTCTTTCCCGCATGATTCTGAGCGGGAATCCAGCGACTTCAATGTTTCAGAGCTACTCGTACTCTGCTAAAAAACATGCAGATAAAACGAAAATCGGGAGTTTGAATCCACTGGTATTAATAGGTGGGAAAGTTGAGTAATTAACTCATCAATTTATTATAAAAATAAGATGATATAATAACGTTATGAAATAATGTAATTTTCCGTATTATTATTGGAAGTGGTCTGTATTGGCTAAGTTAAGCGTGATCGAAGGCATAGGTGGTTCTTACGAACAGAAGCTAAACGAGGCGGGCATTACTTCAATCGAAAAATTTCTTGAAGAATGCTCCTCAAAAAAAGGCAGGACCAAGCTCGCTGAAAAGTCAGGAATAACAGAGAAACTGATATTGAAGTGGGCTAATCATGCCGACCTGTTCCGCATCAAGGGAGTTGGCAGTGAATATGCGGAGCTTCTTGAGGCAGCCGGAGTCGATACAGTACCGGAGCTTGCAAAGAGAAAAACCGATAACCTTGTTGCGAAAATGGCTGAAGTAAACGAGGCAAAGAAGCTTGTCAGAAGAGTACCCACCACCAGGCAGGTAGAAGACTGGATCGGTCAGGCAGGCAAACTTCCCAGAGTCATCCAGTACTGATCTTTGGTATATGCCTAAACCTGGTGAAATAAGCCGGAAACACAAAGAGTTTTTCAATCAGGAAAGGAGAGATGATCATGGCTATAGTTAAGATTATCGAAGTTCTTGCTGAATCAAGCGAGAGCTGGGAAGCAGCGGCACAGTCCGCAGTCACGGAGGCTGCGAAGACAGTCCACAACATTGAAAATGTCTACATTAAGCACATGCAGGCAATAGTAGAGGGAGACAAGATCACAAAGTATCGCATCAACGCCAAGATCTCCTTCGTTGTAAAGGGCTAAAAAATACCAAAGTTGATAATATTAGATCCGGCAAAGACCGCCGATTTGTTATTGGCGGCCTTTGCTATGCGAAAAATACGAAAAGGAAAGCCTATTGTGACTTTTCGTGGTCGATCACAAAATTGGCAAAACCTTTGAATGTATAGTCCTGTTTCCTGTCCATGTTAGGTTCTATTTTACGGTAAAAGCAAACCGGAATCTCGTTTTCAGCAAGGCACTTTGCGATGCAGGGAGTACAGCCGTGCGGGTGATTTACTGGGTTGCAGCGGCATTCATGGTCAACACAAGTGCAAAACGGAACTTTCATAAAATTACCTCCTTATTTGATCTATCCCCTTACATTTATTCTTAAAATATACAGGGTAATTTAGTATATTACAGCTATTCTGCTACATATGATAATAGCTTTAACTATAATATCACATATTTGTTAATAATATACGTATGATTTTAAAGTGTGAAGCACTGCTGTCCAAGATAGCTCAAATTTCAAAATGCCCTCCTGTAATAGCAAGGCTTTGTTAATCGTTATTGGACACATTTAAAACCAGGTTGTACTTC
>RZYP01000025.1 GCA_009930275.1 Negativicutes bacterium
ATATTATTGACGTTAAAAGCGCCAACGGCGTACTTGCCTTCATAAGCTTTTTTGAACATTTCAGTAGATGTTACTAATGGCATAAAACGACCTCCCTAAATATTGTATTTATCCTAATTATAGCACACCAATATAGTAAAAAAGTATGCTATCTTAGTTTGTGCATATTAATAATTTTTAAAAGGTCAGATGGCAATGGTGATGTCACTTTGATTGGTTTCCCTGTTAGAGGATGATAAAAATTGAGCCGCCAGCAGTGCAAAGCATGTCTTGATTGCGATCCGGAAGGACCGTAAAGATTATCTCCAACCAGAGGACAACCGATATAGGCAGAATGTACCCTGATTTGGTGGGTCCTTCCTGTAAAAAGAACAAAGCGTACCAGGCAGAGCGAATTATCATAAATCGCCAAGACTTTGTAATCTGTCCGTGCGTATTTGCCGTTGGCTTCATCTACCATTCTTTCAATGATGCTTCCGGGCTTGCGTGCGATGGGGGCCTTGATAATGCCTTCAGTTGCTGGTGGAATCGAGGTTAATAAGGCAAGATATGCCTTCTGTACAGAGCCCGAAGATAGTTGATGCTGTACATGAGGCTTTTTGGCAAAGAGCACTAAGCCGGAGGTATTGCGGTCAAGACGAAAAATAGGATGGATACCTGCGCTTATTTTCTTTTGCAAATAATACCCTGCAAGATAGTTGGCAAGAGTATGTTTGGCATCTTTAACTGTAGGATGAACCAGCATATTAGTGGGCTTATCGACAATTATCAGGTCATCATCTTCATAAACAATCTTTATAAAGCCAGTCTCCGGTAGAACTGAAGAAACTTGAACCGGCAGGGAAAAGGAAACTGTATCACCCGGCTGGAGCCTTTGGCTGACTGGAGCATTAGCCCCATTAACCAGTATTGTTCCTTCTGCTTTAATTTTGCGCCAATTGGTCAGCGATATTCCTTTTTGAGCTAAAAAAGAACGTATGCTGCAGGCAGATGCATTTAGATCAAGCTGAAAAGTTTCCATTTTAATGTTTTATTTCAGAAGAATCAACTATTTTTATGCTATCTAAATGATTTTTGACTTGCCCTCTGATTAAAGCAAGATATTCCTTGTAAAGTTCTTTCTGTTCAGTTTGTTCTTCTGTTGAAAGACCTTCTGCTCTTTTCTTTTTAGCCAATTCATTTATACGTTCTATAAGAACTTTCATATCCATAACAATACCCCTTCCGGTTATTGTTAAAATTATAACAAAAACATATATATTAAACAACAATATGACGATAAATCGCTAGCAGTTTCGTTGACTAAAGCATTTACGTATGATATTCTTAACGAGTAATTAAATAATTGGTTTGGTGCCCATTGGGCTTAATAGGCAAGTTGGTTAAATGCCAACGCGGTCCCGCCACTGTATGGATGTAATAAACATTCGAGCCAGAAAACTGCCAACCAATATGACCGAAGTACCTGCGAGCGATGGGGAGGTCTGGATCACGCCTTTTTGGTAGAGTGTCCTTCCGTCATTTATTGCCTTCAGTCATTGATGCTGAAGGCTTTTATTTTTATGTGGCATGACAAGGAGCTGTTATTAGTGAAAAAATTTTTATTACTTCTGTTCGTATTATCCCAAATATTATACTTAGGCGGTTGCAGCAATAATGGTACTAAAGCAGGTACAGTGGAAAACAAGGCATTTATGACAATTGTAGATGATGCCGGTCGTAAAGTGGCTATACCTGTAAAGCCTGAAAGGGTAGTCAGCTTGTCGCCTTCTTTTTTTGGCATGATTGACGCAGTAGGAGGTAAGATCGTAGGTAAGGCCTCATCAAGGGTCGGGGTGATTCCTGATAGTATGAAAGAAGTACCGGAAGTTGGAGTTTCCTATAATGTTGATATCGAAAAAGTTATTGCATTAAAACCTGACTGTATTTTTGCTCTAAAAGGTCAGCAGGATAAGCTTATACCTTTATTTGAGTCTAATAATATTCCCGTGATTGTAATAGAAGTTAAGACTTATAAAGAGGTTCAGGATAAATTGAAACTTTTCAGCAGAGTTTATGGTGATCCTGAAAGAGGTAACCAAGAAGTAAAAAAACTGGACAATGAATTAGCCGGGATAGTTAAAAGAGGACCCAAAGATGGGAAGAAAATAGTTATTTTACATGCCAGTGCTAAAAACGTGACAGTAGAACTTGAAGAAACTATAGCAGGCTCAGCAGCCAAGTTGTTGGGTTTTAAAAATGTTGCAGCAGGAAGTGTTCCTTTGAGCGGTAGTCCTGATAAGACACCCTATAGTCTTGAAGAATTGGTAAAAAACGATCCCGAAATAATATTTATTACATCAATGGGCAAAGGAGAAGCAGTTGAAAACCGACTGCGTAACGATGTTAAAAGTAATCCGGCCTGGAATTCGCTTAGGGCTGTGCGGGAGGATAAAGTTTTTTTCTTGCCGGAACAGTTATTTTTAATAAACCCTGGACTAAGATATCCTGAAGCGGTTAGGTATATGGCGGAAACCGTATACCCAGAGGTCTTTAACAATGCAAAATAGTGATGCAGGTATTATATACAAAATAAATAATTTTGGCATGTCAAGAGTAAAATGGCGTTTGCTTATTCTTGCCGTTTTTGCCTTGCTGGCACTAGTGGGTTTGTTTCTGAGTTTGACGAAAGGGTCACTCGACATCAAACTTGACCAGATTGCTAAAATACTTTTAAATCCGCAAATGGATGCACAGAGTCAGGTTATATGGAATATAAGACTTCCGCGGACTATTGTAGGTGCTTTAGTTGGAATTAACCTGGCAGTTTCAGGGGCTATTTTGCAGGCAGTAATGCGTAATCCGCTTGCTGATCCTCATATTATAGGTATTTCTTCAGGCGCAGGTTTAGCCGGTGTCGCGGTTATGATAGTATTCCCAAATCTTGAATATCTGATTACGCCGATCGCTTTTTTAGGTGCTATGGCTGCCGCTGTATGTATTTATATTTTAGCTTGGAAAAATGGAATTAAACCAGTAAGGATAATTTTGGCCGGTGTTGCAGTTTCCGCATTTTTGGGCGCCGGTATCTCCGGCTTAATGATTTTTTACAGTGACAGAGTACATGGTGCTTTGATGTGGATGGTAGGTGGACTCGCGGCAAGAAGCTGGCCGCATGTTGGTATAATTTTTCCTTATGCAGTTATTGGTCTTATTCTGGCAGTAATTGCCGCAAATTATTTGAATATCCTGCAGCTGGGAGATGAAATGGCAAGCGGGTTGGGCCTTAATGTAGAAATAGTGCGCATAGCAATGACTGCTGTCGCAGCACTTCTTGCAGCAAGTGCCGTAAGTGTTGTGGGCCTATTGGGCTTCGTGGGGTTAATAGTCCCGCATGCTGCACGTTTGTTAGTTGGTTCAGATTATAGATTTCTTATTCCTGCATCCGCACTTTTAGGCGTTGGCGTTGTTACACTTAGTGACACATTAGCCCGCACTATGTTTTCCCCGGTAGAGTTGCCTGTCGGGATAATAATGGCAGCTGTAGGGGCGCCATTTTTCTTATTTCTTTTAAGGAGAGAAATTTGATGGGAGTAATTAACGCTGATAATGTTATTGTCAAACTGTCAGATAAAATTATCTTAAAAGGGATTACTTTGGAGATACCTAAAGGCAAAGTAACGGCTATTATCGGCCCTAATGGTTGCGGCAAGAGTACAACCTTAAAGGCTTTGGCCAGAATTATTCCACATGCTCATGGAAATATTACTTATGATGGACAGGATATTAACACTTTTAGTAATAAGGAATTTGCAAAAAGGTTGGCAATATTGACACAATCACCGCAATCGCCGCCAGATCTGACAGTTACAGATTTAGTAGAACTAGGAAGGTTTCCGCATAGAAGTTGGTGGAAAAGAAATACAAAAGAAGACGAACAGTGTGTTGAATGGGCTTTAAAACAGACAAGTATGCGACATATGCGCAGCAGGCTTTTAAGTACGCTTTCTGGCGGTGAAAGACAAAGGGCCTGGATTGCGATGGCTTTGGCACAAAAACCGCAAGTATTGCTGCTTGATGAACCAACTACTTATCTTGATATTTCCCATCAATTGGAAGTGATGAAACTTTTAAAGAAGCTTAATAATGAGCTTGGACTTACAGTTATTATGGTTTTGCATGACATAAACCATGCATTGCAGTATGCCGATAATATAGCTGTAATGAAAAGGGGAGAGATTGTTGCAGTGGGAGAGCCTGAAGAAACTATCAGTCCCGACCTTTTACGCGAAGTATTCCGTGTTAAAGTAGACAAATTTATTGGCAGTAATGGATTGCCCGCACTTTTGCCAATCGATTTGACTTATGAGAAAAAACAACAAATTTAATATGAATTCCTGGTGTATCACACTTAATAGAGAAGTTCGGTGAAAAGCCGACGTGGTCCCGCCGCTGTAATGATGAGTGACTCTTATGAAAACCACTGAGAAATAGTATTCTTGGGAAGGGAAGAGAAGCGATGAATCAAAGCCAGAAGAACTGCCAGGAGTTACCCGCGTTTTAACCACGAGAGATGGGAAACGCTTGACAGCATTATTTGCTACGTTTTGAAGTTTGCTGCTGTTATTAGCCTTTCCATTTCTGGAAAGGTTTTTATTTTTTGAATAAAAAGTTTATGAAAAACTGGAGGATAGAACAATGAAAAAGATAGCTTTTTATGGTAAAGGCGGTATTGGGAAATCTACGACAGCCGCAAATGTTTCAGCTGCATTCAGCGAAATGGGTAAAAAAGTTTGTCAGATAGGTTGTGATCCTAAAAATGATTCAACGCGTCTGTTATTAGGGCATATTTGCAAACGAACTGTGCTCGATATGGTCAGAGATAGTGAACAAGGTGATATTACTCAAGAACAAATCATTAATTATGGTTTCAACGGAATTAAATGCGTAGAAGCGGGAGGACCGGAACCAGGGGTTGGCTGTGCTGGCCGTGGTATAATTGTTGCTTTGGAGAAACTGAAGGAGTTAGATGCCACGAATGATTCCGACCTGATTTTGTATGATGTTTTGGGCGACGTGGTATGTGGCGGTTTTGCCGTTCCTATCCGTGAAGGATATGCGCAGGATATTTACATTGTATCTTCCGGAGAATTAATGTCTCTTTATGCTGCAAACAACATTGCTAAAGGCGTATTGAGATTTGCTGCAAGAGGGCAAGTCCGTCTGGGTGGAATTATCGGCAATAGCCGTAATATGAAGAATGAGAAAGAACTTCTGGAAGAATTCGCAAGAAGGATAAACACACACCTGATAGCGTTTGTACCGCGTGACCCTATTGTTAACGAGGCTGAGGTCAATAGGCAGACTGTTATTCAGTGGGCTGCCGATTCAAGTCAGGCAGCCATTTACCGCCAGCTTGCCAATGATATAGATAATAATAAGGATTTAAGAATACCGGAGCCTTTGACTTTTGAAGAACTGGAGGAGCTTGTCGCAAAATATGGAAATCACGACTAAAAGATTAATAACTAAAACCCGTAGCTGCAGTTGCAGTATGCCGGGCGTATGGCGAGCTGCTGCCCACAGTAAAGGCGCAGCAGTTATTTTTCACAGCCCGAAAGCCTGTGCTCATATCGCAAGGACAATGGATTCAGCGGAACACTTCAGAAAAATTGCTAAGGATGAGTATGTCTCTTATCCTTATCAAACGCCCTTGGTTTCGAGCTTACTATCTGAAAAACACTCAATTTTTGGTGGTTCTCAACAGCTTGAGGATTGTATTGAATATGTTATTAACACATATTCACCAAAATATCTTGTTATTGCAAATTCTTGCGTTGCCGGTGTTATTGGTGATGATGTGGAAGCTATCAGCAGGGAAGCAGAACGCAGATGGAACCTGCCTGTTATTACTGTGCCCTGCTATGGCTTTCTTGACGGTGAGTATTATGCCGGTTATTTTTATACAGCGGAAGCAATGATTGACCGTTTAGTTAAAACCGACGGTGAAAAGAACGGCAAGGTATTGCTTTTAGGGGATCAAGGCGGTCCAAATGGAGAATATTGCCGTGAAATAAAGCATTTGCTGAGTTATTTTGATTTAGAGGTTCAAGGGCAGTTCCCGACTTATATTGATTACGAGAAGATGAATCAGGTAGCTGCCTCTTCCTTAAACATTGTTCTTGGCAGCAGAGACCAGACAAATGAGTGGCTTGTAAAATTGGCCAAGAAAATGGAAAAAAACTTCGGAACACCTTATTATGGTAAAGAATACCCAATAGGGTGGAACAATACCCAGAAATGGCTGCGTGGTTTAGGAAAGCTGCTTGCTAAAGAGAAGGAGGCTGAAAATGCTATTCTCAGCGAAAAAAACAAATTGGATGAAGTAGCCGAGAGTATCAAAGTTAAGCTGGATGGCAGAAAAGCAGTAGTTTGCATCGGAAGGTTAGTGGAGTATTTTGATCCTTCCTGGGTAATAGAGCTTATTGGAAAAACCGGTTTAGAATTACAAGGGATAATATTATTTGAAGGCTACGCACAAAAGGACAGGAATGCTATGGAAAACCTTATCAAGTCTATTTGTGACAAGCCCATTTATAGTTCGCGTGACGGCGAAGCCTTAATTGGAAATACGGATATTGTATTAACAACCCATGAAATAGCGACCGATGGCATAAAACAATTATTTTTACCCATGCTGCCAAGAGCCGGAGCAAATGGTGAAATCGAATTAATGAAAAAAATGAGTCATGTTTTTTCGCGTAAAGGACTGAAGGGTGGAATCATCTATGGCTAAAAATGAAAGATGGGGCAATATAGGCTGCAGCGTCAATACTTGTGCTTTGACTGGCGCGGCAGCTTTCTTTGGCGGTATTCCTAAAGCCCAAATAATAGCCAATGGTCCGCTTTGGTGTTATTTTTATGCCCTCAGATATTTGGAAAAAGCAGATCCTAAAATTGAACGCCGGTTTCAAGGTACTCAACCGGACAACACGGCTGTCGTTTATGGCACAGAAGATTGTCTTCTAGAAACATTAAAAAAATTCAAAGAAAATTCGAATCCAAGCGTATTGCTTATTGAAAATAGCTGCTCTGTAAGTTTGATAGGAGACGATATTGCCGGAATCTCAAGAAAGGCGGAACTGCCATTTCCCACAGTTTGCTTTGATAGTGGAGGGCTTATTGGCGGTTTTAGCGAAGGTTATAAATTAGCTGCCAGAAATTTTTTTAAAAAAATCGATTTACATAAGCGAGATAAGGTTGAACCCAAAAGCGTAAACTTACTAGGCTGCAGTTTTAGTTATTTTAACGGAGAGAATGATTTACAGGAACTCAAAAATATCCTTAATCTGGCCGGTTATAAAGTTGTTGCTTGTCCTGGTGCAGGTTCTACCGTTGAAGAAATGCAAACAATGACCAGCGCACAATTAAATATTGTTCTGCATGAAGAACTGGGTCTTGAATTGGCGAGACAGCTGGAAAAGGATTATGATATACCATATTTATCAGCAGGAGTACCTTATGGAATTGAAGGTACTATTAAGTGGCTGAACAGGATTAATGGAGCTCTTCCTACTGACTTGTCGCTTTTGATTTCTTTTGCAGACAAAATACGATATATTTTGAACGCTCGTATCAATGATATAAAAAGTACATGGGGAGACCTTTGGTTTGAAAACGCGGTTGTATCCGCATCGTCATCAACTGCCGTATCTTTGGCAGAAGCTTTGAGATCGGAATGGGTTGACGTCGAGCATCTTACTGTAATTCTCCAAGATGATAACAGCGAGGAGCAAAGCAGTGAATACATAGATAAATTTTTGCGGGCATCTGCAGGCAGTACAAAAATAGAAGAGACACTTGGTAAACTAAAAAACGGTTTGTTGTTGGCCAGCAGCAGCGAAACAGCTTACATTCAAAGAAAGCAGATAGAAAATGTCCTGCACTGTAATATCTCGTACCCTGTTCATGATGAACTGCTTCTTACGCAGGAACCTTTTATGGGAATCAGGGGTTCAGCGCATATTTTGCAGCGTTTATGGAACCAAAAAATGTCTAGGGCTCTAAAAAACCATGGCTTTTAGTTTGGGAGAAGGTAATGAAAAAATATTTTATAATTTTATTTGCTTTGATGCTATTAACTTCTGCTTGTGGGTTTAGGGGAGAAAAACAAACTGCCAAAGACAAGTCTGGTTACACCGTAACCGATGACAGCGGGCGGTTGGTATATTTAAAAAGTAAGCCAACCAGAATTGTTTCGACAACCTATGGTACTGATGAAATTTTGATTGAACTTGTAGAAGTTAAAAAAATCATTGCCTTAAGCCGTTGGGCCGGAGACCCGGAAATAACATTTATCTCCAAGGAACAGGCTGCCGCAGTTGGGCAAAAGGTATCTCTGAGTGCGGAAAGCATACTTGCTTTAAAACCGGACATTGTTTTTGTTTCTATTACCGCCGGCAAAGAAGTGGCAAAGACACTGGAGGAAATGGGTGTAACTGTTTATGTAGCGGATAGCCCCAAAAATTATGAGGCAATGAAGAAGAAAGTCCTAGGAGTTGCTTCAGCCGTAGGTGAAAAAGAAAAAGGAGCAGCCATGGCAAGAAAAATGGATGTTAAAATGGCGGCTCTTAATGAAAAGCTCAAGAAAATAACCCCAGACAAAGAAAAAAAGGTCATGGCGTTCTCGTTTATCGGTGCTATCGGCAGAAAAGGCAATCTTCTTGATGATATTTTTCGTAATGCACATGTTCGTAATTGCGCAGCTGAAGCAGGACTCAAGCAAGAAAGCGGGCCTTTGTCAAAAGAACAAATTGTGGCTATCAACCCGGATGTTATTCTTCTGCCTACTTGGGATTTTAACTCCGATGCTAGTACCAGCGATTTCGCGAAGGAATTATTAAATGATCCGGCTATTAAAGATATAGCGGCAATAAAAAACAATAAAGCAGTTTTTGTCTCTGACCGATATCGTTATGTTGCTTCACAACATATAACCGACAGCATTGAGGCCGTAGCAAAAGCCGTTTATCCAGAATTATTTTAGCTAAATGGAGGGTATGGAATGCTTATTAAAAGAAAAAACGGCAGAAAGGCCATTTGGTTCTTAGCTATATGCTTGGTATTAACTGCTTTTGCGTCATTGTTGTGCGGGCAAATTGCAATTCCGGTTAAAAACACTTTTTCTATTGTAGGTTATCAGATGAATCTTCCTTTTTTCTCAAATGAAGATTTTACGCAAGAGCAGCTGGCCGTAATTTGGTATATTAGATTCCCACGCATGTTGATAGGACTTTTGGTAGGCGGAGCATTGGGAATAGGAGGAGCCGTAATGCAGGGTATATTCAGCAATCCTCTGGCTGACCCAGGAATTATAGGCGTTTCCAGTGGTGCTGCCACAGGAGCCGTACTTTCTATTGCTCTTGGCTGGTCTACTCAGAATATGTTTGTTATGCCCGCTTTTGCTTTTTGCGGTTCGATTTTTGCTGTTATTCTTACAGTATTTCTGGCGAAAAAAAACGGAAAAATACCTGTTATGACCCTTTTACTTGCCGGTGTTGCTGTTGGTATGTTGCTCGGAGCTATAACATCCGGCCTTTTAACATTCATGAATGAACAAAAACTTCAGCAATATTTATTCTGGATTGTCGGCGGACTTGATTATAGGCGATGGGAACATGTCTATATTGCGATTGGCCCAATTGCAATAGGTATCATAATTATGTTATTTATGGCAAGGCATCTTAACGTTCTTGTATTGGGGGATACCGAAGCTAAGGCAGTTGGTATGCCTGTTATGATGTTTAGGATGGGTCTATTGATTTTGGCTGCAATGACGACCGCTACATCTGTGTGCGTTAGCGGTAATATCGGCTTTGTGGGGCTGGTTGTTCCTCATATGATGCGTATGCTTATCGGACCCGATCACAGAGTATTGCTTCCGGCAAGCGCAATAGTGGGTGCCATGTTCCTTGTTATATGCGACTCTCTCGGAAGAATAGTTATTCCCCCTGCAGAGATAAGGGTAGGGATTATGACCGCTTTGCTTGGTTCGCCGTATTTTCTTTATTTGTTAAGAAGAATGCAGAAACAGCTTATATAAAAAAGTGAGGGCGCCTGGATGGGAAAAATTATTTTTATTACTAATATTGACAGACGTTATGCAATGATGAAAAAGGCTCTGCTAGAATTGCAGAAAGATTGTAAAATAGATGCTCAAGCAATGAGCATCAAAATTTCCGAAGGCGAAAAATGGAGTCAGGATTGGGAGAAGTTACTTTTGCAAGCGGATTTTTTCTGTATAAAATGGATGGGAAATGCGTTAGATACGCCATTTTTTAAAAAACTGCTGCCATTTTTACAAGTGACTAAAGCAAGTTATTATATTGATGCCGCCGGTACCGAAGAAAATGAAATTGTGTCTGGTATTGAAGCGTCAATTCTTCACCAAATTAAAATGTATTCTTTATATAATGGTATGGCGAACTTTAAAAATTTATGGCTTTATACCAAGCATGTTTTTAGTCATAGGGATGATATTGCTTATGGTGAACCCGATGAAAGTTTCTGGAGCGGCATTTACCATCCGAAGTCTTCAGACGTTTACACAAATTTATCCTTATATATGAAAGATTTTTGTGTTCCGCGACGCCCCACCATCGGAATTTTGTTTTATCGTGATGAATGGGTATGGGGTGATTTAGCTTATCAAAACAAGCTTGTTGAAGAAATTGAAAGACAAGGTTTCAATGTTATTTGCGTCTTTAGCAACGGTATGCCAATAGAAGAAGTAGGAATGCCAAGCCTCGAAGAAGTATTTAGACGCTATTTTACTTTGGAAGGAGCAGCAATCGTACATGCTCTGATTAACTGCATGAAATTTTCGCTGACAACTTCAAGGTCATTAAGTCTGGATTTCTTAAAACATTTAAATGTACCTGTTTTGCAAGGTTATACAATTTTAACTGAATATCAGGCATGGTCGGAATCTTTAGAGGGCATGAATGCGATGGAAGTATCTATCAGCATAACGTTGCCTGAGTTTGACGGAATAATACATGGCATACCTGTAGCCTCAAAAAAGAAACTTGACAACGGTGATACCTGTTTCTTACCTATTGATGAGCGAATCAAACGCATGGTGTGCAAAGCCTCGAAGTGGGCGAATCTGAAATGTAAGGCCAACAAAGAAAAAAAAGTTGCAATAATCTTTCATAATTATCCTCCCCGCAATTCCAATATTGGAAGTGCAGTAGGCTTGGATACTATTGAAAGCATCAGGCTGGTACTGCGTGATATGCAGCAACAGGGGTATTATGTGGAAAAAGTGCCGGAGGATGGCAAGTCTTTTATTGAAGATTTGGTAGCCAACGCAACTAATGACCGCAGTATGTTAACAGCAGAACAAATCAGCAAGGCGGCAAAACTTAGTAAAAAAGACTATCAGGAATTTTTTGATTCACTTCCTGAAAGCATTAGAAAGCAATTAACTAAAGATTGGGGATTGCCACCGGGAGAGGTAATGAATTATGATGATGATTTACTTATCCCCGGAACTATGAACGGCAATGTTTTTATAACGGTGCAGCCGCCGCGGGGATTTGGTGAAGACCCAAGCAAAATATACCATTCGCCGTTTTGTGCGCCGACACATCAATATCTGGGGTTTTACAAATGGCTTAGAGACGTTTGGCAGGCTGATGCCGTTGTTCATGTAGGTACTCACGGGGCGCTTGAATGGCTGCCGGGCAAGAATGCCGGTCTTGGAAACACTTGTTATCCGGATATAGCTTTGGGTGATTTGCCTAATTTGTACCCATATCTTATAACGATTACAGGGGAAGGTATTCAGGCAAAAAGGCGAGGAGCGGCTTGTTTGATTGAACATTTGCCGCCACCGCAGACAAGAGCAGGTGTCTATGACGAACTAGAGGAAACAGAAAAGATTCTTGACGAATATATCCATTTTGTAAATACCCAGCCGGAAAAAGTTGAAACACTTAAAGAATTATTGTTGGAAAAGGTTCACGAGGCGAATCTTGATGGTGAAATAAAATATGAGCCCAACACATCATTTGATGAATATGTGCAAGAATTGCATGCCTATATAACTGATATTAAAAATATGCAGGTGAGAACAGGCTTGCATATCTTCGGACAGCCGCCTGCCAACGAAAATATGGTTGAAATGCTTATGCTCTTAACCAGACTCGAAAATGGTGACGTGCCTGCATTGCCAAAAGTATTGGCGGAGCATTATGGTTTTGATTATTATGAATTGTTGGAACAGAGCGGAACATATCTTGACGATTTCAAGACTACTTATGGCGGTATAGTTGATGAAATAGCGGAAAAGAGCAGAAATATTATTGATTTTTTAGTGAAAGTGGATTTTAATACAGACCGTCTGGAACAACTTTGCCGGTTGGAAGCACTTAAAGGCTATACGCCAGAATCTCTAGAAAAACTGAAACAAATATGCTCGTACGTTTGTAATGAAATATATCCAAATTTACTTTTGACGACGCAGGAAATGGTTAATTTGCTCAGAGGCTTGTCAGGAAGCTTCATAGAACCCGGCCCTTCAGGAGCACCTAGCAGCGGCGGTGCTGATTTGTTGCCGACAGGACGTAATTTCTACGGTGTGGATCCTCGAAATCTTCCTACCAATGCTGCTTGGGAGATAGGCAAGACTTTAGGCAATCAGGTTATTGAAAGATTTATTGCTGAAGAAGGACGGTATCCTGAAAGTGTTGGGATTGTCTTGTGGTCGGGTAGTAATATGCGCAGCCATGGTCAATGTTTGGCAGAATTTTTGTTTTTGCTGGGTGTCAGGCCTGTGTGGCAGAGAGCCAGCTTAAGAGTTGTGGGGTTAGAAGCAATTCCTCTGGCTGAATTAAAACGCCCAAGAATTGATGTCACAGCCAGAATAAGCGGTTTGTTCCGGGATACTATGCCAAGTGCTATTAAAGTGCTTGATGAGGCTGTTTTGCTTGTTGGCGGATTAGACGAAGATTGCGAACAAAATTTTGTTCGCAAACACTTACTGGCGGACAGCAAAGAACTGGAAAAAGAAGGTTTTACCCTTGAGGAGGCCTGGAGACAGGCAGCTTTCCGTATTTTTGGTGATGAACAGGGTGTTTACGGGGCAGGTGTTGCTGCCTTGCTGGAAGCAAAAAATTGGGATAATATTGATGATATAGCAGACGTATATGTGCGCTGGGGTGCTCATGCCTATGGAGGCAAGGCTAAAGGAAAATTTCTGCCAAATCTTTTTAGAAAACGTATGGGTTCTTTGGATGTAACAATTAAAAATGAGGAGAACCATGAAACGAATATGTTAAGCTCAGATGATTACAATGCTTACCATGGAGGCATGATTGCTGCAGTTCGTAGTATTAAAGGCACTGCCCCTCGTTCTTATTGCGGTGACAGCACTGACAAGGCAAAAGTAGTCATGCATAGCGTGCAGGAAGAAGCTAAAAGAATATTTCGCAGCGAAGCGATAAATCCAAAATTTATTAATGGTATGATGAAACACGGTTATAAAGGCGCTGCTGACCTGGCGAATTATGTCGCACACAGCTATCAATGGGATGCTACCAGTGATGTCATGGAAGACTGGATGTATGAAAAGTATGCCGAAAAATATGCATTTGATCCGAAGGTGCAGGATTGGATGAAAGATGTTAATCCTTGGGCTTTACAACGTATGACGGAAATTTTGCTTGAAGCGGAACAAAGAGGTTTGTGGCAGGCTAAGCCTGAAACAAAAGAAGAATTGCAAAAGCTATATTTATCAATCGAAGGAGACCTGGAAGAAAGAAATGACAGGGAATAGAGTTAGAATGTTGGCTTTGAGTCTTACCGGAGAATGCAATTTTGCCTGCAAATACTGTTATGCATCAGAACATGATAGAAGCAGGATGAATATTGATACGGCAATTAAGGCTCTGAGGCTGACGAATGGCATGAATGACAAATTTATATTGCAGTTTACCGGCGGTGAGCCGCTTTTAAACTATGAATGTTTAAAGCAAGTTGTGGAGTATGTGACAGATAAAAAAATATCGGCAATAATGCAGCTCCAAACCAATGGTTCTTTATTAAATGACGAAAATGCCAAGTTTCTTTATAGGAACAAAGTAGCTATTGGCGTCAGCCTGGACGGTAAACCTCAGGTTAATGATAAACTGCGACTAAGAAAAGACGGCAGCGGTGCTACAAATGATATCCTCCAAGGCATTGAAGTCTTGAAGAGAAATAATATCGCTACGGGCATAACTTGCGTTGTCACTGAAGATAATGTAAGCGAATTGGAAGGTATAGTCGAGTTTGCCTATTTTCTGGGAAACGTACGAAGAATAGGCTTCGACTTATTGAGAGGCCAAGGCCGCGGTACAGGACTCAAGGCTCCTTGTGCAGGAAAACTAGAACTAGCCATGAAAAAAGTTCATGATAAATCTTTACTAATGGAGCGCCTTACCGGGTTGAAAATACCTATTGCGCAGGTGGAAAGAGTCAATAAGCTTGAACAAAATCGGGATCTTTGCTTTGGTCATTGCTATGCAATGAATGTTGAAGCGGCTTTTGTCGATCCCGCAGGAGATATTTACGCCTGCTCGTCCCTTGTCGGGGATAAGAAGTTTTATCTGGGTAATGTTGATAATGGTATCAATAAAGTATTGCAGGATAAAGTTAGTTTGGAAATTAAACGAAGTATGAATTTTTGCCACGCGTGTAAAGATTTTGCCCTATGTGGCGGTGGTTGTTTTTCCCGGTGGTATGGCAGCGGGTGCAAAACAGAGTACCCTGGGGAATGTGCCCTTAAACGTGCGGTTATAGAATGGTACAAAAAGAAATTGTAACAGAGGTGTTTTCATGAAAGTTGCTTTTCTGCATTTAGAATTAAGTGGCGGACCGGTTGAAGATAACTTTAAAAAGATTTGCCGTGCAATTATAAGGGCTGCCGAGGAAGGAGCTAAATGCGTAGTTACGCCGGAAGTAGCGCTGCAGGGTTACTTTTTTTCGGAGAAAGCAGAAAATTTGGAAGATGTATTGGTTCCGAACTTTTCGATTGATTCTATTGCTAAGCTTGCTAAAAATTATGGGATAACAATTTTCCTGTGTTGTGCGGAACTGGACGAGGATACGGGTTATTATTATAACAGCTGCCAGGTTATATCTTCTGAAGGAAAAATAATAAGCAAGCAGTACAAAATGAGTGGGCATACTATTGGAGCTGAAGCCTGGAGCAAGAAGGGCGACAGGTTTTTGCCTGTGCAAATCGGTGAACTGAAAATAGGTATCTTAATATGTTGTGATTCATGGTATGTAAAAAATGCTGAGAAAGCAAGATATCTCGATGTTGATCTTATATTAGTCCCAGCTGCCTGGAATGATTATGACTGCGGCGGAGGAATGCCTGAAGACGCTTGGAAACGTTGTTCTGAAGTCAGCAGAGCACCTGTTTGGGTCTGCAATCAAACAGGCAGCAGCGAAAGAATGGATCTTACCAGTGCTAAGAGTGCAATAGTCATGAATGGCAAAACGGAGCTGGTTTATAGCGGAGAAGAGGCATTACTTATGTTTGATTGGGATAGTGCAAGAAACAATTTGGCATCTGAGTCATTTGAAAAATTTTTTTATAAAATTTGTTGACTCTCTACTGGGAATATAGTTTATCATTTGTTTTGGGTTAAGAAATACAACCCAAAATAATTAATAGAGGTGATTTAAATGGCACATCCAAAGTACGAACTACCAAAAACTCCACATGCAGAATACCGTTATAAAATGGCAATGAAACATGTAGAAGCAGCTAAAGCTGCAGGAAAATCCACAGAAGAAATTCATGAGATTTTTAATAAGGTTATGAACTATGATATCAATAACCTTGTAAAAGACGAAGCACACAAAAAATATGGTATGGCTGTTGAAGCAGCACAAACAGCACTTAAAGAAGGAAAATCTTCTGAAGAAGCTCACAAAATTTTCCAAGAAGTGCTTGAGGCAAAAGCATAAATTTTCAAGAAATAACAAAATAAGCTGTCCTGCTTAATTAGCAGGGCAGCTTATTTTGACTTAAAGGATAAATAAATCAAACATATTTTTAGCTATTGTAGTCAATTTGCACAGAAACTTTTGTTACATAGTTATTATGGTCAGATGTTGACCAATAGTTTCTAATTTGATTTATGTAGACTTCGCCGATTGCTTCGAGATTGTTGCGATTAATAAAATCAATGAGTTTATTGTTTATGTCATTATAGCTATCATGGTAACTGCCGGGAGTGGTTATCGTTGCATAAAAACCGGCAGGCTTAATTAAAACATTGGAATATTCGTCGGGGTAGGATATTTGAGTGAAGATTTTACCAATTGAGATATAGTTGCCAGATAAAAAATTTTCTTTCGATAAAATAAATCCCATAATATATTCATTAAAAATTTCGTTAGTAGCGAAGGGCAGATTGTGTTTGGCAATTTGTTTTATCTGATTTTTTAAAGGCACGTCTAAATCGGGGAAATTATCAGCAATTAAATACTCCTCTTCACATTTTTCTAATGTCAGATAGCTTTTATTCACTTCTTTAATTTGTTTCAATCGCTTTATGCGGCTTAAAAGAGTTGCCCTATTACGTTTAAGAAACTCAATATCCAGATCATATTCAAAAACCTTATTTTCAAATAAATTTTGCAGACTTTCGATATTACGGTTTTGCACATAATCACGTATTTTTTTAAGTGGTATTTCTAATTTTCTCAGAGTAATAATGATTTCAAAAATAAAATATTGTTCCAGAGAATAATAACGATACCCGTTATCATCTATCATGCTGGGAGAAAATATTTTGTTTTTTTCATAATAAAAAAGGGTTTGTTTAGAAATGCCGAATAAATTGGCGAACTCACCAATTGTGAAGTAGGAATTAGATTTTTTTTCGATCATAATTAAAAATTCCTCCTTGACTCTACCATGGGTATATACTTTAGAATTACGCAGTAATGTAAAAAGCTTGAAAATAAATTTAAACTATTATAACATATATCATATAATTATATAATTAAATTAGCAGGTACCGTCAAGGTCTAAGAGAGAAGCCGGTTGAAGTCCGGCACGGTCCCGCCGCTGTAACGTTGAGCAAGTCTCGTAATACCACTGGGAAGAATCCTGGGAAGGTGAGGCAAGCGATGAAACGGAGTCAGAAGAACTGCCTGCTGAGAAGAACCGTAGCCCACGAGTGATGGGGAAGGTATTAGAAGCATCTATATGCTTATTTTGCTATTGCCCAACCCTTCTGTCGTGGATAGAAGGGTTTTTCTTTTGCTCTGACAGATGTGTAGTTTATCAAAAGGCATAAAAACTAGAAAGTGGTGAAGCAGAGTGAATCATATAAAAGTTTTTTGGAAAATATTTTCCTTGCTCGTATTAGCTACCTGCATCCCTTTAATTAGTGGGTGTGGAGTTTCGAAAGATGCAGCAGCTGGACAAGCTGTTGCACGACATACAGCAGAGGGTTATGACGGTGTTATTGTATCACTGTCAAAAAAACCACTGCGTATTATAACTGACTCTATAACTTTTGACACTATGGTTGTAGGAATTGTACTGCCAGATCGCCTGATTTCTGCAAATTATTTAGATGATGATCCGCAGCTTTCTTATATTGCCGAAGCCACAAAGAACATTGAAGTAAAAAGAAAGACATTTGGCATTTTTACTGCTGAGTATGCTTTGCAGTTAAAACCAGATCTTATTATTTTGTCTCACTATGTCAAGCCTGAAGCTATACAAACTTTTCGCGATTTGGGTTTTCCAGTTTTGGTGTGTAAGTCACCTACTGATGTAGCGGATATAAAAGAGGATATCACATTAATTGCCAAAGCCCTGGGCGAAGAACCGGCAGGAGCTAAGATCATTGCCGAAATGGATAAACAATTGCAGGAAATTGATAGTGTGATGCAAAAACAAAAAGAACCTATGCCGGTAGGTATGCTTGTTTCCAGAATGACTAATTACGGTGGGAAAGGTTCTATGTTTGATGAGCTTTGCCAAAAAGCGCATATAATTAACGGCATTGCTAAAGCAGGTTTGAATCAAGGAGATTTTTTGGCAAAAGAATTGGTTGTAAAAGCAAATCCTGACTTTTTTTTGATTTCAGCTCCGGCTGACAGGCCTGATAATGGAGATACCGAGAAATTCAACGAAGAATTTCTACATGATCCTGCTTTGCAGGGTCTTAAAGGTTTGCAAAAAGTGATTTCAATACCGGATCGTTACCTTTATTCTAATTCCCAAAATTGTGTTTATGCTATCAAGGGTTTAGCAAATTATGCTTATGGAAACTTATTTGATTTAAGCAACGAGCATTTGATTAAGGGGTATTAATTTGATTTTCGATAAATAAAGTAAAAACACACTAAATTAGCAGGTACCGTCAAGGTCTAAGAGAGAAGCCGGTTGAAGTCCGGCACGGTCCCGCCGCTGTAACGTAGAGCAAGCTTCGAAATACCACTGGGGAACTTCCTGGGAAGGTGAGGCAAGCGATGAAACGGAGTCAGAAGAACTGCCTGCTGATAAGAACCGTAGCCCACGAGTGATGGGGAAGGTATTTGGATTAAGCATTTTTATGCTTAATCTTCTATTGCCTTGCCCTTCTGGTGAAACAGAAGGGTTTTTCTTTTGGTGTATGCAGAGTGGTACGACCATGCAAGAATGGGTGCCTGGTACTTTGTGTTCATAAAAAATAAAGGGAGTTGAAGTTGATTTTGAAAAGCAAAAGGACAAAAACAAGTTTAAGCATTTTAATGGGTATTTTGATTTTAGGGGCAGCTTGCAATGATTTTTCTGTTGCATTTGCTGCCGAAGAAGAGTCTTTTTCCTTGGACCAGGTGGTGGTAACTGCAACAAGGACGCCGCTGAAAGAGTTCGATGCTAACGCAAACATAAGCGTTATTACCAGAGAAGAATTAGCAAAAAACCATTACGCTGATATAGGAGAAGCGTTGAAAGATGTTGCCGGTGTAACTATTCAAAATTATGGTTCCAGTGGAGAAAATTATACTGCTAATAGTCTTTATATTAATGGCTCAAAGAATATAGTTGTTTTGATTGATGGCATGAGAGCAAATGTTAATGGCAGCACTTACAGCAAGTTTATGGCATCCGAATTCTCTAACCTTGATACCATTGAAAGAATTGAAATATTGAAAGGTTCAGCCTCCACGCTTTACGGTTCTGATGCACAAGGTGGAGTTATTAACATCATTACTCGTAAATTGAAAGATGAGGAAAGCAAAACCACTTTGAGCGCGGTAACTGGAAGTTATGGTAAGGAACAATATAATTATTTGCATATGGGTTCTAAAGATGGCTTTTATTGGATGCTTTCAGGGCAAAAGAAACTGTCTGGGAATTATAAAGATGCTGAAGGGACTGAAATACCTGAAAAATTAGACTCAACTACAAATACAATTAAGCTCGGCAAGAGAACAGAAAAGTCTGATGTATCTATAGCGTATACTGCATATGATTCCGATTATACAGCACCAGAAGGTGGCAATAATAAGCTTACTCGCAAGAGAATTGGCACGAAGGATAATGATAAACTTAATTTGGTTTATAACCAAAAGTTTGATGATAATACCGATAATCAATTTTCCTTCTTCAAAAACAACAATAAACTTGACGATAATCCAGAAGGAGTTTTTGGCACACATTGGGTTATGGATCTGGAAACCATAGGTGTCCACGATCAAATTACTCATAGAATTGGCAATGATCACACTTTAATTGGTGGATTTGAATTTTATCAGGATAAAATCAAAGATTACTTAACAAAAAGTGCATATTCAACTGTGCATTACAGTGGTAAATCTTTAACAAACAGAGCACTGTATGTTCAGGATGAATGGAATTTTACTCCTGAATGGAAGCTTACATCCGGTATCAGGCTTGACAATCATTCTGTCTATGGTAATCACAATACACCAAGTTTTACATTGGGCTATAAACCTTCTGAAAAGGTTAGTTATTACACAAGCTGGAAAGAATATTATGTTGCACCAAATCAAGGTCAAGTATATTCACCGCAATATGGTATGCCGGAAGGTAATATGACGCTGAAACCGGAAACGGGTAAAACAATTGAAGCAGGCGTAAACTACAAGTTCGATGATGCCTTTACAGGAAGTTTCCATGTATTCAAACGTGATTCTGAAAATATCATTGCTTTCAAAACAATTGATTCAAGCGCTGGCATGAGCACATTATCAGGGCAATATTATAATATTGCTGAAGAGCACGCCAAAGGGTTTGATGTTGAACTGAGAAAATTGTTTGATGACCATTTTTCAGCTAATGCCGCATATACTTATACATATATTGATCCTTCAAGTTCAACGACTAATCCTAACCAAGATGGTTATTTGCCAAGAGGCGCCTGGAATTTAGGTCTCAACTATGATAATGATAAATTTAACACGGCGATTAATGGGCGTGGTGTAATTAACCGCGATGGTAGAAAAGCACAGCCTGCTGTAGCTGGCGGTATCTTGAGCACATTCTGGGTATGGGATATTTCCATGAATTATAAGGCTAGCAAAGTAGTTAACGCATTTGTTAAAGTAAATAATGTGTTTGATAAATTTTACACTGATCAATGCTATAATTTAAATCCTGATCAATGGTATTCGGCTCCAGGACGTAATTATCAGGTAGGCCTGCAGTATTCATTCTAGAATTATCCGTAAGGTATTATGATCAGTAAATCCGTTGTGTAAATTACAATTATAATTTATTAAGAACATTCTAATGTGTAAAAGGCTATTATAACAATTTGTGTAATAGCCTTTTTACCGCATAATCAAATTATACACAAATATTTTCTTGACTCTACTATGGGTATACACTTTAAAATCCATTATAATATTGCAATAATAATTTCATACTTAATTAGCAGGTACCGTTAAGGTTCAAAAGAGAAGCCGGTTTAAGTCCGGCACGGTCCCGCCGCTGTAACGTTGAGCAACCCTCGAAAACCACTGGGATAAATCCTGGGAAGGTGAGGCAAGTGATGAAACGGAGTCAGAAGAACTGCCTGCTGAGAAGAACCGTAGCCCACGAGTGATGGGGAAGGTACTGGAGTAAGCATGTTTTGTATGCTGAAGCTTCTACTACCTTGCCCTTCTGCTTATAGCAGAAGGGTTTTTATTTTGATGTACGCGAAGAAAAGCACGACCATACAAGAATGGGTGCCTGAGACTTTGTGTTCATAAAATATTTAAGGGGATGAATAGTTAGATGAAAAAGAAAAGGGCAAATGGAAAAGTAAGTTTAAGTATTTTGATGGGGGCTTTAATTTTAGGAAGTACACTGACTGGTTTTTCAGTAGCTAATGCTGCTGAAGAAGACAAGAATGGTTTTGTATTGGATCAAATGGTTGTTACTGCCAGCAGAATGGCAACAACGGAA
>RZYP01000146.1 GCA_009930275.1 Negativicutes bacterium
ACAAAATCAATCTCAAAGTCCTAGTGCGCATACGGACGGCGGGATGCATAAGAGTTCAGAACACAGTGATAAAGACTGTGTTTGGAATGAAGATGCACCCACCGTTATTTCGTGCGCCCTTTTTTAGGACAAGCGGAGTCTGTGGTCATCTTCACCGCAGGCTCTTTTTGTATTCCGCCGCCCAATGACTAGGCGGAAAGGAATACTTTATGAAGATTCGAGTTTTATATGAAGAAAACATCAAAAACGGTCACAAGAACTACACCACTATTGAAATTCCAGATGGAGATTACAGCGTCATGCTGGATATCGACTATGAGCAACGTCTTGCAGAAGCAAAGCCTGAAAAGAAGGAAGAGGTGAAACGCTGCGAGACTCTACAAGAAATGTTCGACCTCATGAACAACAAGGAATATAACCATTGGCGTCGATACCATAGGCATCTTGGCAATCCCAAGACACCTTATCGAAAAGATGATGAAGTTGAAATAGATGTCATGGATACTTTCGCTGATAACTCTCAGGAGATAGAACGCAATCACCAAGATGAGTACGAATCTGTCTGCAAATGGATACGTACCGCTCTTGGTAAAAAACAGGACTGGGCAGATATGTTCATTGCAGTACGCATTGACGGTATGTCCATCCGTGAATATGCCAGTTCCATAGGTGCTGATGAAAACAATATTACTCAGAAATTAAAGCGAGCAACAAAGAAATTAGAACAAGAATATAAAAACCGTCAGATTTGACCTTCTCCCAAGGCTACTAGGTAGGAGGTCAAGACCTCCAAAAAATACAAGGAGGTAATTCGAATGGAATTACAAGTTTACAAAAATGCAGAGTTCGGCTCTGTACGTACTACAACGATTGGTGGGCAACCATATTTTGTTGGCAAGGATGTAGCAAGCATTCTCGGTTACTCAAATTCCCGAAAAGCATTAATTGACCATGTTGACGAAGAGGACAAGGGGGTAACGAAATGTGACACCCTTGGCGGAAAACAAGATTTAATTATCATCAACGAATCTGGTCTTTATAGCCTCATCCTCTCAAGCAAAATGCCGAATGCTAAAAAGTTTAAGCGCTGGGTCACTAGTGAAGTACTCCCTGCTATTCGTAAACACGGACTCTATGTTACGGATGATTTAATCGCAAATCCTGACCTTGCCATTGCTGCATTTACTGCACTAAAAGAGGAACGTGAAAAGAACAAGGAGTTGATGGCAGCCGTTGCGATTGGTCAGCAGCAAATTGCTGAGATGAAACCCAAGGCTACTTATTATGATGTGGTTCTTAAATGCAGGGATGCAGTCAATATCTCTGTGATTGCCAAAGATTACGGCTGGAGTGCCATGCGCATGAACGAATACCTTCATGAAAAAGGGATTCAGTTTAAACAAGGTGATATTTGGCTTCTCTACCAAAAGTATGCTCCCAATGGATATACCAAAACCAACACTCATATTTACGAAGACAGCAAAGGTATCCAACATACGAAAGTGCATACCAAGTGGACGCAAAAAGGCAGACTCTTTATCTATGAACAGCTAAAGGCGGATAGTATTTATCCGCAGATTGAGATGGAGGTGTGATATGGGAATCAATATGAAAAATGCAGAAGGTTATCATGACCCAACTCCCCATAAAGCACTTAGCAATATCACCCGTGAGGAAAAGGCAGCAGCAAAAGCTGCCTTTAAGCCCCTTGTCTATATTTGCTCTCCATTTAGTGGCGATATCGAAAACAACAATAAGCGCACACGAGCATTTTGCCGTTTTGCTTTAGATAAGGGCAATATTCCGCTTGCTCCTCACCTTCTATTTCCACAGTTTATGGATGACAGCAATGAGAAAGAACGTGACCTCGCTATTTTCATGGATATTATCCTGATGGGCAAATGCCAAGAGGTCTGGGTTCTAGGTGATGTGATTTCAAGAGGAATGAGTATTGAAATTGAAAAAGCAAAGAAACGCAGACAGCCGGTTAGATACTTTAATAAAGATTTTGAGGAGGTAGATGCTCTATGAAGATAGCATACGGCAACAGCCGAATGGATAAAAAGTGGAAAAACAGCGACATCAGCTGGGAGGATTTCTGCTCCCGTGTTAAGACCACGCAGCGTACCACTGAAACCGTAGAAGAATATCGAAAAATGAGAAAAGGCGGTCAGGACTCCATTAAAGATGTCGGAGGTTTTGTCGGCGGTCATTTAAAAGATGGCAGACGTAAAAAAGGGAATGTTCTATCACGCTCCATGCTCACCCTTGATATGGATTATGGTACGAGTACTATCTGGGAAGAAATCTCTACCTTCTTCCCTTATCAGTGTTGTATTTATTCTACTCATAAGCATACTCCAGAAAATCCAAGACTAAGGCTGATCATTCCTCTCTTCCGTGATGTGGGAGAGGAAGAGTATGCAGCCGTTAGTCGCATGGTCGCAAAAGAAATAGGCATCGATCTTTTTGATGATACAACCTATGAACCAGAACGTTTAATGTATTGGCCGTCTACTTCTAGAAACGGCATTTTTGTGTATGAGGAAAAAGATGGTTCTATCCTTGATCCTGATGAATTTCTAAATAAATACGATGATTGGCGAGACACCAGTACTTGGCCCGTATCCTCTAGGCAGTCAGAAGTACTTGATCGCTCACTAAAGGAACAAGCCGATCCACTTTCTAAAGAAGGTGTCATCGGTACTTTTTGCCGTACCTACTCAGTAAGTAGTGCGATCGGTAACTTCTTAAAGGATATATACGAGCCTTCAGCAATGACTGGTCGCTATGATTATATCCCGGCTGATTCCAGTGCCGGTGTCATCCTCTATGATGATAAGTTTGCCTATTCTCACCACGCAACAGATCCTGCAAGTGGGAGGCTGCTTAATGCTTTTGACCTTGTTCGCATTCACAAGTTTGGTCATTTAGATGATCGAGCGACAGAAAGCACACCTCCAAGTAAACTACCATCCTTTATCAATATGTGCGAATTTGCCATCCAAGATGATGAAGTAAAAGCACAGTTTACGAAAGAGCGGATGGAACAGGCAACAATCGATTTTACGGAGGATAATTGGCAGACAGCACTTGAACTGGATAAGCAAGGAAAGATTAAAGATACCTTGGATAATATCGTTCTCATCATCCGCAACGATTCAGAACTAGAATCCATTGCCTTTAATAAGCACCGTGATGGAATCGATGCAAGAGACGGACTGCCTTGGGAACAGATGAAGGGTGGCTGGAATGATTCAGATAATGCAGCCCTTAAAGTTTATCTTTCCAATAAATACGGCATCTACTCCCCAACTAAAACAAAGGACGCAATATTAGCAGTCGCAGCAGAGCGTTCCTATCATCCCATCAAGGAATACCTGGATCATTTACCAGAGTGGGATGGAACCTCTCGCGTTGAAACCTTGCTGATTGATTATTTTAATGCAACAGATAATTCCTATACCAGAGCCGTTACCAGAAAAATGATGGTGGCAGCAGTCGCTAGAATTGTTCATCCTGGTACGAAGTTCGACAGCGTTTTAATTCTAAATGGACCACAAGGCATCGGTAAGTCTACCTTCTTTGCAAAGCTTGCAGGTGATTGGTTTTCCGATAGTTTAACCCTCACGGATATGAAAGATAAAGCAGGTCCTGAGAAACTTCAAGGGTACTGGATTTTAGAACTTGGCGAACTAGCTGGCATGCGAAAAACCGATGTGGAGGTTGTGAAATCTTTTATATCAAGATCGGATGATAAATACCGTGCCAGTTATGGTGTGAATGTTGAAAGTCATCCTCGTCAATGTATCATTGTCGGTTCTACCAATGCAGAGAGTGGATTTTTGCGAGATATCACCGGAAACCGTAGATTCTGGCCTGTGAGAATTAGTGGTGATGGTAAAAGAAAAGCATGGCAGATGTCGGTATACGATGTAGAGCAGATATGGGCAGAAACTTTGGTGCTTTATGCCAAAGGTGAAAAGCTCTATTTAGAGGGCAGTGATGTAGAGTTGGCAACGAATGAGCAGGCAGATGCCATGGAGAGTGATGAGCGAGAAGGGCTTGTTCGCACTTACCTCGATACGCTTTTACCCGATGACTGGAATGACCTGTCCTTATACGAGCGAAGAAACTACCTAAACGGTAGTGAATTTGGTGGGGAATCCCGTGTTGGCACGGTAGAACGTACGCTTGTTTGTAATATGGAAATTTGGTGTGAATGCTTTGGAAGGGATGCCTCCGCCATGAAACCTGCGGACTCCTATGCCATTGCAGGCATTATGAAAAAGATTAATGGGTGGAACAAGTACCAAGGGAACAAGAATGGAACAAGTAATTTTCCCATTTACGGTAGACAACGTTGTTACGAGAAGAATGAGTAAGGTCGTTCATTGTTCCTTAGTTGTTCCTTATGCTTGTTCTCTTAAAAAACCAGTCATTACCGACATTTTGGCTTTACTGGAATGAGTGGAACAAGAGTTTTACTACTTAGTAATAAATTAATAAATAGTAGTAGTAAGGCATCGTGAGCGTGTGTATGCGCGCGTATAGGAAAAAACGTTAAAAGTTGTGCTTGTTGTTCCTAATCAATTTATGGAGGTCATTTATGCAAGAAAAATATATAGAACAAAAACTGGTAGCGACAGTAAAAAGCATGGGAGGTATTGCCCCGAAATTTGTGAGTCCTGGAATAGATGGAATGCCTGATCGCATTGTATTACTTCCCATGGGAAGAATCGCCTTTGTCGAATGTAAGGCAACAGGGAAAAAGATGCGACCTTTACAGAATAAAAGAAAGAAGCAATTAGAGGCATTAGGCTTTCTAGTCTATTGCCTGGATGATATAGAACAGATTGGAGGGATA
>RZYP01000147.1 GCA_009930275.1 Negativicutes bacterium
GCAAGCTCATCGGCAAGCTGACGGAAGCTGGCATCCGACTTTATTATTGGGTAGTTTTCAACCACAACTAACAAACGGGAAAGCGCACCGGATAACTCGTTGTTTGCTGCCGCCTTTTGCGAAACACTCTGAGCACCGGCTAATTTTGAGCGTGCTTCTGTAACGGACTGGATGACTTCTTTTTCTTGTTTAGCCATTCCTTGTACTGTTGCTACGAGGTTTGGGATTAAATCGCTGCGGCGTTGGAGCTGGTTGTCTATTTGACTCCATTTACCGTTTACGTTTTCATTCATTGTTACTAAGCTATTGTAGCCGCTGAAAAGCATGATTGCGACCAGTAAGACAACACCTAAAATTCCTAATGCAATTTTGTTCAAGACTGGGACACCTCCTAGAATTTTTAATGCTAGTAAATCTAGTCTAATTGTAATGTAAGTATATGCCAATGTCAATTTACAGCCGCTGGATGAATCTAAGAACAACAGCTTTTCTGCACAATTTGCCTGTTAGCAGAGAATGATATTATAATTAAAGAAATAGTTGAAAGGCGGGGAAGCGATGGAAGCTTTAGCTGGGATAAGGATATTGGATTTGACACGCCTTTTACCGGGGCCATATTGTAGTATGATACTGGCGGATTTTGGTGCGGAAGTAATTAAGATCGAAGAACCCCTGACGGGTGACTATGCCAGAAATTTTCCACCGAGTCAGAATGGTTTTGGTTATTGGCACTTACAACTTAATCGCAACAAAAAAAGCCTGGCTATAGATTTGAAGACGGATAAGGGCAGGGAGATCTTTTTTCGCTTGCTCAAAACTGCCGACGTGGTTATGGAAAGCTATCGTCCTGGGGTATTGCAACGTTTAGGCATTGACTACGAGAATGCCAAAAAGGCAAACCCTAAAATAATTTATTGCTCGCTGAGCGGGTACGGTAAGAAGGGCCCGCGGGTGTATGAGGCCGACCATGATATTAATTACGTGAGTTTGGCGGGCGTTACATCCATGAGCGGTGAAAAAAACGGAAAACCGGCAATCCCCGGTGTTTTGATGGCAGATATGAATGCTGCATCCTTGGCAGCAATTAGTATTTTAACTGCATTGCGCCATGCAGACAAAACCGGCGAAGGCCAGGAAATTGAAGTTGCTCTTTATAACGCGGCGCTGACACTGATGCCTGGCGCTGCCAGTCTTTATTTCGGCAGCGGTTTTGTGGCTCAGAGGGGTAATAACTGGCTTACGGGCGCTTGCGCCAACTACAATATTTATGAAACAAAAGATCATCGATATTTGGCAGTAGGTGCTTTGGAGAAAAAGTTTTGGGCCAATTTGTGCCGTGTTTTGGGAAAAGAACAAATGATTGATATGATTGATCAAGAAGAAAACCATGAGATGTTAATGGAAGAACTAGCAAGTGAATTTTCTAAAAAGACTCTTGAGGAATGGAAAGGAGTGTTGGCCGGAAAAGATACTTGTACAACGCCGGTGCTGGATTTTAGCGAAGCAATGTCATCAGAGCAGACTCTGGCTAATGAGATGGTGTTGACGGTGGAGGATCCGGAGATAGGAAAATACAAGCAGATAGGGTTCCCAATCAAGATGTCTGGGCCGCCTGGCAGTTTGCGGCACAGAGCGCCGAAACTCGGCGAACATAACAATGAATTGCTGCAGGAATGTGGTTATTCTGCCGAAGAAATTGCAAGTATTGCTAAAAAATAAAAAAACAGCATGCTTTTTACAAAGCATGCTGTTGATTTTTTTGAAATGGTGGCCCCGGCAGGATTCGAACCTGCGACCTTTTGATTCGTAGTCAAACGCTCTATCCAGCTGAGCTACGGAGTCACAAACTATATGTGTAACGCCTGAAACGTTACTGCTAAAGTATAAAGTAAAATTACGACGGTGTCAAGCTATATTGAAACAAAAAACACCATGTAATTATCAGATGCTTCGCTGAATGTAAAAATTTCTATTCGTCAGCGTATTGCCATAAATACCACACAGCCAGAGAACGCCATGGCCGCCAGTTCTCGGTAAGCTTGTTTATCTGGCCTCTTTTAGGTATATCAGGCAGGCTAAGCAGTTTTTTCAGTGACTTTTTGAAGACATGGTCTGCCGTTGGCACGATGTCGGTACGGCAGAGTGCAAGCAAGAGGAACATCTCTATGGTCCACTGTCCTAGTCCTTTGACCTCTAGCAGCTGTTTCGTGATTTGTGTGTCTGTCATTTCCTGAAACTTATCAAGAGTTACTTTTTTGTCAATAATCATCTGGGCAAAATTCTTAAGGTAGGCGATTTTTTGGGGAACAAGACCCTGTGCAGCTAATGCTGAGTCGGGGGCTTCCAAGACTTTTCCCGGTGTTATACTGTTGAAATAATTATGCATTCTAAGACAGATATCATCAACGACATCCGGCGGCAGCTGCTGTGAAATAAGACCGCGAACTAAAATTTCAAAGTAGCGGACTTCTTTCTCCGGCTGCATGGTGCAAGGTGCGTATTTTTTAATTAAAGGGGCAAGTTCTGGCGCATTTTCCAGCAAATATTTGTTTCCGAGGGACCAATCTGGTGTTACGGGCATGAAAATCCTCCTCAAAATGTAATTGGTACTTTTTAATTATACTACATATTTTGCAAAAATCCTGTTAGCATATTTAAAAATGAAAATGTACTTGCACGGTCCATGATTTTATGGTAACATATGTATCTGTCAGAAGGTTGACAATATGGCCCGGTAGTTTAGTCGGTTAGAATGCCGCCCTGTCACGGCGGAGGTCGTCGGTTCGAGTCCGATCCGGGTCGCCATTTTGCGGAAATAGCTCAGCGGTAGAGCACCGCCTTGCCAAGGCGGGGGTCGCGAGTTCGAATCTCGTTTTCCGCTCCATAGGGGTATAGCTCAATTGGTAGAGTAGCGGTCTCCAAAACCGTTGGTTGTGGGTTCAAGTCCTACTGCCCCTGCCAGAACTCTAACACCATGTAAGTAATTACATGGTGTTTTTTCTTTATGCGTACGTATATACTGCAAGAGACTCAAAAGATAAATCAGAAAATTGCAAATAATAGTTCGAATTGTCTATAAATTTGCTATAATAATCATGAAAGGCATGCTTTTAAGCAATATCTGCGGAAAGGGTGCATCATAATGAGGAGGCTGCTGTTAACCTTTTTGTGTTTATCAATATACTTTTCGCTCGTATTTATGTATGAGGATAGTTATGTAGCATTTTCTGCAGAGGCAAAGGTCTTCGGGGAAAATAAGATATCGCAGACTTACATAAATGGGGATAGGTACGAAGGTGAAGTAGTTAATGGGATGCGTAACGGCAAGGGCATTTACATTTGGGTTAGCGGCGAAAGTTACGAAGGTGATTTTGTCGATAACCAACGCACTGGCAAAGGTATTCTGCTTTGGCCTAATGGGCAAAGGTATGAAGGCGATTTTGTTGACGGCAGGCGCACAGGACGAGGAATATTTACCTGGACGGATGGTGGCCGTTATGAAGGGGAGTTTATTGATAATGTCCGTACCGGTAACGGTGTTTATACTTGGTCTTTTATTGACCATGATAAGCAGAAATTTTTGCCCGATAAGTTTGGTGGCAAGTTCATTTTTATCTGGCCGAAAAGAAATCGTGAGTTAAACGAATATTTCCTTGGCAGATTGAGGGCAAGGGGGCTTTTTATCGTTTCGGACGGTAACGGCGACTTTGTATTTGGAACGCTTAAGGGAAAAGGGGCTTTTATTTTATCAAGGCGACCTTTGTAATTTCGCTGTTAAAAACAAGATGAAATACGCAAAATTACGTGGTAAATTAGAAGTTTCCAAACTGAATCGGCAAATATGGAAAAAAACTTTATATTGAGTTATACTTGCTTCTTGTAAGATGCATTTTTATTTAAGGGGGGTCGATCGATGGGGTATCCGTCAATTGATGAAATTGCCCGGCAGGTTAAAGAATGGTCCTTCGTCAACAACTTGCCGGAAGAATTTAGTGGGTTCAAAAAAGAAACGAAGATTGAAAAAAGAGGACAGTTGCTTTTTATTTGCAGTTATGTGAATCAAGCTTTGAGGGCGAGACTGGATATAATATATACTTCCGAAACATTTGATTATATACTCTGCAGAACTATGGGTCTGAATGAGTATCGTGATATCCGCTTTATATACAAACAACGAGATGTTTTTGAACGTGAGGTAGAATCGCATATTGATAGTATTTTGGCCGAAATGTCGTCGCCGGAACACCGCAAAAACGTATATATTATCGATGAAAAAGGAATTCCCAACTGGGAATATGGCAATAATCTTCCCCAAAAGATTGGCCGCTTTGAATTGTATATCAAACCATGTGAAACTATACGGCACATAAATGGTTCTTTTATATTCCTCGATTACAGTGATTTTGAGCGGAAAGACCAGCTGGTCATAATGTACAATGTTCTTAGGGATGAAATATTTGCTGAACTTAAGGTAGCTGGGGTTTTTAGAACTTCAAGGGTCTTTGATTCCGTCAACTTGCAGGAGCTGGAAGAAAAGCTTAAAAATTACCTCCATGAAACATTAGATTATATAACTGCAACGGACCACGAAATCTAAAAAATAAAAATAGTGATAAAACCTTGACAGTTCTACCGTTATACCATATAATACACTTACGCGATTATTGAGGCCCGGTAGTTTAGTCGGTTAGAATGCCGCCCTGTCACGGCGGAGGTCGTCGGTTCGAGTCCGATCCGGGTCGCCATTTGCCTCGGTAGCTCAGTCGG
>RZYP01000148.1 GCA_009930275.1 Negativicutes bacterium
ATTTTATTAACCTCAGCGGCATCTTTTGATCCCTTAGGGAAAGCAATGGCAAAAGTATCATCAAGAGTGATAGGTGCTTTGATAACATGCATTTCCAGCTGTGGATTCTCTTTGACAAAGACAGACGCTTGAGCGGAATCGAACATACCGGCATCCAAACGGCCATTGATGATATCCTGCACTACCAAAGGAGTACTGTCCAGCTCAACAACTTCAATACCGCCGGCCTCCTGAAGCGCCTTGCAATAAGTAGTACCCATAGAAGCTCCGGCTTTTTTGCCTTTTAATTTGTCCAATGTATCAAGTTTGGCATCTTTCTTGCTGATAATAGCGTTCATCGGGAAATAGTAAGGCTTGGAAAAATCCAAAACCTTTTGACGCTCAGCCGTAGGAGAAATACCGGAGATAATCAAATCTGCGCGTCCGCTTTGCAGAGTTGGTACTAAAGAAGCAAATTTCATATCACTGAAAACTATTTCCTTATTCATCTTCTTGGCAATATATTTTGCAATGTCAATGTCCACGCCCTGATAATCCTTGGTGCCTTCTTTAACTGATTCGAATGGCGGGAACGTTGCGTTGATAGCTACCGTCAATTTACCATTGGTTGCTTTCGCTGCCTCTTTCTTAGAATCGCCGCCGCACCCTGCTACCGCGAGTGCTAACATGGACACTGCAATCAAACTCAAAAAACTTTTTTTCATCTTCATTTCCCCTTTTTTTGTTTTTATATTGCTTAACCTTATTTAGGTGTAGCTTTATAACCATGCTGAGCCAAAACATATTCAGCTGCCGCCTTATCCGTGGTCAGCCATGCTCCGTTTGCCTTGGCATAGTGAATAAAATCTCTCAAAGCTCTCACATAGCCTAGCCTGCCGATAAACTGGGGATGCATTACAAAATTCATCATGCGCCCCTCTTCCGCTAAGCCGTCAAACTCTTCGCGCCAGATCTGCACCATTTCCCGACCACTCTTCAGATAATAATGAACAGGTTCCTGCAATGTGTACATATCATAGCTGGTATCGTCCACAATGCCGTCCTTGGGCAATTCTACTATTGGTATTTCTTTGCCGCTTAAGTTATGCAAGAAAGGTCCATCGTTGTTGCGCCAGTTGGAAGAATAGATATAGCCACGTTCCAGCCACAATTGCAAATGAAAATCATGAATAATGCCGTCCGGCATACGAGCACCACACATCTGCTGCCCGGTGATATCCTTGATAATCTTCTCGGCTTTGTCCATCAGCGCGCGTTCTTCCTCGTAGGTAGGCATCACTTCGTGCATATAGCCATGGTAACCTATTTCATGACCTTGCTCAGCAATATCCCGCAGTACCTCCGGATACTGCTCGGCCATATAAGCCGGGGTGAAAAAAGTAGCTTTCAGGCCCTCTTCCTCCAGCAGCCTTAAAATCCTCGGCAACGCCTGCTTAGTCGCATAGCGTCCGCGCGAAAGATTGGTCAAGTGCTGCTTATTAATAGGGTTACGGGTCAGCCACAGCGTCTCGCCATCGATATCAAAAGACAGCAGCACAGCTATGCGTTTCTTATCAGGCCATTGCATGGGCAGTACCACCCTTCTGATAAAAGTTCAGCACATACCGGGCAACTTCTTCGCAACTTGCCACCCAGGCCCCGTTAGCTCTGGCATAGGCAAGAAAGCGCTCAACCATACGAATGCGGCTGGAACGCCCAATCAGCTGAGGATGCAGTTTCAAGACCATCACCTTGTCGTTTTCGTTCGCTAATTCATCAAAATTATCTTTCCAAATGTCATAGACATACTGGCTGGGATAGCTGCAAGTAATAGTAGCATTATCAGCGTAGGAAAAATAATAAAACGAAAAGTCATCAAATGTCGGCTCTGTCGGAAGTTCAACAATAGGCGTTTCTGCCTGGCACTCTTCATGCAGGTAGGCCCAGTCGCAATCCTTCATAGTCGAGCCATACAAATAACCCCGCTTTTGCAATAGCTCCAAGCTGCAGTTCTGCATCACATCCAGGGGTCCACGATAGCCAACTATCTTGCGTTCGCTGAACTTGCCTAGAAGAGCCTCGCTCCTCGCCATATTGCTTTCCTCTTCTTCCAGAAGAATTCCCATACGATTATCGTGGTTATAGCCGTGGTAAGCCAGCTCGTGCCCGGCTTCGGCAATTTTCGCCACCTGCTCGGGATAGAGTTCTGCTATACGGCCCGGCACAAAAAATGTCGTTCGCAGATTCTGACGTGTCAGCATGTCAAGACAACGCTGCAACCCTTCATCCGGCCCGTACTTGCCCCGCGAAATGTCGGCAAAACCGGTAGACTGCTTGCCGATTACCGAATAGCGCAGAAGCTCCGCATCAAAATCAAAAGTTATCATGAGTGCGATACTTTTGCCAAAAGGCCAGACAATACCGTCACCATTCTTTAGTTTAGTCAAAGTAACCACTCCACCTTTAAATTCTTTACATTATAACACAGCAAAGACGCTTAGTGCTAGCTGAAGAAGCAACGACGAAGGTCCTAAACAGGCAGGTTTGTTCCTGCAAAAATTCGACATTTTGGCGTAAAAAATGGACCAGAGGGGACAGTCCCCTTTGGTCCACCCTCCGGTCCAACCACCTAAACTTTTTTCACTTCATTACCGTTAACAATTATCGCCTGCTTGTTATTGATTGCAAGAAAATTGCATTTATCTCCATAGGTATTAATGATTTCTTCTACAGCCTCCGCAAAAGGGAACTCTCCTTCATGCGGCAAAAAACAAAAATCCACCAACTTCAATGCTTCATAAGACGCAAGCTCCGGAGCTAACTCTTTAGGATCCATTGGCTGCACATATTCAACATCAGGCGCAGTGATCATCCCGCCTGCCGATTCGCCAATATAAATCATTCCTTCGCTGACACGGTTTGCAATTAAATCCAAGAGATTTTTCTTTTTCAATTCCTGTAATAAATAAAAAGTGTTGCCGCCGGCAATATAAAGATATTTTGTTTGCTCTATCTTTTCTCTTGCCGCTGCTTCTGACGCAGTTGCGACATCAAGAATTTCCACAGCAAAGCCGAGTTCCGCTAATTTATTTTGAGCCTTTGCAAGATGCTTCTTATATTCATCGACGTTAGCAGCAGTCGGAATAAAGACCACCTTTTTCTCAAATTCCATACTTACAAAATACTGCGCAAATAACTGTGCCGTACCGGCAAAGTATGAGGTTAAAAATATTTTTTTCAAAAGATCCGCCTCCTTAACTATTCATTTGAATCTTTATTTTATGCCGCCGCATTCTTGTTAATCGTATCAATCGCCTGGCGAATGCCAAGCCACAAATTCATATCGTCAAACACTTCGACGACGCTGCCTTTGTCGGTAAAAGGACTGCCTTGCAAAACCCTCAGGTCCTTCATCATGCCGTTTTTCACGATGTAGTTGATAATCTGATTGACGAAATAAATCTGCCTTGGGTCAAGGTTGGCTTCATCAATAAATTGCGAGAAAGCTTCTTTAGCCGCCGTCATATCCAAGCCCACGATGGAACGCACCAGTTCGCCGAGCGGCGTATCGCCGAACTCTTTCAGGTAGTCTTCTTTAGTGCCCAGCTCGCCCCACAGAATCTTCTCGAGTTCTGCCACATCGTCTTTTGTCAGCGGTTTGTTGGTTTTCAATTTGGCAATTGCCGGATTATTTTCGTGCTCGCGGATGTAGTAATTGACCTTCTTTTTGTAATTAACCAGATAATCCTGCCCCATGTCGGAAGGATTTTCTTCAACGCCTGTCTCAGTATCGGCAAAATCAGTTTCATACTTTGCCTGCGGCTCGAACTCGATGTACTTCATCAACTCGCGCAGTTTGGTCCTGATATTTTCAAACTCGTTGATACCGCCTCTGTCTATATAATCCGTATGCAGCAGCGTATGCAAAAAGTCTTTTTGCGCCGTTACCGCCGGAATCGTGCCGTAATGTGTAAGCGCGGCTACCTTGCGCCTCAAATCACCCTTTGGTTTGCCGCCTTTCTTGCCAACCAGGTAGGCCAGCTCGATCTGATACATCAGCGCGTCAAAGCGCACGGCGGTATATTCATCTTCTTCCGGCAAAATCAGCGGTGAAATCTCTGACGCAATCTGCAAAACATTTTCGTAGGTCAGCGCCTCATAAGTCTTTTTGCTGCCAAATAAATCCACATAGCGTAAATGCTGTTTCACCGCAAAATTATCCCGGTTCAGCGCGCAGACCCTGTCGACGAGTTCTTTGACCAAGCCCTGCCTGAAGGCAACCAGCTCTTCTGTCTGATAAGCCAGGTCCTGCAATTTATAAACGATTTCCGCCTTCAGGTCAAAAAGCTTTTGTTGCACACTCACACCTGCCGCCGCATCCTTACCCTTGCCGTTCACACGGAAAAATTCAAAATTGGAGCAGAAATCAAAAATATAGAATTCCTGCTTATCCTCGCCATCGAGCAAACCTTCACACAGACGAGTTCCGCGTCCGATCATCTGCCAGAACTTCGCCTTGCTCATAACCTTCTTGAAAAACACCAGATTCAAAATTTCCGGCACGTCGATGCCCGTATCCAGCATATCGACGGAAATAGCGATTTGCGGCAGCTTGTTCCTATCGGAAAATTCATCCAGCAGGCTTTGCGCATAATTGGTATAGTTGTCAATTACTCTGCAATAATGCGCGGGATATTCAGGGTACTCCTGATTCCAGACAGCCAGAATCTTCTCGGCGTGCAGGTGGTTTTTGGCGAAGACAATCGTCTTGCCGACCGTACT